>JBIOYR010000110.1:0-35449 GCA_044870245.1 Aestuariivirgaceae bacterium | reverse complement strand
GTTCCAGCTCTGCCTCGGTAAGGCCTGTCGCCTTTCTGAAGCACCGGGTCTCCCTCAGCCCTGTCGATAGTGCTGTCGCCTGCACCTCGAGCGCGCCATTGATGTCGTAGGTAAAGCGTACCTCCGCGCCTTCCGCACCCGCCTCGTTCGAGGGAACCCGAAGCTTGAACGATCCCAGAAGGATGTTGTCCTCAGGTCGCAGGTTTTCGCCCTGATAGATCTCGAACTCGATCTGCTTCTGCCGGTTCTGGACTGTGAAGAAGCTCTTGGACCGGCTGATCGGAACCACGGCGTTGCGTTCGATGATCGGCTCGACATGGATGCGGTCGAGCAATCCGATATCGTCAACGGCGGCGACACCGAGAGTATAGGGGCACACATCGGTCATCACCATGTCTTCCAGGCTCGCCGCTCTTGCCTTCAGGCCTGCCTGAACCGCGGCGCCGAGCGCCACGGTTCGATCGGGATCGATTTGGACGAGCGGCAGCCGTCCGAACAGACGCGCCACGAGCGAACGTATCATCGGCATGCGCGTCGCGCCGCCAACCAGGACGACGCTGTCGAGCTCGTCCGTCTTGAGAAGGGCGTCGGCAATCGTCCGCTCGACCGGGGCACGAAGTCGCCGCAGCAAGGGGGCTGAGGCTTCCTCAAAGGTGGCTCGATCGAGCACGCCCTCCAGCCTCCGGTCGTCCAGCTCGATATTGTACGGCGCGCGGTCGCCGCTGGTCAGCGTACATTTGAGCGCTTCGGCAGCACGGCGAAGCTTTGCGCTGCTATTCGCGCAGAGCGTCTGGAGGTTAACCTCATGCTTGTCCGCGATCACGCGCTCGATGGTGGCGGTGAAGTCGTCGCCCCCAAGGCGGGTGTCGCCTGCGGTGGCGCGCACCTCCATCACGCCTTCATATTTGTCCAGAACTGAAACGTCGAATGTGCCGCCTCCCAAGTCGAATACCAGGAATTTGCCTTCCTGCACCTCGTAAAGGCCATACGCCAGCGCCGCTGCCGTTGGTTCGTTGATGAGGCGCTCGACCTTGAGACCCGCGAGCCGGCCAGCGTCGAGTGTTGCCTTGCGTTGATGATCATTGAAGTAGGCGGGGACGGAGATCACCGCCTCGGTCAAGGGGACGCCAAGATAATTCTCCGCGTCTGCCTTCAGCTCTCTCAATACAAGTGCGGACATTTCTTCCGGCTGCAGATGATGACGGCCGAGGGTGGTCGCCCGCCTCGATCCCATGAAGCGTTTGAACGAAGCAGCGGTTTTGTCAGGATGCGTCAGTAGCCTTTCCCGTGCTGCCTTTCCCACGAGAATTCCATCCCCATCATCGACGCCGATGACCGAAGGGGTCAGCACATCGCCGAGAGCGTTGGGAATCAGCGTGGGGCCGGACTCGCCGAACACCGCGATAAGCGAGTTGGTGGTGCCGAGATCGATACCGACAAGTGCCATAAGAGCGGTCGCCTCCGGTCATGGGTTCGGTAACCCTATGACGAGAACTTGCGGCGAAATCGCGAACTTTCACCTGTTGTCACCAGATGCAAAGCACCTCGAATCTTCGAGGGCACGCCAATTGGAACGCGATTGCGGCAGGCGGCGGTTGATTGATAAGAATCCTAGCAGCCACCGCACATGAGACTTGAAGGAGGAGCGGGGCAGTTTGGGCGACGAAGCGACCTTGTCGGCAATACAGGAGTTTGTCGTGGAGTCGGAGCTGTACACCCTTCAGAACAGCCTGCGCGAGCACGTCCATGCTCTCGCCGTGGACATTGGCCCTCGGACTCCCTTCAATCCCACCAGTTTGATGCGCGCAGCAAACTACATCCGTTCAAGGCTCGAGCGCGCTGGGCTTTCTGTGACCGAGCAAAGCTATGAAGTCTTCGGTCAACAAGTGACCAATGTGCTGGCCACGCTTCCAAGCGCGATCGTCGCTTCCTCCTACTATGTGGTCGGTGCTCATTACGATACCGTCCCCGAGACTCCCGGGGCGGACGACAATGCAAGCGCTGTCGCGGTGATGCTGGAACTGGCGGCCCGGCTACGGCAAAGTGGCCTGAAAGTACCTGTTGTCTTTGCTGCTTTTGCGCTCGAAGAACCGCCGGCATTCTCGACGGGCCATCAAGGCAGCCGCGTCTTCGTCAGCACTTGCCAGAGCAATGGAGAACGCGTGCTCGGCGCTATCGTTTTGGAGATGGTCGGTTATACGGCTTCTCGCCAGCACTACCCGTTCATTGGCCGCTGGCCTGGTTATCCCGCACGGGGAAATTTCATCGGAATTATTGGAAACTGGCGCTCGCTAACGTTCGGCCGCACGGTCGTGAAGGCCTTCCGGCAGAATCAGGAATTGCCGGTTGCATCGCTCTTTCTGCCGTTTGATGGAAGAATTCTGCCGGAAACGCGGTTGAGCGATCACGCCTCATTCTGGGACGCAGGTCTGCCTGCCCTGATGGTGACGGATACGGCCTTTTTTCGGAATCCGAACTACCATCTTTCCAGCGACACGATCGATACCCTCGATTTCATGTTCATGGCACGGCTGGTCGAGAGTCTCGAGATCGCACTCCACCAACTCCCTCGGCCGATGCGTTGATAGATGGTAGAATCCAAGCTGCGACCGCAAGAAATAGCGAGTGACTGGGAGGACTCAATATGCGTGGATCTCTGTTCGTTCTGACAATCGGTCTCATGATCGGTGCTGTGACGCCTTGCGTCGCCGATACCCCGCGGAATGAGATCGAAGCCGCACTTGTCACTTTCGCGGCCGCGTTCAACAAGGGTGACGGCGCTGCGGTCGCAGCCCATTATGCCGAGGATGCCGCCGTGTTTCCGCCGGATGCACCGCGCGTCGATGGTCGCGCCAAGATCCAAGAGTTCTGGCAAGGAGCCATAAAGGCGGGCTTGAAAGATCTTACACTCAAAGCGGTAGAGGTCCACGGAACAGGCGACATGGCGTATGAAGTGGGCGAGGTGTCCTACTCGGCACCCGACAGTTCGGGTCAGCGCAAGACGGCCACGGGGAAGTATATCGTTGTCTGGAAAAAGGGCCAGGATGGCGCTTGGCGTCTTTACCGGGATATATGGAACGGCAATCCCGCGAAATAGCTCCGCGCCGAGATCCAGTCGGCTATCATAATCGTGCTGTGGCCATCGCAGCACGACGGCCCAGATCTTATCGCTCTTGTTTTGGACTGCCGCGGGAAACGCGCCAGGGGATCACGCAATCCAACCAGTTCTGAAGTCCATTTCACTTCTGAAAATGAAAGAACCGCCGCTCTAGGCGCCTCAAGCCATATGCCGCCGCCAGGCTTATAACAAGGAGCATCAGGGCTGCGACCGTGTATGGCTCGTTGTAGCGGAACGTTCTGCCAGCAATCGCATTCGCCGCTCCGAACACGTCGATCACGGTGATCGCCGCCAGAAGGGGCGTTTCCTTGAACAATCCGATGAGAAAGTTGCCAAGCGGCGGCAACATCGGCGGCAGCGCCTGAGGAATGATCACCAACCGCCATGCTGCGAAGGCTGGCAGGCCGAGTGAGCGCGTGGCGTCCCACTGCCCGGCACCCACGGCATCGATACCGGCACGGTACACTTCCGCGACATACGCGCCTATATGAAGTCCAAGAACCAGGATCCCAGTGGTCAGGGCGGCGAAGCGTATGCCGTAGCCCGGCAGCACATAGAAGACAAAGTAGAGCTGAACGAGAAGGGGCGTACAGCGCACGAAAGCAATGTAACCATTGCACAACAGCTTCAGCTCACGAACTCCGCTGCGTCTTCCCGCTTCGAGCAACAGCCCGACCAGAAGCGCCACGGCAAAACCTCCAAAGGTCGCAATGATCGTGACCCGCAGACCCAGCAACATTTCCGGTATGAGGCTCAGGGCGAAAGCAAGATCGAACATCGCGTCACCGGAACCGCGCGGCGTACCGCTCGGCTCTGCGCACCATGTGGGTCAGGGGATAGGTCATGGAGAAATAGATGAGCAGCACCAGTCCCCAGACCTCGAAGCTGCGCCCGGTCGAAACCACCATTTGGCGGCCAGAAAAGGTGAGTTCCGTGAGAGTGATCAGCGATACGAGAGAAGTCGCCTTGACGAGCTCGATGAGCAGGTTGCCGAAGGAAGGGATCATGATCACCAGCGCCTGCGGAATCGCGACCAGTCGGTAAGTCTGCACGCGATCAAGCGCCAGTGATGCGGCTGCTTCGAACTGACTGCGAGGGACAGCCGCGAACCCCGCCCGTACGACTTCCGAACCATAGGCCGACATGTTCATGGCCAGCCCCACGACTGCCGTGGTCACTGGCCCGAGCGAGATCCCGAATGCCGGCAATATGAAGAACAGATAGAAGAGCTGCACGATCGCCGAGGTCCCGCGCAACACTTCCACATAGATGGTGGCAATTGCCCGCACGATGCGATTATGCGCCATTCGGGCGAACGCCACGACAAACGACAGGAAGAGAGCAATTCCTACCGTCAAACCAGTCACTTGTAGTGTAACCGCGGCTCCCTTCAAGAGCTGCGGCAGCAAATCAAGGGGAATCGTCGGCATTACGCCTTGCAGAGCCTCTCGGCCGTATCGCCCTTGGTGGGCAGCTCGTCAGGCCCGTATCCGTAGCGCGAGATGATTTCGAGCAGCCGGCCGGACGCAAGCATCTTGGCAATCTCAACGTCGAGGGCTTGCCGGAGATCGTCATCGCCCTTGCGCAGCCCCAGCGCAGAATAGCCGTACTCCGGCTCTCCGGACGGGCCGATGACCTGATGGAAGGGCTCCACCCTTTCCACCTCCGGATCGTTGACGGTCTTAAGCAAGGCACCGAGCTCCAGTCCCGGGAAAAAGATCACATCGACCCGCTTCGCCTTCATTCCGGCCAGCGCCTCGGTTGCGTTCGAGAAGAGAACCACGCGATCATTCGGTACGCCCGCCTTGGCGAGTTCCTCGACCTGGGCGGAGCCGTTCTGTGTTCCGACAATCGCATCGGGGTGCTTCGTCAGGTCGCTCAAGCTGTGCAAGCCCTTGGGATTGCCCTTGGGCGCCGCAAACCCATAGCCGGCACGGGTTACGGGATTGGTGAACGCTATCGCTTCGCAGCGCTTCGGGCGGATATACATTCCAGCGCCTATGATGTCGAAGCGATTGGCGTTGATTCCGGGGATGAGAGCGTTGAACTCGACGATCTCGGCCTTCATGTCCTTGAGGCCATGCGGCTCAAGTGCAGCCATGATCACGTCCGGCACCGCCCCGACGAGGCGGCCGTCGGTCTCGACAAAACCGTAAGGCTTTTCATTTGCGATTCCCACAGAGACCCCGCCGGTCCGTTTGATCCTTTCGAGCGTTGTCTCGGCTCGACTGAGCGAGGGACATGCGCCAACCGCTGCCAACGCACAGACCGTCGCGAGAAAGCGTCGCCGCTGCAAAGGGATTTGCATACTCGACATGCGCGGTTCTCCTCTTTGCTTCCGTGTGCGTACTATGATCTGCGCTTCACAAGTCTGTCAACGAAGCCGCGGGAGGCTCGAATGAGTACGCCAGGGGTGCATCGATCAAGTATTACCTTTCCATATCCCGCCCTGTCAGGGTGGCGCTGGCCTGCCGTGGACATCGTCGGGCGGCGCGCTGGCCCTCGGCTGGCGGTGATGGCGGGCGTTCATGTCAACGAAGTTTCAAGCATCGAGGCCATTATCCGCCTGCAGCGAGCGATCGATCCGTCCGAACTTTCAGGACGCATTTCGATAATTCCCATTCTGAACTTGCCGGCAGTTCCGGAGCGGTCTCAGTATGTCTGCCCGCTGGACAACAAGAACATCAACTTCTCCTTTCCAGGCCGACCAGAGGGGACGTTCGCCGAAGCCATTGCGCACGCAATCCTGAACGACTGGGCGGCCGATGCCGATGTCCTTGTAGACCTCCACGGTGGTGATCTTTGCGAGACGGTATCGCACTTCATGGTCGTTCAATGCTCAGGTAATCCGGACTTCGACGACACTGCGCTCGCCTATGCTCGCTGTTTCGACGCTCAACTCATCGTGAGGTTACCAACATCGCATATGCAGATTGCCGGACGCAGTTGCACCGGACGGGCGTTGCGCGGCCAGCATGCCGTCTTCGCCGAGGCAGGCCGGATCGGCCTCATCGAGGAGCGGAACGTTGCGTTCCACCTGGAGGGGGTGCTGCGCCTCGCAGCACATCTCGGCATGATACCGTCCGCCCCTCCGCGCCGTCGCGAGCCGGTGGTTGCCGACAAATATGTTTGGATTCCCGCCCCGGCGGATGCCCTCTACAGATACCGGGTCGAAGCAGGGCAGAAGGTGGCCAAGGGAATGGTGCTTGCGACCGGTGAGGACACCTGCGGGACCGGCCTAGCGGAGGTCCTTGCGCCAGAGGACGGCTACATTCTCTGGACCCTAACGCACCCTCTCGTGCAGCGGGACAGTTTCATAATGGGATTGGCAGTCGTTACAATGTAGGAGGGGCGAACGTTCTGCAGAGCACTGTCAACTACCAAGTATCTGTTTTGTCGCGTTCGCGCGAAAGGATGAAATGTGGTCGCGCATCGCCTTCTCGGCGGCTTTTGGGTCGCGGTTACGAATGCCGTCCAGTATGGCCGCATGTTGTTCGCAAACCCGAAAGTTGTGATCAGGGGCCCGCAGCGATATGAACCAGAAGCGGAGCGACTTGTCGTGCAGGCCTGCGAGGAATTCCGACAAGACGCTATTCCGACTAGCCCGCGCGATCAATCTGTGGAATTCCCGATCAAGATCGATGAAGTCGCTGATGTTGCCACCCTTCGCGGCGACCCAAATAGCGTCGAGATTCCCCTCCATTCGATCGATTTCGGAACTTCCGGCCCGTTCTGACGCCCAGCGAGCCGCCTGAGTCTCATTAAGGAGTCGCATCTCGATGATCGCAACGAAGTCATCGATACTAATAGGCGATACGACAATGCCCTTACGCGGCATGACCTTGACGAGGCCTTCGATCGTTAGCCTATCGATGGCCTGGAAGACAGGCGTGCGTCCAATATCGAGTGCGGTTGACAAATCGCTGACGGTGAGCGCCTCGCCAGGTTTGAGATCGCATGCAACGATCTGTCGCTTGATCGAATCGTAGGCCATCTCGCGCAACGACAAGCGTTTCTTTGGCGCCGCCACCTTGATGTTCCGCGACCGAGGGATCGCTGATGTTCGCGTCATGACTTTCCTTATTCGGACGGCTCAAAATAGTGAAATTCGAGCAGTAGGCAGCCCTCTTCGGATCTGAACGGGCCATGCAGGACGCCGGGTGGACGACACGCATAGGTATTCGCCATGAACTTCGCGCCACCCTTGCCTTTGATATCGGAACCTACATGGAGATCGCCGGCAACGAGGTAGACCTCCTCCCAATAGTCATGCACGAACGGTCGCGTCGTATAGGCCCCCGGCTTGAACCGCAACAACCGCGTCCGGTTCCCCCGCTTGCTTGCGTCATCGAGCGAGCCTGCCAGGATCTTCTGCTCGATGCCCTCCGGGTAGCCCTGCGGCGTGTGCCAGTCGCTTGCGGTCATGTCGACCTGGTGAAATTCCCGGGGCTCCTTGTCGATTGCCATGGACGGGTGCTCACTCGGCAGCACGTTGGCAATTGGCAAGCTCATCGTCCAGCTTGTAGCTGTCGAGCATGTGGTCGATCATCTGCGTGCAGCGATCCCAGTCGAATGTGCGGAAGCTATGGCCCTTTGTCACGAAATTCGCCCCCGCATAGAACATCTCATATTGCGTGTGGCGCGAGGCGAATTCCGAGCCGATCGTATCCCAGGCGAGCTTGAAAAATTTGACGCGCCCCTCCGATGAGGTCGCCGGCGATCGTTGGGTTCTACCGATCAGGTCGCGCAATTCTTCATCCGCAAAATCTGCAATAGACGACGGCAGCATGATCAGACCGCCGCCAGCCAGCTCACGCAAGGCCGTGATCACCTCCGGGTAGAGTTGCTGGGTCAGCACTTGCGCCGAATAGAGCGTATGCGCGTCGGGAACGAAATACGCGCCCCGCATGCGCCCCTTTACCTCCATCGCATGCACCAAGGCGTCGACCATGGTGTTCTGAGCCGCCAGGTTGCCGAGCATCTCCTTGACCTGCGGAAAGTTGATAACACCGTTGGTCTCGGCAATGCGTCTGGCGATTCCCAGCAGAAACCGCATCTTGACCATGAGCCGGATCTGCGCCTGGTAGTTCTGATAGATATGGGCCGGCGTTGCATGAAACTGCTTCAGGCACATGGCCGTGTTCTGGTTGATGAACACGCGATCCCACGGCACCTTCACGTCGTCGAAATAGAGGATGGCGTCATTCTCGTCGAACCGGCTGGCAAGCGGATTGTCGAAGACGCTGACGGCGCTCTCCTCATATGATTTGCGTGACAGCACCTTGAGCCCTTTGGCGTTCAACGGAATAGCGAAGGACACGGCATAGGGCTCCTCGCCCTGGCCGAGCGGCTGTATGCACGTCACCAGCACCTCATTGGCCATGATGCCGCCAGTCGCCAGCATCTTGGCGCCGCGCATCGTGATGCCCTCATTGTCCTCGTCCACCACCGCCGCCGTGAGGAAGCGATCCTGTTGCTGATCGGCACTCTTGGAACGATCAGCCTGCGGATTGATGATGACATAGGTCAGATATAGGTCATTGTCTCGGGCATATCGGTAGTAATCGACAAGGGCGCCGGCGCGATCCGAATCATGCTCCTGGAAAACCTCGATCCCCATATACATGCCTGCGATGCAGGAGGCGACATGGTCGGGGGCGCGGCCGAGAAAGCCGGCGTGGATCTCGGCCCAGGCTTCCAGCGCTCTACGTCGCGTGATCAGCTCCTGATAGTTGCTCGGCAGTTGCCAGATTCGATTGGCCCTTTCCCCGCCACCGCCCGGTACTTCGAAGGTCATGAGCTCGCGATTGTCGAGGCGCGACTGAAAGTCATAGAGCGCGCCGATCGATTGGATCGTCCGCCGGAACGAAGGGTGGCTTGTGACATCGCCCGCGAGACACCCGTTGATATAGACATGCCGGCCATCCTTCAGGCTTTCGATATGGCGGGAACCTGTCTTGATCATGCTGTGGCTCCTCCGAGGATCAGTAGTGTATGTCCAATGGCCAGAGCGGCGCCGTTTGTTCGCTTGCCTGCAGCGATGCGTAACGGCCCTTGCTGAAGACGAGCGGCGCGCGGTCTGCATCAATGGTGAACCGCTTCACCTCGGTGATGAACAGCACATGATCGCCGCCATCATGCTGCGCCCACGGAGCACATTCGAAGACGGCAACAGCGCCGGGAAGCAGCGGCGCACCGGCGATGCCCGTGCAGAAGCGAACGCCTTCCCCCTTCTTCGAGCGCGCGCGGGCGAACCGGTCGGAAGTCTCTCGCTGATTCTCCGCGAGGATATTGATCGCGAATCCTGTCGCCTGCTCCCAGTGGGGTAGGCTGAAGGCCCTGCGGTCGATGCTGAACAGGACCAGCGGCGGATTGAGCGACAAGGCGTTGAACGAGCTGATCGTGATCCAATGGTTCTCACCTGCCATGCAGCAGGTTAGAACGCAGACACCAGTGGGAAATTGGCCAAGAGCGCGGCGCAATTCACGTGGGTCGAAAACGCTATCGGCCGTATCAACCATGAACGCCGCGCTCCAACTGCCAGCAAATGGCATGTTCAGAATACGCTTTACAAAAACCACTGTGAAATATCACAACAATCATAGATTTGTCAATTGCATGAGATTTTGCCCGCGTAAAGGAGAGAAAACTTGCGGTTTAGCCATTCCTCGCAAGCCTAAGAAGAACGGGGAGAAGGAATGGTGGGCAGTAGTGGGATCGAACCAGTGACCCCTACGATGTCAACAGTGGCTGCGGAAGAGCGGGAGGCTATCCCGCCCTATTCAGGCAGGCCGGCCAGTCGGAGGCCCTCTTGCCATCTGGCAAATTCTGCTGGCTGCAGATACGAGATCACTTCCTTGAGATTGGAAAGGGTCAGTTGCGGATCATTTTGGCGGACCAGCATCATCGCCTTGCGCATCGCATCGCCCCGGCCTGCAAGGGCAGCACTTGCCGCCGCAATCAAAGGTGCCAACAGGTAGCCGGGTTTCGTCCGCATTGCCATTTCCGCCCATGAAAGCGCCTCATCGTAGCGGCCGGCCGCGAGATGGGCTGACGCCATGGCGGCCCGCGCACCGAAGTAATATGGGTCTTGGGGACTTAGGCGCATCGCATGCGTAAGGCGCTCAATCGCCAGCTCAGGATTCCCAAGCGATATTTTCACCCACCCGCTGAAAATCCATGCCATTGCCAAGTTTGGATTAAGCGTCAAGGCCCGATCGATCAGGTCGTCACCATCATCGAGTTCGTTGACCACATCGGCAAGGGCAAAGCCAGCCGTGCAGAGCGCGACCGCATCGTCCTGTCCCAGCTCGACTGCCCGCCGTGCCAGTCGAGCCGCTTCAGCGACATCCTGATCGAGATCGGCCATCCAGCGGCCAGCTTTCCGCTGTGCATAACACCGCGCCGCTATGCCGTAAGCGGCGGCAAAGTTGGGATCGAGTTCAATTGCACGGCGAAAGTGCGAGATTGCTTCGCTGTTATCCTCCCGAGTAAAACGATGAAGTCCCGCAAGACCTCGCAGATAACAATCATAGGCGTCCAGGCTATCGGTGGGCCTGTGTTTGGCTCGCTCAATTTCGGCCTGCTCCAGCTTCGGCGCAATGGCGCCCACCACACTTTCAGTGATTTGGTCCTGTAACTCGAATATGTCTTCCAAGCCTCCGTCGAAGCGCTCGGCCCAAAGATGGGCTCCGTTAGAGGCGTCAATGAGCTGTCCCGTTATCCGCACTCTGCTCCCGGCTTTGCGCACACTCCCTTCCAAAATGTAGCGCACACCCAACTCGCGCCCCACCTCCTTTAAGTCCACGGCACGGCCCTTGTAAGCGAAGCTCGAGTTCCGCGCGATGACGAAGAGACCGCGAAAGCGCGACAGTGCGGTGATGATCTCTTCGACCATGCCATCGGCAAAGTATTCCTGCTCGCGGTCGCCGCTCAGGTTGTCGAATGGCAGGACGGCGATGGAAGGCTTGCTGGGTATCGGGAGAGCTTCCCCTGCACGAGGCATTCCAGAAGAGAGGGAACCCGCTCGGGGCGATAATGCGTATGCTCGGATTGGCTCTTCGATGTTCTTGAGGGTCTTCAGACCGAGGTCAAGAAACGACGTGGAGAGTTTTCCGGCAATTGCGTCCCGAACCGCAGCCGACACGACGATACCTCCGGGCTGCGCAATGCCTTCCAGACGAGCGGCGACGTTGACTGCTGTTCCGAACAGGTCGCCAGCCTCATCGACCACGTCGCCGAGATGGATGCCGATACGAACCTGGAGGTCTTCGTGAGGGTGGCTTGATAGTGCCTGCTGGAGAGCCATCGCACAGTCGACGGCCTCCACGGCGGTCCCGAACTCCGCCAACACGCTATCCCCGGCTGTGTTGGCTATGCGTCCTCGGTGCTGCCGGATCTGGTCCTGAGTAGCCTTTTTGATGACCGCGAGAGCTGTGAGAGCACTTGCTTCGTCGGACTGCATGAGCCTCGAATAACCAACGACATCGGTCGCCATGATGGCGGCGAGGCGGCGGTCTGACTTGGGCTTCTTGTCCATCGACTATCGGGCTCGCAGAAGGACCTGAGCGCATTGTACATGAAGATGGCTCAGGCCACGACAGGCACCCTCCGATCCGCTGTAGTCCTTGGGAGCGTGCCTCAGGGATCGTAAGTTGGCGCGAGATCGCAGCATCAGGCTTGTCGAACGGCTCGGCCCCAAAAAGCTCGGATGGCCCCGCTGCCAGGCTGTCGGTGCACGACATTCCTGCTTGGCCAACGGCTCGATACCATGATAACCCGCTATAGGGGTGGCTTGGTGATTCGCCATTTGCCAAATTGGGCGGTTCATGAAAGTCGTCACGATCGCCAGTCGCAAAGGTGGCTCCGGAAAGTCGACTCTGGCTGCCCATATGAGCGTGCTTGGCAGCCGTCCCGACGAGCCTGCCGTATTGATCGACCTTGATCCGCAACGCTCGCTGTCGGATTGGTGGGGCCTGCGCAGGGATGATGCTCCCCTGCTGATCGATGCAACGGTGAATCACCTGGCCGACACCATTCACTTGGCCAAGAGGGAGGGAGTCGGGTGGGTGTTCGTCGATACCCCGCCGCATGCTCAAGCCGACATCTCGGCGGCCATGCGTGTCGCCGACCTGGTTCTGGTCCCGCTTCGACCCAGCTTCTTCGATCTGAAAGCTGCAGAAGGCACCTTGCAGATGGCGCGGGCCTTGAACCGGGCGGCCCTGGCGGTTCTGAATGCCGTACCGCCGCCCCGGTTCTTCTCCGAAGCGTCGGTTGTTCGGGATGCGCGTGCCGTCCTCGAGGAGCTGGGAGTGCCGTTGGCCAATTCGACGCTTGGCGACCGCAGCATGTTCAGGCACGCGGTTCTTGCCGGCAAGAGCGTCGTTGAAATGGAGCCTCATGGCAAGGCGGCAGCGGAGGTCCGGGCTCTGTGGGGAGAAGTTTGCGGGCGCTTGCTTGTGGAGGCAGCAGCGTAACGATGGCAAAGCGCCCTTCATTGCGGGACATGACCGCCAAGAAGCCCAAGGAGGCGGCGGCCGTCGCGCAGCAGCCGATCGGAACCGCACGGCGGTCGAATGTCGGCGGCAAAGGTGCATATAAGGGCATTCTGAGCAAGGTCTCGCCTGAAACCTGGAAGCAACTCAAGCATCTCGCCACCGAGCTCGACAAGCCGGTGACCGACTTGCAGGTGGATGCGTTGAACCTGCTGTTCCGTTCTCACGGGCTGCCGGAAATTGCCACCAAATGGGCACCGGAAAAATAAGAGCAGCCGACGGAACCCTGATCCGGCAAGGAAGATCGAGCCTTCGTCAGCAGGAAACGGATGGATTGAGATACTTCACTACCACGGTAATTTGGTAATTCGGTATCAGCCATTCGTGCTGGGCCAGGAGCCAACCGCCTATAGCAGGTTGATATATCGGCTATAGAAAAAATCTATTACCTGAAAATCCGCGCTTCCCGAAAACTGCACAAGGCCCCGCAACAGAGACCCGGGTCAAAACAGGGTCGGTGCCTTGGGAGGACGAATATGAACAAGCTGGTGTGGAGCTTGGCGGCGGCATGCGTTGCGTATGCGCTTGCCGGCGCTCCGGTGCGCGCAGCCGGCGTCGACGAGCTGCCGAAGGACGTTCAGGACGAGCTCTACAACAAGGACATGCTGGATCCGATGCAGCCGGTCGGACCGAGCACGTATCGTGATTGGAAGCCCAAAAAGGGACCTCCGTGGAAAATCGGCTACGCCAGCTCCTATGCCGGCAACACCTGGCGCGCCAACGTCATGGACCGGCTGCAGAACGAGATCATTCCCAAGTGGAAGAAGCTTGGACTGATCGATGAAGTCATCATCACTCAATCGAATCTCAATGATGCGACGCAGATCCAGCAGATGCGCCAGCTCGTCGACCAGGGCGTCGACGCCATCATCGTCTGCTGCTCCAATCCGACTGCCCTCAACCAAACTGTTCAGTACGCGTATGAGCGCGGCATTCCCGTGTTCTCCGCCGTCGGCTATCTGACCTCGCCCTATGCCATAAACTCCTCGGCGAACTTCGTCGTGGGCGGCAACATGCTTGGCGATTGGATGGCCAAGGAGATCGGCGGCAAGGGCAATGTCCTCGTGGTCGAGGGCATTCCCGGCACATCCGCCTCCGATTCACAAGACAAGGGCGCCAAGGCCGCGCTGGCAAAGAACCCCGATATCAACGTCGTGGGATCGCTGGCCGGAATGTGGACCGATCAGGTCGCGCAGGCCGAGATCCAGAAGTGGCTCGCCACCAATCCCGGCGAGCTGAACGGGATCATCATCCAATCCGCTTCCGAGCTCGGTGCGCTTCGCGCCCTGAAGCAGAGCGGACGCGACATGGTCCCGATCACCATAGGCGGCGAGCTCGGTGCGTTGTGCTATTGGCGCAAGAATCCAAAGTTCATTTCGGCCGCCATCCATGCCTGGCCGCCCGGAGACGACTTCGAGATGAGCTGGAACATCATGATGCGGACGCTGCAGGGCCAAGGACCAAAGGTCCAGTCGATCCTTACCAAGCCGCAAACGATGACGTTCGAGGGACTGACCAAGGTGCTGAACGAGGACTGCAACGAAGAGTCGGACGGCTGGTACAATGTCGGCGCGGAGAACTGGGCCAGCAAGGCTTATCTCGATCAGTTCTTCCTGCGACCGGCCGATCCCGAAGCCTTCAAGCCGTGAGGTGAGATCAAGGCCTGCCCACGCCGCAAGTGCCGTGGGCGGGCGCTAACAGCATCGTGTCAAGGCGTACAGGACCAAGGGTCCTATGGCAATTGCAACGGTCGACATCTCCTCGGTCCGCAAGACGTTCGGACCGACCGTGGCGCTTGGCGGGGCAAGCCTGCGGGCCTATGAAGGCGAGGTCCACGCCATCATCGGAGGCAATGGCTCGGGAAAAAGCACGCTCGCCAAAGTGATCTCGGGCGTGCTCATCCCCGATAGCGGCCAGGTTTCGATCCTCGGCAAGACCGCGACCTCGCCGGTCGAGGCTCGCGCCCTCGGCATCGCCAATGTCTTCCAGGAAGTCCTCGTCGCCGAAGAATTGACGGTCCTCGACAACCTCTATCTCGGGGCCGACAATTTGTTCAGCTCCACCACCTCTGCCGAAGAAAAGAGCGAGAACGCATCGAAGCTGCTGCGTGAGCTTCTCGGATTCGACCTCGACCTTGCGATAACGGTCGGTGAATTGCCGCTCAGCCTCAAGCAATGGATCACCATTGCGAGGGCCCTCCTCACCAACCCGAAGGTTCTCATTCTGGACGAGTCCTCAGCAGCGCTCGATTTCGAGTCGACCGAGCGGCTGTTTCGCAAGATGCGACAGCTCAAAAAGGCGGGAGCAACCATCCTGATCGTGACGCACCGGATTGCCGAGCTCATTCGGATTGCCGACCGCGCGACCGTGCTACGGGATGGCGTCGATGTCGGATGCCTGGCCAAGGAAGAGATCACCGAGCACCGGATTCTTGAATTGATCGCCGGCCCCGAACGGGAACGATCACTGCACGACCAATCCTTTGCCGAAAGGCTGAGCCCTGCCCCGCTGCTGCGCGTCGAGCAGGGCCGCGTCTGGCACGATGCCGGCACGCTGAACTTCACGCTCTACCCCGGGGAGATCGTCGGCATCACCGGCCTCGACGGACAAGGTCAGACCGATTTCGTCCGCTGCCTCGCCGGTGTTCAGGAATTGGTGTCCGGTCGCATCACCCTGCTCGAAGGGAAGGTCGCTCACGAGCTGAGCAGCTTGACTTCGGCGCGAACCCTCGACGTCAGCTATGTGAGCGGCGACCGGAAGAAGGAAGGCATCTTCCCGAACCTCAGCATCTTCGAGAACCTGCTTCTTCCCGTCTACCGGGAGTACCGGCTGGCCGGCATTCTGAACCTGATCAACCGATCCAAATTGCAACCGGTCTTCGATTGGGAATCGGGAAAGCTCGACGTGAAAATGGGCAGCCACGACAATCCGATCACATCGCTGTCGGGCGGCAACCAGCAAAAGGTCCTGATTGCACGCTCCTTCGCCGAGAAGCCGGAGGTCCTCGTTCTCAATGACCCGGCGCGCGGCATCGACGTCAGCGCCAAGCTCGATCTCTACCGCAATCTCAGGGAGTTCGCGTCGCGCGGAAAGGCGGTGGTCTTTCTCTCGAGCGAGATCGAGGAGTTCCTCAATCTCTGCACCCGCGTCCTGGTGTTTCGCAACGGCGTCGTCTCATCCGAGTTCGAGCCGCCCTTCGATGGGCATGTGCTGCTCAATGCGATGTTCGGACGGCGCGCGACGGCCGCCTTGCCCGGCGAAGCGCGCGGCGAAGAGGATGCGACCGAGACTCCGCCACCGAGCGCGCCGCCCCGCGCCTTCGAAAGCGGCAGGCCGGTTCCAAGGCCGATCAATCTCCTTGCGCCGTCGCTCGCCGGTGAGGTTGCCGAGCCGCGCGTCTTCGAATTGCAGTGCCCGGACATACCGCCGGGTGCGATCATCCCGGAACGTCATGCGGAGGATCGCGGAATCTCCCCGAGGCTCCTGTGGTCCGGCGTGCCGGAAGGAACCTTGAGCCTCGCCCTCAGCATCACCGACCCGGACCTTCCCGCCGAGTTCAACTTTCCACGGGCCTTCGCCCATTGGCTGGTGCACGATATCCCGCCGCAGGTCCGCGAGCTTCCAGAGGGCGCAAGCCGGACCGCACTGATGCCGACACCGGCGCGCGAGCTCAACAGCGACTTCGTCACCTTCAAGATCCCGGGCTTCGGACGCGGTTACGGAGGCCCCTGGCCGCCCGACCGACGTCACCGCTATGTGTTCAGGCTCTATGCGCTGAAGGTCGGACGTCTGGAAATGCGCGATACGGCCACTCTCGAGGAATTTTCCGCAGCCGTCCTGCCGGTCACGATCGATACCGCTTCCTTCGTTGCCTATTACGGCCCGGCGACGAAGCCACTGCCGAGTCAATAGGTACGCCATGCGCCAGCAGTTCAGGAGGACAGCATGACTCGAATCGGAAGCCGCAAGAGTTTCGATCTCGAATGGATCGAACGGTGGGCACGCCAAGTGAATGATGACCGCATTCTACCGGTCATCGGGCGTTTCTTCACTGGCAAGTTCGTCCTCGGGGTCGACGAGGCGGACTATCTGATCGAGGTCCGTGGCGGCAAGGTGCAACGCATCGCGGAGGGCCTCGCGCCGAACGACATGGGCTTCGACTTCGCGCTGCGGGCCGCGAGCAGCGCCTGGGGAAAGTTCGCCCAGCAAGTCCCGCCACCGATGTTCAACGACATCTGGGCCATGGCGCATCCCTTGCACGGGCACCTCAGGATTGACGGCAACACCCTGCCATTCTGGCAGAACCTGCGGGCATTGACCCGCATGCTGTCGCTGATGCGACAAGTCTGAGCGACAGGAGAAAATCGTGAACCAGCATGATCCAATCGTCGGCCGCTACGTCCATGTCCAGTGCGAAGGCAAGACCTACCGCACCTATTACGAAGAGAATGGCGAGGGCATTCCCATGGTGTGCCTGCATACCGCCGGCACCGACAACCGGCAGTATCGTCACCAACTCTGCGACCCCGACATCACGCAGAACTATCGGGTGATAGCCTTCGACATGCCGTGGCATGGCAAATCGCTGCCACCGTCGGATTTCTATCTGAATGAAGACGAGTACAAGCTAACGGCCAAATTCTACGCCGATTTCATCGTGGCGTTCTGCCATGCGCTGGAACTGAAGAAGCCGGTGATCATGGGCCAGTCGATGGGCGGCAATGTCTGCCTGTCGCTTGCGTTGCGCTATGAGCATGAGTTCAGCGCGTTGATCGCGCTCGAGGCCTGCGACTATTCGCCAGGCTGGTGGATCGAACCGCTTCACCATCCGCATATTCACGGCGGCGAGGTGGTGGCGACCTCCATTTTCGGGCTGATGTCGCCCGAGAGCCCCGACCAGTATCGCTGGGAAACCTGGTGGTACTACGCACAAGGAGGTCCCGGCATCTTCAAGGGCGATCTCTATTTCTACAGCGTGGACTCCGACTATCGAAACCAGGTGCAAAAGATCTCGGGCAAGGTTCCGATCTTTTTCCTTACAGGCGACTACGACTTCGCCTGCACGCCGGAAATGACCGAACGGACCGCCGAGAAGGTGAAGAATGCCGAATGCATCATCTTCAGCGGCGGCCATTTCCCGACGTCGGAAGATCCGGTCAAGTTCAAGGAGGTCATCACCCCGGTCCTCAAGAAAATCCTGCAGCTCGATCCCGAACGACGCGGCCAGACAGCAGGTCTTGCCAGCCGCACGAATGTGACGGAGCTGCGCTCGACGGGCGGGAGCCAGCGCCCAGCTGCAGGCCGCCGGGTCATCGAACTCTAAGGATGCTGGCGGGATAGCGGGCGCAGCGTGCTGCCATGTCGGAGAGTAGAGCACAGAACACCTATCTGCTGATACCGATCGTGCTGCTCAGCATCCTGGCAAGCACTGCCGCCATCCGTGGCCCAAGCATCCTCTCCTTGTCTGGGTTCGGCAGCGCCATCATCGTCGCGGCGCCTCTCATTCTGGCAACCTACGCGTTGATGTCTGTCGCCATTGCCGGGCGAGGAACGGTCGATCTGGCCGTTGGCCCGCTTCTGGCCTTCATCAATGTCTCGCTTGTAACGCTCAACGGCCTCGGCATCATCACATCGCCGATCGCCGTATTCATCGTCGCGCTCGGGATCGGAGTCATCTACCAGGTCCTGTTCGCGCTCGCGATCATCGTCGTGCGGGTTCAGCCGATCATCGTTGCCCTCAGCGGCTTCCTGGCGCTTTCCGGCATCAACCGCATCATCCTGCCGCGCCCGGGAGGAGTGGCGCCGGAATGGATGGCTTCGTGGGGACTCGGCAACACGATCTTCTCACCGATCCTGCTCATCCTCATTCTGGCGACCGCCGGCTGGCTGCTGTTCACCTTGTCGCCGTTCTACAAGCATCTAAGGGCAATGGGCTATGACGAACGGGCGGCCTTCACGAGCGGCGTACGGATCAATCTGGTCCGTGTCGGTGCGCACATCATTGCCGGCGTTTTCGTCGGCCTGGGGGCCATCTGCTACACCGCGCTCATCGCGTCGGGAGATCCGACGCAGGGCACGACCATGTCGCTGACCGCGGTGACAGCAGTGGTTCTCGGCGGAGTCAGCCTGTCCGGTGGACGCGGCAGCGTCATCGGCGCGCTGCTTGGAGCCATCAACCTGTTTCTCGTCGGCTACGTTCTGGCAACGTTCAATTTCGGCGCCGTGCAGGCATTCGTCACTCAACTCTTCTACGGTCTCATCCTCATCCTGTCGCTGCTGCTGACCCTGCTCGTTCCCATCATAGGCCGGTACATCTACTTCATTTCGCCTTTCGCTGCCTTCATGGTTCTTGGAGTGATCGTCGCCGGCATCATGCTTCATGTGAGCACGGCCGGGTCCCTCACCACAGCGGCGGCAATCGATGGATCGAGTCAGGTTCCGAAAGGCGATCTCCTGACCCGTTTCCTCATTCTGCCGCCGACATCCGATCCTCAGTCATGGTCGCTTGCCGTTTCACCCTGGTCACCTTCACTGCTGCTGACGGGCGTCGTCCTTCTGCTCATGACCGTGGTGTTCCGCATGATGGTCGTCGAAGCGACTTCGCAACGGTTCGGGGTGTTCGGGCATGTCTTCGCGGGAGGGCTCGTCGTCCTGCTGCTGATCGCCGTCTACATCCTCTCAGGCCCTGTCATGTCCGCGACAGGAGGTCCCACGCCTTGACCAATCCCGACCAGGCGCCCACCCAGTTCAGCACGGTCGTGCCCAGATCGGTGTCGATCATCGTGGTCAATCTCGTGGTTGCCTTGATCGTCTCAGGCATCGGTTTCGGCCTGGGCTTCGCGCAAGGTCTGCCGGCCCAGACGGTGCTGCTTTACACCGCCGTCTCGGTCGCGGTGATCTTCTGGTTGACCAACTACACCGTAGCGATCCTCGAGAATCGCGTCGTCGGCCGGCCAGACGCCGAGACCGAGTCGGCGGATGCCCGTAGCAGCAGCCCCCTGGCGCTGCGATCGATCTGGTCGAGAAACCGCGTTCTCATCATCGGCATGGCGCTGCTGCTGCTCGCCTATCTTCTGCTGACGGCGACAATTCCAGCCTTCCGCACGCTGAGCAATCTTTTGGCGTTCCTCGTGCTCGAGGTCATCCTGGTCTTCGCATTCAAGATCTCGCGCGCCTTCATCCATGGGCGGAGCGCCTTCATCGGCCTCATCGTGCTGGTGGCCCTGATCGTCATCAGTGCCTTCACCATCAAGGGATTCCTGTCGCCGACCAACATCAGGGCCGTATTGCTCTTTGCATCGTTTCTCGGCATCGCCTGCGTCGGTCAGACGCTCGTCGCCCTCATGGGCGGTCTCGATCTCTCCATCCCTTTCATCATCGGAACATCCAATATCGGCCTCCTTTACCTTATCGGACTCGGTGTCCCGCCGTGGCTTGCCTTTCTGACGGTCATCGGGATCGGCGCCGGGATCGGCCTTCTCAACGGAGTCCTGACCTACCGGCTGCAGGGGCAGGCTCTCATTCTCACCCTCGGAATGGGCTTCTCGGTTGCCGGACTGGTTCAGATACTGACGAGCATCGGCTCGGCGTTCAGCGGCAATGTCTTCGGGACCGTGCCACCATGGCTTCAGAACCTCGCGGCGATGAACGGCACGACATTCGGCCTTGCCGTTCCGCCGACGATTCTGCTCTGGATCCTGATCGCAGTTCTGGTCATTGCCGGACTTCGCCATTCAGCCTATGGCCGATACATCTATGCGATCGGCGGCAATCGCCGTTCGGCGCGCCTCATCGGAGTGTCCGAGTTCAAATACTGGACGCTCGCCTACACTCTGAGCGGAGGCTTCGCGGCGCTGACAGGTGCGCTGCTGCTCGGCTGGAGCGGCGGTGGATTCATCGGCGTCGGCGATCCTTACCTGTTCACCACGCTTGCCGCGGTGGTGATCGGCGGCACATCGCTGGCCGGCGGCTATGGCGGCTACGGCTTCACCGTCATCGGTGTCCTCGTTCTGCAGGTCCTCAGCTCGTTTCTGATCGGCATCGGTCTCAAATATGAGTGGCAGCAATTCATCTTCGGTCTCCTGATTCTGCCGATGGTCGCCCTTTACGGGCGCTCGCCTCATATCAGATCGCAGGTATAGGAGCTTGAATGTTCGGATCGATCATTCAGTCCAACGATTTCGTCGGAACATCGCTCGCAATCGCCACCATTGCGACCATGATCTGCGCCGTGCTGATGTTTCTCGGCCTGACCTGGTCGAACGAGAGATGGCGCCTGCCGGTCGCATTGGCAGGATCGGCACTGCTGGCGGCAGCGCTGCAGTATGTCGACGCTTCGCATGTGTGGCTCGCCACCCAGAAGATCACATCCGCACATCGCTACTCGGCATGGTTCGTCGTTTCGCCCTTGCAGGTCGCCAGCGTCTATTTCCTGGCAAATGCGGTCGGCTTCGTCCCGTCCGGAGTTTTCTGGCGGACCGTCGTCGCGGCGTTCCTCATGGTGCTCTGCCGCTACCTCGGCGAAGCTGGTGTATTCAATCCCACGCTCGGCATTCTGCTGTCCATCGCCTTCTGGCTCTACATCCTTGGCGAGATGTATTTCGGGCGGATGAGCGATGTCGTCCAGGCTGCCGATCGACCGGTGAGGGTCGGCTATTTCTGGATCAGACTCATCATGACCATAGGATGGGCAATCTACCCGATCCTGTCTTTCGTCGACGTGGTGATCGGGGTCGGTCATGTGGCCCCCGTCATCACGCTCTACACGATTGCCGATCTCGTCAATCTCATAGCGCTGTCGCTCGCAGTGCTGGCCGTTGCCGGAAAGGAGCGGTACCGACCATGAGCCGCTTCACCATCATCCGGCGTGGCTGCAACTCTCGGAGGATCTGCAAATGACCGGGACCGACGCAATTGCCATCATCATCCTGCTGACAATCCTGATCGCGATCGGCGTTTATCTGCTGCATTGGCTCTACCGCCACTCGTCCAAGGATCAGGCGTTCGTGCGCACCGGTTCGGGCGGCGAAAAGGTCGTGATCGGCGGCGGTGCCCTGGTCATTCCGATCATTCACGACATCACGCTCGTAAGAATGAACGCCGTTCCGGTGGAGGTTCGCCGCGTCGGCGAGGGTTCGCTGATCACCAAAAACAAGATGCGCGTCGACGTCATCGCCGAGTTTTTCGTGCGTGTCGTGCCGACCAGCGAGAAGGTCTCGCTTGCCGCCAGAACCTTTGGCAATCGCACGGGATCGGCGGATCAGATGAAGGATGTCGTCCAAAGCCGGTTCGTCGATGCGATGGCAATCGTCGCCGCCTCGATGACCATGGAGGAGATCCATTCCCGCCGGATGGAATTCATGGCCCAGGTGGCCGAGCTTGCAGCCCGCACCCTCGCCTCCAATGGATTGGAGCTCGAGAATGCCTCGCTGATCAGCCTCAATCAGACCGACATCTCGGTGTTCAACCCATCGAATGCTTTCGATGCCGAAGGCTTGACCCAGTTGACGCATCAAATCGAGGAGCGTCGGAAGCTCCGCAACCGCATCGAGAACGACACCCGACTCGATATCAAGTTGAAGGATTACGAGACCGAGCAGCGTGCGATCGAGATCGACCGTGATCTCGAATATGCCCGAATCGACCAGTCGCGGGATATCGAGGCACGCCGTGCGGCGCAAATGGCGGCAATCGAGGAAGAACGGTCCAATTCGGCGATCAGCATCAGCACTGCCAAGATCCGAGCAGAGCAGGAAGCCGACCGGGTTCGCATCGGCAAGGACCGGGTGGTCGACGCAGAGCGGATCAACAGCCAGACGGAGATCAGGCTTCTCGAGATCGATCGGCACAGGGACAACGAGCTCCGCTCGATCGAATCGGCGAAATCGATCGACACTCAGCGCATCCTTTCGAGACAGGAGATCGAGGCGCAGCGGATCGAGAACGACCGCAAGGTCAAGGAGTTCGAGATACGCTCCAAGCAGGACATTTCAATGATCGAGGCGAGCGCCCAGTCGGCGGTCGACCGAAACCGTCTGGAAAGCGAGAGAACGGTCGAGGAGAACCGCATCGCGATCGAGCGAACGATCGAATCGCTCGAGGTCGAGAAGGATCGGGAACTGCGCGTCATCAACGAGTCGGCCGCTGCCGAGAAGGAAAAGGCGGCAATCCTCCGGAGCTATGATGTCGATCTCGAGCGTATCAGGAAGAAGGAGGAGATCGCCAAGCTGGAGATCGCCAGGAACGAGCAGGTCAAGCTCGCCGAATCCAACGCTTTGCGCAAGATCGAGGACGCCGCGATTCTCGTAAACCGCGAGCTCGAGGAGCTCCGCGTCGCCGCTCGCAAGTATATCGAGGCATTCGAGATCGAGAAGAGCAAGGAGATCGAGATCGTCGACAAGGAGCGGCTGATCGCCGTCATCAACAAGTCGGTCGAGGAAGCCTTCGCCAAGGCAGAGGAAGCCAAGGCCATGAAGACTCTGGCAGCGATCGAGGAAGAGGTTATTTCGGCACGGCAGGAGGAGGCGGCCAATCGCTCGAAGCGCATCGAGCTGATCGAGGCAGCAGCGAGGAGCGAGCGTGAAGCCTTGCGCGTCGTGTCGCAGGCGCGAGCCGAAAAGGAGGCGAGCGAGCAGCGTGCCCTGGCCGAGATCGCCGAGGCCAAGGCGGCTGCGGTGCGTTACGAGAAGGATGCCGAAGGTCAAACCCAGCTCAACGCCGCGGAGAACATGCGATCGGATGCGGCGCGTCGGAGCGCGATTTACGAGAACCTGGTACGGAATCTTCCTGACATCATCAGGGAAACGGTGAAGCCGATGGAGAATATCGAGTCGATCAAGATACTCCAGGTCGATGGCGTGCCTGGCATCAACAGCCCCTCCGAGCTCAATGGCGGCGGTGCCGGGAATGGTCATGGCGGGGGTGACGGGGCGAACATGACGGACCGTGTCGTCAGCTCGGCCATGAAATACCGCACTCAGGTTGCCTTTGTGGATGGCCTGATGAAGGAGCTTGGACTGCCGCTGGAGAACATCGGCAGTGCCGGAGGCATGTCCTTCCGCAACTTTCAACCGCCCGAGAAGTCGGCTGGAACGACACGTCGGGTCGGCAAATCCGCGAAAGACGATGATTGATTGAGCGATGACGGGTGTAACGCCGATGAGTGACCCCGAAATGCGCGCACTCGACCGCCATGCGCTGACGACGACTATCTGGCTGTGCTGTGGCTTTGTCGCGGCCGCGTGCTTCAGCTATGGCTTCGGCGCCGGTGGCGTGCTGTTCGTTGCGTGCGGCTTCACCGTCATTCTTGCAGGCTTCATCGCGCACATCATCGTCAATGCCGTCCATGATGCCTATTTCACGTCCCGGGAGGTCGCCCTCGGGCTCATCGCCTATGCCGTCGCGCTGGTGAGCTCCGGACTGGCGCTTCTCCTGTCGCAGGATTTCGCACGACGCCAGTTCCTGCCGGTCAGCCTGGGGTTGATCATCGTTCCGGCCACCGTGCTGTTCTACATGATCGTTCATTTCGGTGTCCGCCGCAGCTTCGAGTCCTTCGACGTCATCCGCCGATTCAACCGTTCGAACCGGAGTGAGTCATGACGGAACTGCTGGCGATCGCGCTGTGCGTCCTCGGCGCCTACGCGCTCTACATCGCGGTAGCGTGCACTCGATACGACCCAAACGGTGGAGGTCATCTTCATGCCGCGGGGAATCTTCCGACCTGGACCTATGTCTTCGCTGCGAGCGGCATAGCGGTTTCGACGCTTGGCATCCCCGATCACCTGCGGCTGCTCTCCTTCTACGGATTCCAGCGCAATCAGCTGGTGCTCGGTCTCATCATCGTCGCGCTCACCGGGGCGCTTTTTCAACGGCGCTTGACGATTGCCGCCGAGATCATCGGTGCCAAGACAATCGGCGAACTGTTCGGCGCCTATTATCAGAGCACAACCATTCGGCTTTATCTCCTGTGGCTGACATTTCTCTTCGCCGTCCCGTTCGCTGCCGCCACCTTGACGGAAGCGGGAATGCTTCTGTCGGTGGCCACAGGCGGCTTGCCCGTGGCACCCTCGATTGCGGTTATCGCGATCTTTCTCTTTCTCTTCTCGGCCATCGGCGGCTGGCGCGCCGTCGTCTATGTCTCCGCCGCCTTCTCGGCCTTGCTCCTCGTCCTGATGATCTTCATCTCTGGCTTCTCCGCCGCGATTTTGGACCAGCTCGTGGTATTTTCACGGGGTGGCGCGACTCAACCCGGAGGAATTCTGACCGACGCCATTCCCGGGGTCATTCAGCTGGTGCGCGGGGTCGGCAAGGAGCCGCCGCAAGGCGGATTGTGGACGACCGCCGCAGCGGCATCCTTCGCGGTCGCAGCGATCGGGATCGTCCTCAGTCCGGCGTTTGGTTTCCTCGGATTGACCACGCGCACGAGGCGCGGCTTCGCCTTCAGCCAGGTCTGGATCCTGGCGGCACTCGCCGCGGGCACACTGCTGTTCCTTGGCCCCGTCATCGGGGCCGAGATGGTTGCAAGCGCTCCTTCCCCTCCAACATCGCCCGGCGACACGTCCTTTGTCCCACTTATCGGGCGACTGGCGAGTGCCGATGAGCTGGTTGCCGCTTGTCTTGTCGTCATGCTGATCGTCTCGCTGCTGATAGCCGTCGCCTTCTTCACGGCATCCGGCGCCTCGATCTTGACGATCGAGCTTGTGGGCCGATATCTCGTTGCGGGCATGACCGGCAGCGAGATACGCCTGGCGGCCCGCCTTGCGCTCGCGGCGATCTATTTCACGGCAACCCTGCTCGCCTGCCTCCTGCCGATCACCACGGCCATCGTGTCGTCGATGACACTCAGCTTGTCAGCGCAGCTGCTGCCTGCCTTCCTCGGGCTATGCTGGCTTCGATGGATCAGCCGCAGCGCGGTGATCACCGGACTGATCGTCGGATCGCTTCTCGTGATCTTCACCGAACCTCCGGGCCTCGTCCTGTTCGACCGACTCTTTGTCGAACTCCCCTGGGGACGCTGGCCACTCACCATCCATTCCGCCGCTTGGGGACTGGCATTCAATCTCGCAGCTTGCCTGGTCGTATCGCTATGGACACGCGACGATGTCGAGCACCGGCATCGCGACCAGCTCCACGACATCTATTTGCGCGATGATCGGATCGCGTTCGGCGGTCGCGCGGCACGCGGTGCCAAGTGGTCGCTGCCACTTCTCTGGGCCTTCTTCGCCCTCGGTCCCGGAGCGATCCTCGGCAACAGCTTCTTCAGCCGACCGATCTTCATCAACAAGGACACAGCGCTCGGCGTGCCGTCGCTTTGGGTGTGGCAGGCCATCTTCTGGATTGCCGGCGTGCTGCTCGTCTGGTGGCTTGCCTATCGGGTGCGCCTGTCGATCATCGATACGAGCTCTGTGCGAACCAGAACGCTCGAGGGAAGGCAGTGGACTGCTGCGGGTTCGTTGCAGCCAAGGTGGATCGAACTCTCTCTCGCTCGCCTGGCGCGACGCGAAAACATTGCACGATAGGGTGAAGGCAGCGCCGTGAGTGTGGAACCGCCCAACATCGACATGAAACGGCTGAAGTACTTCATTGCCGTTTGCAACAATGGCGGCTTTTCACGGGCAGCAAGCGCGATTGGCATCGCCCAGCCCGCTCTCACTCGCCAGATCAAGCTTCTCGAGAAGCAGATCGGGCTGCCGCTGATCACCCGCACCAGACAGGGCGCGGCGCCCACCGAGGAGGGAAAATACCTCCTCGCCAGGGCGGTGGAGCATGTCGAAAGCCTCGAAAGCATGCTGCGCGAGGTGAAACACAAGTTTTCCAAGCTCAATGGACAGGTGGTTCTGGGGATTTGTCCGACGATTTCACCGCTCTTCCTCGACGACCTCAAGGCCTATCTGGCGGCGAGCAGTCCGAATCTGAAACTGTCGGTCATCGAAGCCTATAGCGGGGATCTCAAGAACCTGATGAAGAACAAGCGGCTGGATCTGGCCCTCACCTACAAGCCCGGCGAGCCCACCGGCATGCGCGTCATCGAGCTCCTGTCGGAAAAACTGGTCCTGGTTTCATGCTACATGGCGAACGCACAGCGGCGAAGCTACAGCCTTGGCGATCTTGTCGGCCTCAAGCTCATCCTGCCCAGCAGGATGCATGAGTTGAGGTTGATCATCGATCGGATCCTGCACCGGAATGGCATCTCGCTTCAGCCCGAGCTCGAGCTCGACTCGCTGGACGCGGTGAAGGCGCTCCTCACCAAGCGCTCGCAGCGATATTTCACGATACTTTCGGCGCACAGTGTCCGGCATGAAGTCGAAACCAAGCAGTTCTCCCAATATGAGATCGCTGCACCGACCCCTGGAATGTGGCGCACCATCGCGCTGGTGACTCCTCCAAAGGTCCGCAATGACGCGATCATCTCGTATCTTCGCCATCGAATCTGCGAACGGGCGAATGTCATCAAGTCAACGCTTGAAGCAGTGAGCTGAGGCGCCATGGAGCCAAACAGGATCCATGATCTCAATGACGGCCTTGCGGCAATCCGCGAAGGGGTCGCCCAGGTCTGTCGCCAGTTCCCAGGCGAGTACTGGCGAGGCTGCGATGCGTCGCGGGAATACCCTGCAGAGTTCGTCAATGCGCTCATGAAAGAAGGTTATCTGGCGGCCATGATCCCGGAAGAGTTCGGCGGCTCCGGGCTCAACCTGACGGCCGCCGCGGTGATCCTCGAGGAGATTCACCGCAGCGGCTGCAACGCCGCAGCCTGTCATGCCCAGATGTACACGATGGGCACGGTGCTGCGCCATGGAAGTGTGGAGCAGAAGGCAGCGTATCTTCCAAAGATTGCCGATGGAACGTTGCGGCTGCAGGCCTTTGGCGTCACCGAGCCCACGAGCGGGACCGACACCCTGGCCCTGAAGACGACCGCAAAACGCGAAGGCAACGGCTATATCGTCAACGGCCAGAAGATCTGGACGTCGCGAGCGGCGCAATCCGATCTCATGCTGCTGCTGGCGCGAACGACCGCGCGCGATCAGGTGAAGAACCGCACCGACGGCCTGTCGGTCTTTCTCCTCGATCTTCGTGCGCTGGTCGGCAACGGCATCACCATCCGGCCGATCCGTACAATGATCAATCATTCGACCACGGAAGTCTTCCTCGACAATGTGCATGTTCCCGCCTCGGCGCTGATCGGCGAAGAGGGCAAGGGATTTCGCTACATCCTTTCTGGAATGAATGCCGAGCGGATCCTGATCGCCGCCGAGTGCATCGGTGATGCCAAGTGGTTTCTCGACAAGGGTTCGACCTATGCGAGAGACCGCATCGTCTTCGGAGCGCCGATCGGCAAGAACCAGGGTGTCCAGTTCCCACTGGCGCGGGCGTTCGCACATCTGATGGCCGCTGAGGCCATCGTCTATCGCGCTGCGGCTCTCTATGACGACGGACAAGATCCGGGGATTGAGGCCAATGCTGCCAAGATGCTCGCGGCAGACGCATCGTGGGAAGCAGCCGAAGCGTGCCTGCAAACCCATGGCGGATTCGGTTTCGCCGAGGAGTATGATGTCGAACGCAAGTTCCGCGAGACCCGCCTCTACCAGGTGGCGCCGATCTCGACCAACCTCATCCTCTGCTTTCTTGCCGAACGAGCCCTTGGCCTGCCAAAATCCTACTGAACGAGGTCTGCGATGAGCGCCGTCTCGATCATGGAGCCGATGATTGCGATCGCCACGATCGATGCGCGGCACATTCCCGATTCGGCACGACGCATTGCGACGTTCTCGCTGTTCGACTGGATGGTGGTGACCCGCGCCGGTCGAAACGAGCCGGTCAGCCGCATCGTTCTTTCCTTCTTGACGGAGGAAGGAGGCAAAGCGGCCGCCAGCCTGGCGGGGAGCTCTGTTCGGGTGCCAGCGCGCGCCGCGGCGCTCGCAAATGGCTCAATCTCACACGCCCTCGACTATGACGATTCGCATTTTGCGCATATCGGCCACCCGTCGGTCGCGGTGGCGCCGGCGGCGCTGGCGGCAGCCGAACAGGTCAACGCGTCTGCAGCCGCGCTGCGCGACGCATTCCTGCTCGGGGCCGAAGCGTCCTGCCGCATCGGCATGGTGCTGGGGCGAACCCATTATCAAAGGGGATTTCATCAAACGGCGACTTCGGGGGCGTTCGGCGCCACGATCGCGGCAGGTCGCCTTCTCGGTTTGACGCCGACAGAGATGCGCCACGCCTTGAGCCTCGTCAGCACGCGGGCCTCGGGCCTCAAATCGCAGTTCGGAACAATGGGGAAGCCGTTCAATGCCGGGATTGCCGCCGCCAACGGCATAGAGGCGGCAAGTCTTGCAAAGGGCGGATTCGTCTCCTGCGATGACGGGCTGACCGGCGAGCAGGGCTTTGTCGAGACGCACAGCGATCTTCCTGACCTCGAGAACCCGTGGCACAATCCGCCGCCCCGCACCTTCATCTTCGAAGACGTCAAGTACAAGCTGCATGCCTGTTGCCATGGCACGCATGCCATGATCGAAGCCCTGCGCGCCGCGCGGCAATGCAATGATCTCGCGGCGGCCGCGGTCAGGCGGATCGAGGTTCACACCCATCCGCGGTGGCTGCGGGTCTGCGACATCAAGAAACCCCGGACGGGGCTCGAGGCGAAGTTCAGCTATTCGCTGCTCGCCAGCATGGTGCTCAACGGGTTGGACACCGCGTCGGAGAAGACCTTCTGCGATGCGCTTTGCACCGATCCGGCTTTGGAGAGCTTGGCCGCTCGGGTGATCGTGAGCGGCGACGAGCGACTGAGCGAGACCGAGACACGCGTGTCGCTCGAGTGCGGGGGTGATGAGCCAATCACGAGTGCTCATGACCTTGCAGCGCCGATGTCCGCAGAGATGATCGAGAGCAAGCTGCGCGCCAAAGCCAGGGGACTCCTGGGAGAGACGGAGGCGGAGACCCTGTGGGCCGCCGTCAGCGACCTCGATACTCGCTCGGCGCGGGATCTTGCGAGGCTGCTGAGCGAATAGGCCGGAGCGCACGCCGTAACCGACCTGCAGCCCCCTTTCTGCCGATGTCGCCTCAGATTCCGGTTCCCGCCTGCTTCGGACCGAATTCCCGCCTGATCCGGTCGTTATGCTCGCCCAACGACGGCACAGCGCCGAAGCTGTCGGCATCCCGTTCGGCCACGGCGCCGGGCGCCAGCATTTCGATTTCGCCTGCTGCCGTCGCGACCTTGATCAGCCGACGTTGCGGATGGTTGACGAGATCGCCCATGTCGGAGAGACGGCCATAGGCAATGCCCGCTTCATCAAGTATCGCGATCGCCTGGTCGCGGGTCAGCGCCGCGAACCTCGCCGCGATGATGGCATCGAGCGCAGAAGCATTCTTCACGCGCGACATGTTCGACGAAAACCGCTGATCATTCGCGAGCGCGACGTTGTCGAGGACATCACTGCACAGCCTTGCCCATTCACGTTCATTCTGCACCGCAAGGAGAAGCGCCTTGGCGTCGCCGCAGCGGTATGCACCATAGGGTGCGATGCTCGGATGACGCAGCCCCATGCGGGTCGGAGGCCGGTTGCCATAACGCGTCTGCAGATAGGGGACGTTCATCCAGTCGGCGATGGAATGAAACAGCGAAACCTCGATCGAGCGGCCCTTGCCCGTCCGACGGCGGCCGATGATGGCTTCGAGAATGGCACTGTAGGCGGTCATGCCGGCAGCGATATCGCAGATGGAAATGCCGACACGCGCCGCCTCGTCCGGCGTGCCGTTGACATGAGCAAGCCCGCTCTCCGCCTGGATCAGCATGTCATAGGCCTTTTGCCGCCTCAGGGGACCGTTGTGGCCATAGCCGGAAATCGAGCAATAGATCAGCTTCGGATAGCGCTCGGTCATTGCCGCAGCGCCGAGACCGAGCCGCTCCGCCGCGCCCGGTGAGAAGTTCTGGATGAAAACATCGGCTTTCGCGGCAATTGCGTAGAGCAGCGCGAGATCGTCCTGGCTCTTGAGGTCGAGGCAAAGCGATTGTTTGCCGCGGTTGAGCCAGAGGAAATAGGAGCTCTCGCCCTTGACGAGATTGTCGTAGCCCCGCGCGAAGTCGCCCTCGGCACGCTCGACCTTGATCACCCGCGCCCCCGCATCGGCTAGCTTGCAGGAGGCGTAGGGAGCGGCTACCGCCTGTTCCAGAGATAGGACGAGCAGTCCTGCCAGGTCCGTCATGTGCCTCTCCGTCACGAGAGGCGAAGTTATCAATTGGCGGAAGTGATAAAGTAATAGCGCCTTCCTTGACAGGTTAGACGATTTCCTTCTAGCCTTCGTACGGAGTGTTGCGTGGATATCAAGCAGCTCAAGTACTTTATCGCGATAGCCGAGGAAGGTTCCCTGTCGGCTGCATCGGCGAGGCTGCATGTCGCCCAGCCATCATTGTCCCAGCATGTCATCAATGTCGAGCAGGAGCTGGGTGTCACGCTGATCGAGCGATCGCCGCGGGGGATCGTTCTCACCGACTCCGGTCAGGTCCTTTTGAAGCATGCGCGTGAGATCTGCTGGAGCGTCGATGCCTGCCGCGAATCTGTCCGACAGTCCGGCGGCGTTCCCAAAGGTCCGGTGACGTTCGGCCTCCCGAGTTCCATCTCCATGGTGCTCTCCGTCCCCCTGGCGGAGACCGTCCTGGTCGAGCTGCCCGAGGTTCGGTTGCGGACTATCGAGGCGATGAGCGGGTTCATCAGAGCCTGGCTCGAGGATCAGACGATCGACCTCGGCTTTCTCTATGAGGTGGCCGATCTGAAGAATTGCGATGTCCGGCATCTGATGGACGAAGATCTGCACTTTTACTCGGCCCCCGACAATTGGCCACTTTCGAGCCCTCCCGGGACCGCTGTATCGCTCGCCGACATTCAACGGCTCGATCTGGTCCTGCCATCCCCCTACCACGGCTTGCGTCAGACTATCGAGCGCTATGTCAGGGCCGCCGGCAAGAGCTTGAATGTCGTCATCGAGATGGACGCGCTGAGCCAGATCAAGGAGCTCGTTGCCCGCGGCAATGGTTATACGATTCTGGCGCCGCCGGCCGCCGACGATCGCGTTCGCCGCGGCGAGCTGGTCATGTCTCGCATCGTGAACCCGGTGATGTCGCGTCCAGTCTACCTCGTCCGCAATCAGCGGAAGCCCCTCACCCAAGCATGCCGAGCGGTCGAGCGCACGACCATCGAGGTCATCGACGATCTCGTGCGACGCAAAATTTGGGTGATTGCCGAACAAGCTCACTACCCCGCCATCGACGATTCGACGCAATCGCCGAAGCCGATGGAAACCTAACCGAGCCAGTAGCGCGGTCCGGAGCCGACTCGACCGGCTCGATCGGCAGGATTGGCGAGCTTGCATCGGTCTATCGAAAGACAACCACAGCCGATGCATTCCGTCAGTCCGGCCCGGAGGCGATTGAGCTCGCCTATCCTGTCGTCGATTCGTTTCATCCAGGCACCGGAAAGCTGCATCCAATCACGGCGCCTGGGGACGCGATCGGTTGGAAGCTTGGCCAGTTCCGCACCGATTTCCTCAAGCGTCAGACCGATCCGCTGCGCAAAGACAATGAAGGCGATCCGCCGCAACACCGAACGGGGATAGCGGCGATGCCCCGAGCCGGCCCGCTCCGAGGCAATGAGCCCCCGTTCCTCGTAGAAACGCAAGGCCGAAGACGCTACCCCGCTGCGGCGTGAGACCGCGCTGATCGTCAACATGGATTCCATGGTGGGACCCAAGCATATTTTCCGCTTGACTTCAAGTTCACTTTAACTTGTAGGCATTCAATCCAGTGGAACAATGGAGCTACCGATGGAAGCTGCTGTCGATCTCAAGAACCTTCGTGTCGCCATCACGGGCGGGACATCCGGCCTCGGACTGGCCCTCGTCCGGCTGCTCGCGGCGCAGGGCGCGAAAATAGCCTTCATTGCCCGTACCGCGTCGGCCGTAGAGCGGACTTCCCATGACACGGGCACGCACGGAATCATCGGGGATATCGGGCGAAAGGACGACATCTATCCGATCGCGCTCCAGGTCACCGGCCATCTCGGCGGGCTCGATGTGCTGATCAACAATGCCTCGAGCCTCGGCCCCGTCCCGCTTGAGCTCCTCGCCGATACGGCGTGCGAGGAGCTCGAGCAGGCACTGGCTGTCAATCTGCTTGGGCCTTTCCGATTGACCAAGGCGCTGTACGGCGCTCTTGCCGCATCGGCACGAGACGGGCGCGGCGCCGTCGTCATCAACATCTCCAGCGATGCGGCGATCAATGCCTATCCGGGTTGGGGCGCCTATGGCGCGAGCAAAGCGGGCCTCCGCCACCTGACAGCAATCTGGGCCGAGGAGGCGAAGGCCGATGGTGTGCATTTCCTGTCGATCGATCCCGGTGACATGAATACGCCGCTGCACGCGCTGGCAATTCCCGATGCCGATCCGGCAAGCTTGAAGCGCCCTGAGGAGGCCGCGGCGGACATCGTCGAAGCAATGGGTGCTTCATTGCCGAGGCGGACCGCGCCGTTCGTCGGGTCGCATGCATGATTGGCTCCGATCGGTCCGCCAGGCTCCTTGCCGTCGAGGCGAACGGGAGAATGCGGCACTTGCCGCGCAGCGCGCTTGCGAGGCTGTTCAGCGCAGGCGACCTGGTCATCGCCAATGACGCCGCAACGTTGCCAGCAAGCCTGGACGGCGTGCACGTCGCAAGCGGCGAGCGGATCGAAGTCCGGCTCGCGGCATGGGTTTCCGTCCGTGATCCAACCCGGTTCGTCGCAATCGCCTTTGGCGCAGGCGATCATCGGATACGGACAGAAGACCGACCGCCGCCACCGGCGCTCTCGTGCGGTGACACGCTGTTGCTTGGGCCGCTCGTCGCAGGAGTCGAGAGTGTTCTCGACCACCCTCGCCTCATAGCGCTCCGCTTCCGCGGCAATTCCGGTGCCATCCTGGCCGGCATCGCATTTCACGGGCGACCAATTCAATACGCCCATATCGCCGAGCCGCTGGCCTTATGGGATATTTGGACGAAGATTGCCGCCGATCCACTTGCCTTCGAACCGCCGTCTGCGGGATTCGCTCTCGACTGGCGCACGCTCGCCGCCTGGCGCCAGCGCGGCATCAATTTCGCTACGGTCACTCACGCGGCGGGCATCTCCTCAACCGGAGATCCGAGGCTCGACCAACGGCTCCCCTTTGATGAGCCATACAATATCCCCGAAACGACAGCGACAGCGATCGATCAGACGAAATCGGTCGGCGGTCGCATCGTGGCAGTCGGAACGACGGTGGTCCGCGCGCTCGAGTCTGCCGCAAATGGCAATGGCAGAGCGGGTGCGGGTGATGGCCTCGCGAGTGGACGCATCGGGCGTGAAACCCGACTGCGCGTGGTAGATGCCGTTCTCTCCGGCGTTCACCGACCCGGCGAGAGCCACTTCGACCTCCTCAGGGCGTTCGCAGATGACGCGGTGCTCGACCGGGTCTCGGAGGTTCTCACAAGGGAGAGGTACCGCGAACATGAGTTTGGCGATTCCATACTGATCCACCGCCAGCCAGGTGCGGCGCGTCAGTTGCAAGGACAGTCCCTGCAGGAGCAGCTCAGGACAAGGAAAGCGGCAATTCGGGAAGAGTCTGGCCTCCATCGATGATGATTGTCTGACCGGTAATGTAGCTCGCAGCGTCGGATGCGAGAAACACGGTGGCACCGGCGATTTCTGCCGGGGATGCCAGGCGGCGCATGGGAATGACGGAAGCGATCTTCGCCAGCATGGCTTCGCCCATCCCCTCGACGCCCGGGGTTCTGACAGTTCCCGGTTCGACGCCATTGACGCGAATATTCCGTGGAGCGAGCTCCAGTGCCGCGCTCTTGATGAAGCCATTGATGCCAGCCTTGGAAGCGGCATAGACGGTGAGGCCAGGATAGCCGACTCTGTTGCCGGTGATCGACGACACGACAACAATCGCGCCGCCGCCTCGCTGGTCGAGATGCGGCAGTGCGGCCTTCACGGTGTGGAACACACCCTTCAGGTTCAAATTCAACACGGCGTTCCAGTGATCGTCGTCAACCGTATCGAGAGGCGCAATCGGATAGATCCCGGCGCAGGCAAGAACCGTATCGACACCTCCGAAGCGTGTCGCCAGGGTGTCGAAAGCCGCGACGAGATCCTTCGGCTGTCGCACGTCGGCCTTGAGCGCCAGCGCGGAGCCGCCAGCCTCCGTCACCGACTGGGCAACCTGCCTGACAGCGGGCTCGTCGATGTCGACGCAGCCAACCACCGCACCGCTGCCGGCAGCGAATTCGGCCACGGCCTTGCCGATGCCGCGTCCGGAACCGGTTACCAGTGCCACCCTGTCTTTCAGACATTGTCCGAGATCCATCTCACACGCTCCTGTGTTCGAGGTGCCGGCGCCAGCCAATGCGGATCAGCTGGAAAATCACGACGGCGAGGACGCTGGCGACGATCGAGAGCACCGAGACCGCCGGCACCATCGGTGCGTAATTGGTCGACATGCGCGAATAGAGCCATTCGGGAAGGGTCGAGTCAGCGCCAGAGGTGTAGGCCGACAGGGGCAGGTTGGCCCATGAAAGCAAAAAGGCGAAAAGCGCGCCGGAAACGATGCCCGGCATCATTTGCGGCAACGTGACCGCAAGGAATGACTGGAACCGCGTCGCGCCGAGGTCGAAGGCCGCCTCCTCCTGAGCGACATCGAACCCGTAAAGCCGGATCGAGACGATCATGGTGACGATCGGGACCACCCAGACCAGGTGCATGAAGACGGCAGTCTTCCAGGA
>JBIOYR010000109.1:0-82223 GCA_044870245.1 Aestuariivirgaceae bacterium | reverse complement strand
GCAGCGAGCGCGCCAGCGTCGTCTTGCCGCTCCCCGACTCGCCGACCAGCCCCAGCGTCTCCCCATGATGAAGATCGAGCGTGACGTCGCGCAATGCCGTCAGCGCATGGTCGCCGACCCGGTAGGTCTTGCTCAGATTCTCGATCCTGAGGATCGGGCGGGCGGAAGCTTCCTCCGGAGCAGCTGCCTGCGCCGGCTCAGTCCGCGGCAGATTGCCGGCGAGCTCGTGATAGTGGCACCGGCTGAACCGTCCCCCGATATCGATGAGCGCCGGCTCCTCGAGCCGGCAGCGCTCGGTGGCAAGCGCACAGCGCGCCGTGAAGATGCAGCCCGGCGGCGCCGCTCCAGGGGCGGGTGGAAAGCCCGGGATGGTGTCGAGCCGCGCCGTGCCCTTGCGCCGTTCCGGCCGTGGCAGGCACCGCAGCAGCCCGACCGTGTAGGGATGACGCGGCGTTTCGAAGAGGCTCAGCGTCGGCCCCTCCTCCACCAGCCGCCCGGCATAGAGCACGCCGGTGCGCTCGCACAGCCGCGCCACGATCGCCAGATTGTGGCTGATGAACAGAATGGCCGTGTCGAACTCGATGCGAAGCTTCTCGATGAGATCGAGCACCTCCGCCTCGACCGTCACATCGAGGCCCGTGGTCGGCTCGTCGAGAATGAGCAGCGCCGGATCACGCGCCAGCGCCATGGCGATCGCCACCCGCTGTTGCATTCCGCCCGACAGCTGATGTGGATAGCGCTCCATCACCCGCCGCGGATCGGAGATACGCACCCGGTCGAGCATCTCGGCGCTGCGCGTCATCGCCGGCCCGCGCGCCAGGCCCTCGAGCTCGAAGATCTCGGCAATTTGCCGACCGATCCGGATTGACGGATTGAGGGCGCGGCCGGGGTCCTGATAGACCATCGCCACCGTGGTCTGGCGCAGCGATCTGAGCGCCCGCGCCCCCTTGCTCATCAGATCCTGCCCATTGACCTCGATGCGTCCCGACGTCACCGCACCGTTGCGCGGCAGATAGCGCACTGCCGCAAAGGCGGCGGTCGACTTGCCGCAACCCGATTCGCCGACCAGCCCATAGGCCTCGCCCCGTTTGATGTGGAAGGTGAGACCGCGCAGCACCGTTCGCTCCGTGCCGCGAATTCGATAGGCGACATCGACCGATGTGAAGGCAAGCGCGTTCTCAGCCATTGACCACGCTCTCGATCCCGTCGGCGATGAGATTGACGCCGATCACCAGCGATGCGATCGCAAGCCCGTCGAACAGCACTGTCCACCAATAACCGCCGCCGATCAGCCCGTAATTGGCCGAGATCGACAGTCCCCAATCGGGCGATGGCGGCTGAATGCCGAAGCCGATGAAGCTCAATGTGGCGACGGTGAAGATGGCGTAGCCGAGCCGCACCGTCGTCTCGACCAGAATCGGCGGCGCGACATTGGGCAGGATCTCGACGAACATGATGTGGAGCGGCCCTTCCAGCCTGAGCTTTGCCGCCGCCACATAGTCGAGCTCGCGCTCGGCAAGCACCGCCGCCCTGACGGTTCGGGCAATGATCGGCGTGAAGCCGAAGGCGATGACCAGCACCACCGTGAGCTTGGAGGTGCCGAGCGCCACTAGCGCCAGCAATGCGACGATCACCGTCGGCAGCGCCAGCAGCGCATCGACGATCCGGCTCAGCACCTCGTCGACAAGCCCGCGCGAATAACCCATAGCCAGCCCGAGCACCGTGCCGCCCAGCGTCCCGAGCAGGGTCGCGAGCGGTGCCACGGTGAGAATGTCGCGCGACCCGGTGATCACCCGCGAGAACACGTCGCGGCCGAGCTGATCGGTGCCGAACGGATGCTCGCGCGACGGCGGCAGCAGCGTGTTCAGCATGTCGTCCGCCAACGGATCATAGGGAACGAGTGCATGGCCGAAGATGGCGCAGGCTCCCCAGAAGACGACAATGGCCGCCCCGGTGAGGAAGGTTGGCGACGACAGCAGCTGGCCCAAGCGTTCGCGCCGTTCCTGCGCCACGGTGATTTCGGGGGCGGCGACCGAGCTTGGTGCAGCCGAGGCGTCGCTCATTCCGCCGTCCCGAAGCGGATGCGCGGGTTGAGCCAGGAATAGATGAGATCCGCGAGCAGCGATGCGACCGCGAACACGCAGCCGACCACCAGCACGCCGGCCTCGAGCATCGGAAAGTCTTTCTTGTTGGCAGCGAGAAAGATCAGGCTGCCGATGCCCTGATAGTGAAACAGCGTCTCGATCACCACGAGGCCGCCGATCAGATAGGCCGTCTGAGTGGCGATCACGCTCACGGTCGGCAGCAGCGCATTGCGCAGCACGTGCCGCCACAGCACCGTGCTTTGCGGCAGCCCTTTCAGCACCGCCGTGCGCGTATAGTCGGCATCGAGCGCCTCGAGCGTGCCGGCCCGCGCCATCCGCGCGATATAGCCGAACAGGATCAGCACCAGCGGAATGGCCGGCAGGAGCAAATGATAGAGCTGGCGGAAGAAGCCCGCGCCTGGCGGCCAGGTCGCCGAGATCGGCAGCCATCTCAGCCAGACGCCGAAGATCAGGATGAGAATGATGCCGGAAACGAATTCCGGCACGATGGTCGCCGACATGCCGGCCACCATGATGACGCGGTCGACCGGCCGCCCGGCATGGAGCGCCGCAACCACCCCCATGGCGAGGCTGAGCGGCACGACCAGCAGAAACGCCACCACCGCAAGCTTTGCCGAATTGGCGAGAGCATTGGCGACGAATGGCGCGACCGGAGCGCGGTATGCATAGGACCGTCCCATGTCGCCCTGGACGAAGCGGCTGATCCAGTCGCCATATTGAACGAGAAGGGGGCGGTCGGTCCCCATCTCGTGATTGAGCGCATCGACGGCGCGCTGGTCGGCAAAGGGACCCAGCATCGCCCGACCGACATTGCCCGGCAGCACCTGGCCGGCGGTGAACACGATGACGCTGAGCAGCCACAGCGTGATGAGCGACAGCGCCACCCGCTTGAGGAGGAACCGTGCCATGGCTGCTCCGGCGCTATCCTCCTCAGCCCATCGTGGCCTTGGCGAGCAGCAGCTGCCCCATCGCCGTCGTCAGGACGCCGCCCATGCCCTTCTTCACCACCGTCAGATAGTCGTAGAAATAGCTGAAGATTACCGGCGTCTCCTCCAGCAGCAGCCGCTGGATCTTGCCCGCAGCCGCCCGCTGCGCTTCGATGTCGAGGCTGGAAATATAGCTGGTGACCAGCTGGTCATAGTCCTTGTTCTTGAAGTGCGCCCCATTCCAGGTGCCATCGCTGCGCAATGGCGCCGACAGAAAGACATTGGGCACGCCGCGATGACCGTAATCGGTGATGCCCATGACCGAGTCGAGCCAGGGCGACTTGCCATAGACGGCGTCGCCATAATAGGCACCCTGGTCGAGGACGTTGAGATTGATCTTTCCACCGATCTCCTTGACGGCGTTCTGCACCAGAACCGCATAGTCGGGGATCTCGAGAAAGCGCTCGGTGGTGAGCGTGGTCTCAAAACCTTGGGCCATGCCGGCGGCGGCCATCAGCTCCTTCGCCTCGGCAATGTTGCGCTCGCGCTGCGGCACGCCCTTGTCGGTCATCGGATAAACCGATGCGAAGGGACTGTCATTGCCGATCTTGGCGCGACCCTTCATCAAGCCTTGCACCAGCTTCGGCCGATCGAGGGTAAGCGCCACCGCCCGGCGCACCCGCGGGTCTTTGAACGGCTCCATGTCGTTCCGCATGTGCAGCTGCTGATGCGCCGTCGAAGGCAGGCTGATGACCTCGAAATTGGGATCGTTGAGCACCGCCACGCTTTGCAGCACCGGCGCCTGCAGGATGACGTCCGCCTGCCCGCCCTGGAGCGCCAGGATCTGCGGCTGGATGTCGGCGTAGAAAGTTGCCTCGACCCGCTCCGGCGCGACCTGGCCGCCCCAGTAGTCGGTGTTCCTCACAAAGGACGCACCCACCTGCGGCGTGTACTTTTCGAGCTTGAACGGACCGGTCGCGATCATGCTCTGCTCGAAGTTCCCGGCATAATCGGCCGGCAGGATGATCGCGTTGTAATTGTCCGACGACAACAGATACGGGAAGCTGCCATTGGCTGCGTCGAGATGGAACGCGACGGTGTGGTCGTCGACCTTGCGGGTGCCGCCCTTCGACAGGTAGCCGGTGAAGGCCGAGAGCGCATTCGAGCCATTGGCCGGATCGGCAAGACGCTCGATGCTGGCGACCACATCATCCGCCGTCATCGGCTTGCCATTGTGAAATTTCACCCCTTGCCGCAGCTTGAAAGTCCACACCGTGCCGTCCTTGTTGGGACTCCAGCTCTCGGCCAGCATCGGCTCGAGCGTCAGGTCGTTGCGGTCGAAGCACAGGAAATCGCCGACATAGGACAGGATGGCAAGGCCGGGGCCATCGGCGATCTTGACCGGGTCGATGGCACTTGCCGGAGCGTTCTGCGCCACCCGGATGGTGCCGCCCGCTCCCGCAGCCCTCGCCAATCGTGGCCCGGCAATGAGCCCGACGCTTCCAGCGATCGTGCCGAGCGTCGTCAGGCTTAGGCCCAGGCAGCTGCCATGGCGCATGAATTCGCGGCGGCTCAGCCGGCCGGCAAGCAGGCTGTCGATCAGCTGATTGTGCACCTCGCCATGGGTGCGCCGGAAAATTTCGATAAGCGCGTGGCTGGCTTTCATGCTGGTCTCCCGTGGTAACTCGCGGGAGAACTATGAAACGCCAGACAGAGTTCTGCCAAGTCGATTTGGCGGAACCCGCTAGGGCGACGGCCGTACCGCCGCCTGGGCTTTGCTCCGTCCGCGACCGACCGGCGCGACGGCGAGCCTCGCCAACAGGACGCAAAGCGCTATCATCGTCAGCCCGACGGCGAGTGGCGCCAGCAGAAAGGTCCAGTCGGCCGCCTGGGTCATCACCACGAAGGTCGCGATCGAGGCCGGCGGATGCAGCATGTCGAACGACAGCATCAGGAACACGGCGGTGCACACCGCAACCGCCAGTGCCGTCGGCCCGGCTCCGAGCAGCTTGAGCACGACGAGCCCGACAATGGCTGAGATCAGATGCCCGCCGATCACCGCCCTGAGCCGGGCCGCCGGGCTGCCCGGCATGGTCACCAGCAAGACCAGCGAAGCGGTGAAGGGAACAAGGGTGAGTGCAACGCCGCCTGACGCTGCGAGAGCCGCCATTGCGCCGACACAGCCGCCGGCAAGAATGGAACGCAATATGTGGGCGCGAAGCCCACTGGACACGACAAACATGACTGCCCCCCGGCTAGGTGAACTGGGCGCTCCATCAAGCGCCTTGCCCCCTTTTAGCCCAAATCAAGGCTCTCCAGCAACCCTGAGATGAGGCCCGCTGCGATCACGGTAAAGCGACCGAAGTGGCGGCTGGAAACGCTGCTCCGGCGCGTCCATCATGCGGTCATGAACGGAACGGCCGCGATCGAGTGCCGCAATCTATACAAGATCTTTGGGCCGAGACCCAAGGAAGCGCTCGCCGCCTTGCGCCAGAATGGGCTCGGCAAACCCGAGATCAAGGCAAAGTATGACAGCATCGTCGGCGTCCACGACGTCAGCTTCTCGGTCGCGCCCGGCGAGGTCTTCTGCATCATGGGCTTGTCGGGCAGCGGCAAGTCGACCCTCGTCAGGCACATCAACCGGCTGGTCGAGCCGACCGCCGGCAGCATCTTCATCCAAGGCGAGGATATCGGTCTCAAATCGCGCCGTGCCATGCGCAAGCTCAGGGCTGAGAAAATCGGCATGGTGTTTCAAAACTTTGCGCTGCTGCCTCATCTGAACGTCGTCGACAATGTCGCGCTCGGCCTCGAGCTGCGCAGCCTGCCGCGGGACGAGCGGGTCGCCACGGCGCGGCGGAAGCTCGCCCTGGTGCAGCTGTCGGAGTGGGACGAGGCCTGGCCGGAGGAGCTGTCCGGCGGCATGCAGCAGCGCGTCGGCCTCGCCCGGGCGCTGGCCAGCGATCCCGACATCCTGCTGATGGACGAGCCGTTCAGCGCCCTTGATCCGCTGATCCGCCGCCAGCTCCAGGACCTGTTCATCGATCTGTCGCGCCAGATGCGCAAAACCACGGTGTTCATCACCCATGATCTCGCCGAGGCGATCCGGATCGGCCACCGCATCGGCATCATGCGCGACGGCCGCATGGTCCAGATCGGTACTCCGAGCGAAATCGTGAACCGGCCGAAGGACGATTATGTGAGGGCCTTCGTTCAAGGGATTTCCCGGCTCACCGTCCTGGCGGCGGCCGACATCATGGAGCCGCTGGGCGCGGAAGATGCCGTGTTGGCTGCCGAACAGGCCTGGCCGGTCCGCCGGCCGACCACCCTTCTCGATGAATTGATCGACTTGACGGCAGAGAGCGATCTGCCGATTCTCATACGCGACGGCGAGCCTGTCGGCATCGTCCGGCGGCGTGTTTTGTTGCGGAGCATCCAGGGGAAGTGACGGTGACGTGACCCCTTCGATGGACGAGGTGATAATCGTCCAAGGTCCCCCGCCTGATCGGCTGCGGAACCAGGAGGTGACTGTCACTGTCCCGGCAGACAGCCCCGCTGCCGCACCTGCCATCCAGCTTGTATCGGCACCGTCTCCCCGGCAGCGCTTCGCCGAGTCTTTCATCCTCGGCCCGGTCTGGCTTGCCGCCCGCGGCCTCTGGTACCTCTTCGTGGTCGCCGCCATCGGCGAGCTGGTCGGTCTCGTCACCGCCGGCTCCGCCCTCAAGCGCATTCTCGCCGGCACCCCGGGCGGCCCCGCCCTGCTCGTTCTCGGCATCGCCGTGGTTCTGCTGCTCAGGGCCGCCTTCGGCGTCATTGCGGTTCGGCCACGCCTGCTGCAGCTTTCGAGCCATGATGATGGCGCGGCCCTGAAACGCCGGCGAATGGCGCTCGGCACAATGGTGCTCGTCGTCGCCTATGTGCTGACGCTCTGGCGCTTTCTCGGTCCGACACTCTGGCACCCGCTGGCAACCTTCCCCGCGCCTCCCGCCCTGGCACCGCAGGTCGCCAAGGCGATCGATGCCGCCGTCAAGTGGGCGATCGTCAGCTTCGGGGCGTTTTTCGAGGCAATCCGTTTCTGCGTCTTCTGGCTTCTCACCGGCATCGAAGCCGCCTTCGTGGTCACGCCATGGCCGGTGACGGTGATCTTCCTGCTGCTTGTCGCCTGGCGCGCCGGCGGCCTCGGCGTCCTCGCTTTCGCGGCAGCCTCGCTCGCCTATCTCGGGCTCTTCGGCTTTTGGGAGAAGAGCATGTCGACCCTGGCGCTCGTCGCCACCTCGGTCATCGTCTGCGTCGCCCTCGGCGTGCCGCTGGGCATCGTCTGCGCCAAGTCGAAACGCTCCAATGCGGTGATCGAGCCCATTCTCGACGTCATGCAGACGCTTCCGACCTTCGTCTACCTCATTCCGGCCGTGGCGTTCTTCTCGATCGGCAAGCCGCCGGGCGTCCTCGCAACCGTCATCTTCGCCATGCCGCCGATGATCCGCCTGACCTCGCTCGGAATCCGCCAGGTGCCGCAGACGGTCAAGGAGGCAGCCCTCGCCTATGGCGCGGATCCTCTTCAGCTGTTGGCCAAGGTCGAGTTGCCGCTCGCCATCCCTTCCATCCTCACTGGAATCAACCAAGTCATCATGATGAGTCTGTCCATGGTGGTGATCGCCGGACTGATCGGCGCCGGCGGCCTCGGTCTCGATGTCATCCGCGCACTGAACTTTCTCCAGACCGGCCAGGGTTTCCTGGCCGGCACCGCCATCGTGCTCATGGCCATGATGCTCGACCGCATCGTCCGCGGTTCCAAGAATGCCGGGCGAGGAAGACGACAATAGTGTGAGCGAACTGGGAGGATTGAGATGAGAGGAACTTTTGCAGCATGGGCGCTGGCGGCGCTGTTTGCCGCGGCCCCGACCTTCGATGCCGAAGCCAAGACCAAGGTGATCATCGGCGAGCAGACCTGGACCGGTGCGACTGCCATCCAGAACGTGCTCAAGGTCGTTCTGGAGAAATATCTCGACGCCGAGGTTGGTTCGATCGCCGCCGGCGAGCCGGTGCTCTGGGAGGCCATGGACCGCGGTGATGGCAGCGTCGATATTCTGCCCGACGTCTGGAGCGAGCACCTTCCCGAGCAGCTGAACAAATATGTTGTGCCGGGCAGCCGCGAAACGGTGATCCTGAACGCCAAGCCCTATCTCGGCCTCGAGGGCATCTATGTTCCAGGCTACGTCCAGGACCAGCACGGCATCAAGAAGGTGACCGACCTCGCCGATCCCGAAAAGGCGAAGCTGTTTGACGCCGATGGCGACGGCAAGGGCGAATGGTGGGCCGGCGCGGTGGGCTGGGAAGCCACCAACCACAGCGAGGTGCGCGCCAAGTCATACGGCTTCGACAAATATTTCACCGCCACCACCGTCGAGCAGCCGGTGTTTCTTGCCCAGCTTGACGCCGCCATCACCAAGAAGCAGCCGATCCTGTTCTACTACTGGGAGCCGGAATGGATCTTTGCCGTCTTCGACCTCCGCAAATTGGAGGAGCCGGAATTCGACGGCTATGCCACCGACGATTACAAGGACAATCCCAAATACAAGAAGGATGGTTGCTACAAATTCTATCAGCCCAAAGTCGCGCCCGACTGGCTGGAGAAAAGCAGCATCACCTGCGACCAGCCGCCGACCCACGTCTATATCGCCCACTCCAAGGAGCTGGCCACCCGTGCCCCCGATATCTCGAAGTTCCTGAAGCAGATCACGCTCGATGGCGACACCGTCAATCAGTGGATCCTGGCGATCGACCGCGAGAAGAAGCCGGCGGAAGACGTCGCCCGCGCCTGGGTCGAGGCGAACAAGGCCAAGGTCGAGGGTGAATGGCTTAAGGACGTTCCGCACACCAACTGAAACGGTCGGGCCCGAAGGGTGCAAGGAGGGGATGCCGCTTGGCCGTGAGCATCTCCTCCGCACCCCACGCCCCGACCGCCGCCGCATTCGTCATCCCCGAATGCATCGCCGCGATATAAAGTCCCGCAACCGGCGGCAGAAAGCCGATCACCGGGAAACCATCCTCCGGCATCGGGCGATGACCGATCGAAAAGCGCTCCATGCGGGCATGCTCGGCTCCGCGCACCCGCCGGCGCACGATTTCCAGGAGATCGTCGGCGATCGCCGCGGGATCGCCGGTGATTGGCGAGCCGCCGAAATCCGACCCGATGATGAGCCGGCCCTGCAGCGTCTGCCGCACATCCATGCCCGGCCCGACGACGACGCGCCGCAACACCGGCTCGAGCGGCGCGGTGTGGAGCAGCAGCCCCGGCGTGGTGTCGAGCTTCAGCGCCGCGCCGGCAGTGGCGACGAGCGCCGGGGTCCCGGCGCCTGCTGCCACCGCCACCAGGTCCGCTGCGATCGTCTCCGCCGCCGTCCTGACGCCCGCCACCCGACCGCGTTCCACTACGATCGCCTCGACATGGGCACGCACCAGTCGGGCCTCGGAAGCCTTGAGCAGCGCCCGGACCGCCATCTCGGGTTCGGCAGCGCCTTCCGCTTCCGCAAAGGCCGCGAGCGTCGGCGGCTCGCGGAGCCCCGGTTCGAGCCGTTCCGCCTCCGCCCCATCCACCAGCCGGATCGGGTAGCCCCAGGCTCGATGCTGCGCCACATAGGTCCGCAGCGCCGGCTCCGGCAGGTCATAGGTCAGTGAGCCGCTCCAGCTCACGCCGATCCCCGGCAGCGCCGCGCCAAGCTGACGCCAAAGGTCGAGGCTCGCGATGCGCAGACGATAATAGGGCTCGGGATTGCCCCAGCTGGCATTGAGCCAGCCGAAGGTCGCCGGCGTCGCCACGCCGCCAGCCCCGCTCTCGGCGACCACCGTCACCCTCGCCCCGCGCCTGGCCAGGTGGTAGGAGAGGGAAGACCCGATGATCCCGCCGCCGATGACGACCACTCTGGCCGTTGTCATGGGCGGTCAAAATTTCGTGAGGAGAATGCCGTCATGTGTCGCAACATCAAGACCTTGCACAATTTCGAACCTCCTGCCACCTCGGACGAGGTCCGGGCGTCGGCACTGCAATTCGTCCGCAAGCTGAGCGGTTTCACCCGTCCGTCAAAGGCCAATGAGGCTGCCTTCAACCACGCCGTCGATCAAGTGACGCAGGCAGCCCAGGATCTTCTTCATTCGCTCGTCTCCCATGCGCCGCCGCGCGACCGCGAGACCGAGATTGCCAGGGCACGCGTCCGCGCCGCCAAGCGCTTCGCCACCACCCACTGAATGCCGATGAGCCCCGCCGTCAATCTGTTCGAGCTCGCCACCCTGTCGCCGGGGGAGCGCGCCCGGCTCCTGCGCCGCACCGAGACCGATCTCGCGTCCTATGAAGGCAAGGTCAGGGCCATCATCGACGCCGTGGTTGCGGACAGCGACGAGGCGCTCGCCCGCTTTGCCCGCGAGTTTGATCGCGCCCCTGTCGACGCCGCGAGCCTCGCCGCCACCCCTGCCGACTTCGACGCCGCCGAGCGGAGCCTCGATCCCGAGGTCCGAGCGGCGATGGACTACGCCGCCGATTCGATCCGCCGCTTCCATCAGAGCCAGATGCCGGAGGAGATGTGGCTCAACGAGGTGCGTCCCGGCGTCTTCGCCGGCGAGCGCAGCCGCCCGATCCCATCGGTTGCCTGCTACGTCCCGCGCGGCAAGGGTGCTTTCCCCTCCGTCGCCCTGATGACGACCATCCCCGCCAGGGTGGCCGGGGTCGCCGATATCATCGTGCTCACCCCGCCCGGACCCGATGGCAGGATCGACGATGCCACCCTGGTCGCCGCCCGCATCGCCGGTGTTGATCGCGTCTACAAGGCCGGCGGGGCCCAAGCCGTGGCAGCCGTGGCTTACGGCACCCGGACCATCCCCCGCTGCACCAAGATCATCGGCCCTGGCAGCCCCTGGGTGGCGATGGCCAAGCGGCTCGTGTCTCACCTTATCGACACCGGCACGCCGGCCGGTCCGAGCGAGCTCATTGTCTTTGCCGACGATTCGGCCGACGGCCGGCTAGCCGGTCTCGACCTCCTGATCGAGGCCGAGCACGGACCCGACAGCTCGGCCTTCCTGGTCACCTGGAGCCGCCGCGTCGCCGAGGAGGCGCGCGCCGCCATTCCCACCTATTGGCAAAGGATGGGCGAGCAGCGCGTCGCCTTCTCCGCCGCCGTGCTGAGCGGCCCGATCGGCGGCATCGTGCTGGCGCCCACCCCTGAGGACGCCATCGCCTTCGTCAACGACTATGCCCCGGAGCATCTTCAAGTGCTGTCGCGCGAGCCGTTCCAATATCTCGGGCGCTTCGACCATGCCGGCGAGATCCTGCTTGGCGAGCATACGCCGGCGACGCTCGGCAATTTCGTGATCGGGCCCAACCATGTGCTGCCGACCAGCGGCTGGGCTCGCACCGCTTCACCCGTCTCGGTGCACGATTTCATGAAGCGGACGTCGCTTGCCTATGTCACGGGCAGCGGCTATCCCGAGCAAGCCCGCCACGCTCATGCCCTTGCCAGCTATGAGGGCTTCGAAGCGCATGCCAATGCCGTGTCGGAGTTGCGCATTGCCCTGCTGCGAAGGGACGAGAACTAGTCTGCGCAATTCTTGCCACATTGTTCGAGTCAAAGCGCAAGGTTCTGCCAATGCTGCGCAACAATCATGACCCAATGTTGGGTTCTTCTTTATACGGTTGAGTCGGGAACAACCGGGTTGGTCGCCCAAGCGGCGTTGGCGATCTCATCAGTGCCTTGTGGGGAGGCCTCATGAAGATCATCCAAGTCACCGAGGGCGCGGAGGTCGTGAACGCGACCAGCACCTCGATCGTCAAGGAAACGATAGAGACAATATTGGAAGCGGAGAGCCTCCCGGAGGAGGTGGAGGAGCCGCCGCGCCCATGGCCGCATGACGGCGTGGTGCGAAGCTGGGCCTATTAGCCCCCGAGCCGGGTAGTCCACGAGAAGAGGGGTGATTTGCTGCTGCATTGACGCTTAAATGACCGTGAACGGTTCATTTGGACGTTGCCGCATGCCTGCGAATTCCCCCGCGCCGGCCATCATCTCGGTGGATTGGGGCCTCTCGTCGCTCAGGTGCCGCCTCATCGACAAGGGCGGGGCGGTCATCGCGTCCCGTCAGTCGAGAAATGGCGTCAGGGCCATCGAGCATCGCGATTATCGTGGCGCGCTGCTGGCGGAGATCGGCAGTTGGATCGATGCGCACCGGGGCACCCCGGTGCTGCTGTCGGGCATGATCGGCAGCCGCCTTGGCTGGGTGGAGGCGCCCTATGTCGCCTGTCCCGCCAGTCTCGGCGAGATCGGCCGGGCGCTGCTGCCACTCGATGTCGCCGGACTGCCTGGGGCCTTCATCGTACCCGGCGTGAAGCTCGTGACCCCCGATCGCGCCGACATCATGCGCGGCGAGGAATGCGAGGTCCTGGGCTGTCTCGCCGATCCATCCTCGCGGGCAGCCCTTTATGTCGCCCCCGGCACCCACAGCAAATGGATCACTGTCCAAGGCGACCGGATCTCGAGCTTCACCACAATAATGACCGGCGAGCTGTTCTCGCTGCTCTCAGGCCCGAGCTCGCTCGCCGAGATGGTGTCGGGGACATCCGACGACGATGCGTCCTTTCTGGAGGGCCTGAACCTTGCCCGCCAAGCTGCCACGAAGGGTGGGATCCTGCCGCTCCTGTTCACGATCAGGGCCGATGGCATGCTCGGGCGACGCTCCCCGCCACAATCGCGGAGCCTGTTGAGCGGCATGCTGATTGGCTCCGAGCTGGCCTACGCGCTCGAGGGGCATGGCGAAGGCGATCTGCTGATCGTCGGTGACGACCAGCTTGCCGACCATTATCAGCAGGCCCTGTCGCGGGCTTTCGGACGCGCGAGCCGTCGCGGACCGAGCGCCGCCGCTTCGCTAGGCCATCTCGCAATTGCCACACATCTTGGATTGATCCCATGACCGACCCGTCTTCCATCTTGCGCAGGGTGATCGCCGAGGCACCGATCATTGCCATTTTGCGCGGCCTCGCGCCCGAGGAGGCGGCAAGCGTCGCCCAATCCCTGCATCAGTCCGGCATCCGGTTGATCGAGGTTCCGCTCAATGGCGCTCGCGCCCCCGAAGCGATCGCCAGGCTCTCGGCACTGGCGCTGTCCGACGTGCTGATCGGCGCCGGGACGGTGGTGAGTTGGCGCGACGTCGCCGACCTCCCGGCGCTCGGCTGCCGCTACATCGTGACCCCCAATCTCGACCCCGATGTCATTGCCGCCGCCACCGAGCATGGGCTCGAGTCGATCATTGGTGTCGCCACGCCGAGCGAAGCCTTCAAGGCGCTGGCCTGCGGCGCCACCTTGCTCAAAATGTTCCCCGCCGAGCAGATGTCTCCCGCCGTGCTGAAGGCGTGGAGCGCCGTTCTGCCGCCCGGCACCGGCCTGGTCCCGGTCGGCGGCGTCACCCCCGACACCGCGGCGGACTGGCTGATTGCCGGCGCTGCCGGCGTCGCCCTTGGCTCGGCGATCTTCAGCCCGTCCCGCCGCCCAAGTCTCGCAGCCGATGCCCTGGTCGGCTGCTCCCGCCTGCTTGCCGCTGCTAAAAAAACCGCTCGATAATGCAGCCTTCATTTGGGCGCAGGCGGAGTTGATCGCCGCGCCCATTGCTGCCCGCACGATCGAGATGAGTCGACAGCAGCACCTTCCCCATCCCGGCAATCGCGATCGCGCTTGGCACGTCCGACAGGTTGAGCGCGATCGCCAGCGTCCGCGTACCGCTGCGCCGTTCATAGGCTAGCACCTGCGACCGCGCCTCCAATGGTCCCCAGCCGCCGCTCACCAGGGCCTCTTCGCCTCGCCGCAGCGCCAGGAGCGCCCGGTAGAACGACAGCATCGAATGCGGATCCTGCGTCTGCGCCGCCACATTGACCGACTGATGATCCGGGCCGATCGGCAGCCATGGCTCGCCGCTGCTGAAGCCGGCATGCGGTCCCGCATCCCAGGGCAGCGGTGTGCGCGCCAGATCGCGCCCGAGGCCGAGCCCGGGAACGTTCTTCTCCCATGGATCGGCAATCCTGTGGCGTGGTATCGCGACGTCGCTCATCCCGATCTCCTCGCCCTGATAGATCGTCGGCGTGCCGCGGAGCGTGAGAAGGAGCATCGCCGCGACCCGCGCCTGTTCCGGCCCAAGCCGGCTCACGACCCGCGACCGGTCATGATTGCCGAGCACCCAATTGGGCCAGCCTCCCCGCGGCAATGCCCGCTCATAGGCCTCGATCAGCGCCGCGAGCGCCGTCGGATTCCATGGCGTCGACATCAGGTGGAAATTGAAGGGCAGCTGGAACCCGGTGAGATCGACCCCGTAATAGGCCATCAGGCGGTCGATCGGGAGATAGGCTTCCCCGATCATCACCCTGTCGCCATAGGAATCGGCGACCCGCCGCATCGCCGCAATGGCCTCATGCACCTCCGGCTGGTCCATGGTATGGACTCGGATCAATCGCCTTGCCGGCGACATCCCTTCGCGCCAGTTCGGATCGGGCGGATTGTCCCTGAGCTGATCGTCTTCGATCAGCTGGTGAATGGCATCGACTCGAAAGCCGTCTACGCCTCGTGCGAACCAGAAGCGAAGCACATCGAGCATCGCTGCCCGGACACCCGGGTTGCGCCAGTTTAGATCGGGCTGCTCCTTGAGATAGGCATGGTAATAATACTGACCGCTGGCCGCATCGAGCGCCCAGGCCGAGCCGCCGAATTCGCTCACCCAGTTGTTGGGCGGACCGCCATCGCGGCGCGGCGAGCGCCAGATATACCAATCGCGTTTTGCACTGGCGCGCGACGACCGGCTTTCCTCGAACCATGGGTGTCGGTCCGACGTATGGTTGGGCACGAAATCGAGAATGATCCGCAGGCCGCGGGCATGCGCCGCCGAAACCAATCGGTCGAAATCGGCAAGGGTGCCAAAAATCGGATCGATGGCGCAGTAATCGGCCACGTCATAGCCGAAATCGGCCATCGGAGAGAGGAAGATCGGCGAGATCCAGATCGCATCGACGCCGAGCCCGGCGAGATGATCGAGCCGTGCCGTGATCCCGTTGAGATCGCCGATCCCGTCGCCATTGCTGTCCTGAAACGAGCGCGGATAGATCTGGTAGATCACACCTCGTTGCCACCAGCTGCCGCGGATCGACTCCGTCATGTCCGGCAACGGACCGGCTTGGCTTGTCGTTTCAGCATATGAGCCTTTCCGCTGACTGAATGACGCATCGTTCAGTCCTGGTTCATCCCTTGTACTTACTATCCCTTTCCGTGAACAACGGCGAGTCGAGCGGAAGAAACGACTCCTCGCTGGATCTGCGGGAAAGGATGCAAATCATGTTGCAGGCAGTTTCCGGCTACTTCTTTCCGACCCGTTCCGAGAGTGATGATTCGATCCCGGTCAGGGGATATGCGCGCCAGCGGCTCGACATGACCCGTCGCGTCATGCGCGATTACGGCCACCTGCTCGATCAGGAAACAATGAATCGTATCCAGGCCGAGATCTCCGACGCAGCGAGGTGCCGCATCGACTGATCGATCACCGCCGCTGTTGAAGGACACCGCCCGCGGCACCGCCGAGGCTGCCGAATGCTTTATTGTGCACGCGTCTTCGCCACAATATGGACCGCAATCCTGCGTCATATTGTACCTGAGACGGCTGCCAAGGAAGCAAACGGTTATGAAGACCGAGGAAAAACAGGCGGCATCAAGCATTGACAGTGCACGCGTTCCCCTCACCGCACCTCAGGAAGCCGACGAGCCTTCCTCGACCGCGGCTCAATCGCCAAAGCCAGCTCGGCCATGGCACCCAAGCTGGATCTACGCAATGTAGCGCCGAGCGCGCCAGCGTGGCGAATTGAACGAATTGTTGAAATGATTCGCCACGCGACGTTGCCGACCCGCATTGGGCTGTTTGACCCTGAATGTTCCGGGGTTTGCGATTCCCTCCCGGACTGCGGCTGCGCCCAGAGCATAGACGCCGGAGAGAACGATCTGGCGGTCGACCATGTCCGGGCAGTTCACGGCAACATCTCGTGGCAGCCAGTCGATCAGATATGATGGGCTGATGTTCGCGCCCTCCGCCTTCGGTGGGATGTCTGATATTTTTGCGGCGGCGGCGATTGATCAAAGCCCCCGCCGCTTTCCATTCGTCAGCCCGGCAAATCTTCACGAATGCCCGAAGGCACCGAGCGCACTCTGACAGGGCGATCCAGGGCTTGAGAAGGCAACCACTGGTTGGCATTGCCTTTGCAGCAAGGTCAATTCACGGCCCGCGCCAGATTCTCCATTGCGCTAGATCAAAGCGACAGGGCATAGCCGGTGGCAAAAACCTGAGATTGGACGGTGAAGGAGCAAAGAGATGGAGAGCGTTCTGCCAAGCGCAAAGGAATTGATGGAAAGAGCTGCCCAGAAGGAAGCCGAGAAGGCAGCGGAAGCAATGCGCTTGCAGGCCAAGACGGACGCCGAGAAGCAGGCCCTGCTCGAACGCCTTCAAAAACCCTCTGGCGTCTCCGACGAGGAGGCCATGAGGCGCGTCAAGGCAATCATCGAGCGGGCCGTCAATAACGGCCTGACCCAGGTTCAGGTCTACCGTTTCCCCAACAGTCTGTGCACGGATCGCGGCCGCGCCATCAATCAGCAGGAAGCCGACTTCGCCAGCACCCTGACCGGACTGCCGAAGGAAATGTACGAATTCTGGGCGCGTCAGCTGAAGCCGCTCGGTTACAAGCTGCAATTCCAGATCGTCGATTTCCCGAACGGCGTCCCGGGTGATGTCGGAATCACGCTCAAATGGGGTTGAGTGACACGGCCGAGCGTCGGGCGTCCTGGCTTTCCTGTTTCCCACCCGCGGCTTGGCTCGCGAACTATCACGGCGGCTCGCTGCCGCATGACCTTGTCGCCGGGATCACGCTGGCGGCCTATGCCATCCCGGTCTCGCTCGCCTATGCCGCGCTCGCTGGCCTGCCGCCGCAATTGGGCATCTATGGTTATCTGCTCGGCGGCCTTGGCTATGCCCTCCTCGGATCCTCGCGCCAGCTCGCGGTCGGGCCGACATCGGCCATCTCCTTGATGATCGCCGGCACCGTCGCTGCCATGGCCGGCGGCGATGCCGACCGTTACATCCAGATCGCCACTCTGGCGGCATTTGCAGTGGCGCTTCTGTGCTTCATCGCCTGGCTCCTGCGGCTGAGCATCCTGGTGCGCCTGATCAGCGAGAGCATCCTCGTCGGATTCAAGGCCGGTGCCGGGCTGACCATCGCCGCCAGCCAGCTGCCCAATCTGCTTGGCGTGAAAGGCGGCGGCCACAATTTTTTCGACAGGATGGTTGCTCTCGCCGGTGAGCTCGGCAGCATCCACTATCTGGCGCTGGCAATCGGCCTCGGCGCGCTCTTGCTGCTGATCCTGGGCGAGCGGTTCTTTCCCGGAAAGCCGGTCGGGCTTCTGGTCGTGGCGCTGTCGATTGCGCTCGCCACCGCGCTCGATCTTGCAGCATCCGGTGTCGCCGTCACCGGTCCCGTGCCGCCCGGCCTCCCGACATTCACCGCTCCCGTGCTGCGCCTGCGCGATGTTGACGGGATTTTTCCGCTCGCCCTGGGGTGCCTGCTGCTTGCCTATATCGAGAGCGTTTCGGCGGCCCGAACCTTTGCGGCCAAGCATGGCTATGCGGTCGATCCCCGCCAGGAGTTTCTCGGACTTGGCGCCGCCAATCTCGCAGCCGCTCTTGGCGGTGGCTACCCGGTTGCAGGCGGCCTGTCGCAATCGGCCGTCAACGACAAGGCGGGCGCCAGAACGCCGCTCGCCCTCGTCTTCGCCTCTGCCACCCTCGCGCTATGCCTGCTGTTTCTCGCCAATACGCTGGCCAATCTGCCGAAAGCGGTCCTCGCCGCCATCGTCCTGACCGCGGTCTACGGATTGATCAACCTCGCCGCGATGCTCCGCATCTGGCGGATCAGCCGGATCGACTTCTATGCCGCGGCAATTGCACTCCTCGCCGTGCTCGTCCTGGGAATTCTCCAGGGCATATTGCTGGCCGCCGCCGCCTCGGTGCTCCTGCTGCTGGCGCGTGCATCGCATCCCCATGTCGCCTTCCTTGGTCGCATACCCGGGACGGACAGCTATTCCGATCTCGATCGCCACCCCGAGAACGAGCAGCCGGCGACCGTGCTCGCCTTCCGCCCCGAGGCCTCGCTGCTCTATGTCAATGCCGAGGCCGTCATGGGCGCGGTGATGAACCGGCTGGCGGCAGCCGATCCCCGCCGGCTGCGCCTGTGCATTTGCGATTTGAGCGCCTCGCCTTACATCGACCTCGCGGGATCGCGCATGCTGCACGACCTCCACGCCGAGTTGGCTGGTCATGATATCATGCTGCGCATCGTCGGCGCCCGCGGCCGGGTGCGCGACCTTCTGCGGGCCGACGGAATTGCCGACAAGGTGGGCGGTCTCGATCGGCTCGCCCAGATCGACGATCTGATCAGGCAGGCCTAGATCACGCTCTAGAACAGCTCCTGAACGAAGCTCCGCCCTTTCAGGCTGGCCATGTCGTCATATTCGCCCTTGCTCGACCGCTTGGGAAGCTTGACCTTCTGGCGCTCGACCTTCTTGTAGGGGATCGAATTCAGAATATGGGAGATGCAGTTGAGGCGCGCCCGCCGCTTGTCATCCGAGCGCACGATGCTCCAGGGTGCGGCGGCGGTATCCGTAGCTTCCAGCATGATGTCGCGCGCCCGCGAATAGTCATACCAGCGCCGGTAGGACTCGAGATCCATCGGGCTGAGCTTCCACTGCCTGACTGGATCGTCGATGCGGGCATGAAAGCGCTTCTCCTGCTCCTCCTTGCCGACTTCGAGCCAGATCTTGATGAGCTTGATGCCGCCGTCGACGATGAAGTTCTCGATCTGCGGCGCGAGCTCGAGAAAGCGCTTGTGCTCGTCCTCGGTCGCGAAACCCATTACATATTCGACGCCGGCCCTGTTGTACCAGCTGCGGTCGAAGATCACGACCTCCCCGCCAGCGGGAAAGAACTCGATATAGCGCTGCATGAACATCTGGGTCTTCTGGCGGTCGGACGGCGCCGGCAATGCAACGACGCGAAAGACGCGTGGGCTGACCCGCTCGGTCAGGGCCTTGATGGTTCCGCCCTTTCCGGCGGCATCGCGTCCCTCGAACAGGATGATGACGCGCGCCCCCTTCTCCTTCACCCATTCCTGCAGATCGCAAAGATCGACCTGGAGCTTGCCCAGCTCCTTCTCGTAATCCTTGCGCTTCATCCGCCCGTTCTTGCCACCATTTTCCGATTTCATTTGCATGAACGCCCTCTTGAACCCGGCCAGCAGGATAGAGGGATGATCGCGCGCGAATTTGATCCAAGTCAATCGATCGAGCCGGCAGCCTTGGGATTGTGCTGGTCGGCCAACGCGATTGCCTCCACCAGCGACCTGGCCGAGAAAGGCTTGGGAAGATAGGCGAGGCAGCCCACTTCCGCGATCGATCTGCGGGTCGCGTCATTGTCATTCGCCGTAATGAAGATGACGGGGAGGCGGACGCCGGAACGCACCAGCCGCCGCCTGACGTCGATCCCGGAAGCACCATTCAAATGGACGTCGAGCAGCAGGCACAGCGCGTCATCATTATTGTCGACGGACGCGAAGAATGCCTCGGCTGACTGAAACAGCTTCGGGCGGAATCCGTGTACCTTCAGAAGGCGCTCCAGGCCCCTCAGCATGTCCAGATCGTCGTCCAGCACATATATGAGGTTCCGCTGAGCCACGGATGGAAAGCTCCGACAATATTCAGACGACCCCACCGTTTCTATCGTAAGTCCCCGCCCGACATCTTGGTTCCGCGCTTCACATGCCGACGTTTGTACCCCCGATGCGGCGGGGTTAGGAATTGTCCAAAAGGACAATGTCGGGCGGCGAGGAGCTTGAAATAGGATGATCGGTACAACGGCCGCAGAGTCGTGGGATTTGCGCGTGAATCAACAGGGAGGTGGCCACAATGCTGGCAGCCACAGCATCGGACTCTCCAACGCGTTACCGCCGATTCCATTCTGGAATCGGCAGTTTCTCCGAGACCCTGCTGGTCGATGCCCAAATGCGGCACCTCGAGCCCCGTGAGCACGCGTTCTACGAAGGTGATGCGCATACCCACATCTATCGGATCAAGAGCGGAATGATGCGGCTTTACCGCCTGCTGGCAGACGGTCGCCGCCAGGTCATCGCCTTTCGCCTTCCCGGACATCTCATTGGTCTTGGCGAGCACGAGACGCAGTTCTGCAGCGCCGAAGCGCTGACCGAGGTCGTCCTGCAATGCGTTCCGCTGAGCATCGTCTACCGCCGGATGCAGGAGGAGCCGCGATTCGGATCCGAGCTGGTGCGCTGCCTGGCGGTGGAGCTCGCCGAGGCTCGCAACCAGGTGGCGTTTCTCAATCGGCGTTCGGCGCTGGAAAAGCTCGCAACCTTCATTCTCGGCTTTCTCACCTGGGCCGGCGAGGACACCAAGCTCGAGCTCGAGCTCCATATGGGGCGAGAGGATATCGCGGATTATCTCGGCCTGACCGTCGAAACGGTGAGCCGGAGCTTCGCCAAGCTCAAGATGCAGGGCGTCGTGAGCCTGCCGCGGGCGCAGACGATCATCATCCATGACATTGGAAGGTTGATTGCCCTGGCAGCGGGTGCTTTCAAGGATGAAGATTCGGATGGTTGATCACGCGACACCCAGCCGCTCGGCAGCCGACACGAGCTCGGCCAGCGAGTGAACGCGAAACTTCTCCATGACCTTCAGGCGGTGCGCCTTGACCGTCCTTTCGGTGGTTCCCAGATCGAAGGCGATCTGCTTGTTCAGCTTCCCCCGCACCACCAGCTCGAAAACCTGCCGTTCCCGCGGCGTCAGAGTCGATAGCAGATCGCGCAACCGGTTCAGGCGAAGGTGTCGCTCGCGTTTCGCCGCATAATCGCCGACCGCACGTTCGATCGCCGCGACCAGCCGGTCCCTCCCGACCGGCTTGGTGAGGAAGTCTTCCGCACCGGCCTTCATCGCCCGCACGCTTGTCGGTATGTCGCCATGGCCGGTGAGAAAGACGATCGGCAGCAGCGGCGCCCGCGCGGCCAGGTGATCCTGCACGTCGGTGCCGCTGACATCGGGCATCTTCACGTCGAGCAGCACGCAGCCAGGCTCGTCTTCGCTTGGCAGGTGATCGAACAGCTGCGCTGCCGACCCATAAAGCACCACCTGGTAGCCGGCCGCCTTCAGGACGCGACCGATTGCGGTGCGGAACCCCTGATCGTCATCGATCACGTGAACGGTGGTCATGGCAATTCCTCGATGCCGACCACCTCAGGTTACATGATTTTGCAATTATGACGAGGGTCTTTCAATGCCCCGAGAACACCAGGGTCTGGAGCGGCAGAACGAGCGCCTGCAGCCGCAGTATCAGCGCATGCACCAGCGCGACCGCATCGACCGCATGCAGGAACAGCCACCGCCCGGTGCTGATGTTTTTGTCGGCGAGAAGGTCGTGATTGTTGGTGTAGGCATTGGCGATGCATAGGCTGCCCGGTGGGATACCAGCGAACCCACCCTCGAAAAGCGGCTCGAGGAAGACGGACAGCGTGCCGGGCCTCGCCGCCTGCTGTGCATCGATCAGCACATCCGTCGGTCTGACCTGGCCGGCGGCGATATAGTCCTGGACCTCAGTGACCACCATCGGGATGATGGTGACCGGCTTGGCGACGCAAGTGGCCTCGGCAATCATTCCGGGCTTCATCACCTGCGCCTCGATCTGACCGAAGCCGGCAATGAGCCCCCACCGTCCCGCCTCGGCAGGAATCAGGATGCCCGCCGGGCGCATCAACGGATTGACGATATCGCCCTTGCGCAGCGCGAACTGCTCGATCCTGCCGTCGATCATGGCATGAACGACGGTCTTGTCGAGATCGACCTGGGCCTCGGCGCGCGCTGCTTCGGCGCTCGCCTTCTGCGCCGGCAGGAGCGACGCGATCTGGGTCTGGATAGACTTCTTGTTCGCGATGGCGGTCGCAACGCCACCCTGCCGGGCATCGACGACATTCTCGAGCCGTTCAATCTCGCGCTGCGCCACCGTGGAGGCATTGCGCCGCTGCAGCTCGCGCTTGGTCTCCAGCTCCTCGACCGCCTGCTGATAGGCGCCCTGAGCCTCCTGGATCTTGCCGTCGGCTGCTTCCAGCTCGACCCTCGCCTGCTCCATTGCCGCATCGACCTCGGCGATACGCCGCCGGGCGGTCTCCAGCGCCGCCTCCTGCTTCGAGCTGTCGAGCTTGAAGATCGGCTGCCCCGCTTTGACCTTGTCGCGGGTATTCACATAGATCTCCTCCACCCGGCCGCTGCCTTCCGGCAGGAGCGGCACGGTGCGGAAGAACGACACCGCGTTCTTGGTCGAGGGATGATAGTAGAAGATCAGCGTGATCAGCAGCACTGTTAGGATCAGGCAGCCGATGATCCCCCAGCGCAGCTCGAACCACATCGAATAGAGCGTGATCTCGTGGCCGAAGCGCTTGCCCTGCACATAGCGCCGGAACAGGTAGTCGGGCAGGATGGTCACCATCGAGCAAAGCATCAGCTCAAGCATGGCTGAGATCCTTCGCCTCGCGCGCTGCCGGCGGCTGTTCCTGCGGCGGCCAGGCTTGCGTGAGCGGTTCAGCTGTGCGTGGCGGGCGCTTGGCGCCGGCCATCCTGGCGAGTGAATCGGCCATTCGCGTCAGTGGCGTCGAGAAGTCCGGCAGCTGCACCAGCGCCAGCAGCAACCCGATGATCCAGTAGATGTGGTTGTGCGTGAACAGGGAAATCAGCGCCAGGACGGCAACTATTTCATATTGAACCTTCTGGGTCCGATGCGCCATGTGCTCGGGAAGGGCATGAAGGCGCAGATAGAGGATGCCGATCAGGAACACGATCAAGGCAAGAAAGACGATCATGACATTCATGAGAATGTCGGTTTCCCCGGGAGGCGTGATGAAGAACGGCAGATGGTGCGTTGCCTCGGGATGGATCGCCTGCGCCATGGACCTCCTGCGACTGCTCCGCCGGCAGTCCCTCCTCGCCAAATTACCAGCCCGACTGTAGCACGAATTGATTCAGGTCAAGCACGACATGGCGAGGCATGCGGCCGATTGACATAGATCAAGCACCCGGATCGCCCCCTGGGCTACCCTGTCCCATTCGATCAATCCGACCCATCTCGCATGTCGACAACAGGCCCCGCGCCCAATGTCTTCTTGGTTGATGAACCGAGCGCCGCTGAAGGCTTGAGCCGGCAGGCCGCATCCGTCCCGAAGCGTCCTGTCCCCCGCGCCTATGTTGTCCTGGCCGCTCTGGGGTGGCTGGCGGCCGGCTTCTCCTTTTGGCACCAATCCATTGGACGGGAGCCCCCGCCAACACCGCCGGCCGCCGCCCATGGCGAGGAACGGGAGACGACCAAGACCGAGGTTGATGCGACGCAACAGAAGCTCGCGACGGCCCAATCGGCGCTCGCGGCGACCACCCGTCTGCGGGATGAAGGAGCTGAGGCACTGCAGGAGGTCAGGGAGAGGACTGCCGCGGCAAACAAGGAACTTGCAGCGGCCCGCAACGAGCTCGACGACATCCGGCAGAAGATCGCGGCACAGGCCTCCGAGCTTGCCACGATCACCAGGCGGCTGAATACGGCACGACTGAGCGAATCCCAGGGAAAGAAGCAGGCCGATGCGGGCTCTCGCAGGATTCCGACAAAGACCCCCGTAGCGGCCGCGACAGCGGTCTCGCCGCCAACCCCTGCCCCCAACACCGCTCCACCGCTCGCTGCGACCACGGACCTGGAGCGATCCGCCGCGGCGAGCAAGGATCTTGCGGCCGCCCGTGGCGAGCTCGACGACATTCGCCGGAAGATCGCGGCACGCAGCGCCGAGCTTGCGGCAATCACCAATCGGCTGGACGCGGCGCGATCGCAGGAATCTCAGGCGAAGAAGCAGGCGGATGCGAGCTCCACTGCCACCGCCGCCATTCGACCTGCCCGCGTCCCGCCGGTGGAGGATGCGCCCAATTCCCTGGATCGCCAGACTCCTCCCATCGCCGCCGCCAAGCCGTCCCTCGAACCTCCCGACCCGACTCCCGCACCCGATCGCAAATCGCGAAAGCTCACCGAAGAGGAGCGATCGAGTGCGGTGATCGGGCCTGGTGCTGCCTCCCGCCCCTCCGATTTCGAGCTACGCAGCGGTCGCATTTCGAGAACGCCATAAGGTTGCGATTGAGCTAAAATCTCTTCACAAACCGGAAATATCCCGAGATGCGATCCATTTCGATGCTCCTCAATGTCTTGCGCTCGACCAGCCTCGCGGCAATCATTTTCCTCTTTTCGGTCTCCATCTCACGGCCTGATCAATGGATGGTGCAGAATGGCGAGGTCTTGCTGGCGAGCTGCATGTCCAATGACAATTGGGCTGGCAGCTGCATGGGTTTCGTCACCGCGGTCGCGAGCGTGATCTCCGAGAATGAGATCTACGGATTGCGCGCCTGCATTCCCCGCGAGGCGACACCGCGCAATCTCGTCGCTGTCACCATCGAATGGTTGACCAGCCAGTCGCCCGAGGGTCGGCAGTCCGATGCGGCTTCGCTCGTGGCCGAGGCGATCTCCCGCCGATTCCCATGCGCGAATGAAAAGAGTCCCTGATGCGGCTCCGACGAGAAATGCGGGAACACAGAGGATGAATGGTATCCCGGCCTCGTTGATCGCCTTTGCGACAATCTTTGGCGGGGCATTTGTCGGCGCCTGGTTGCGCCGCCGGCTGCCCGAACACCATCTGGGCGAGGGGACAAAAGATATCGTGCGGCTCGGCACCGGCCTGTTGGGCACCCTCTCCGCCCTCGTTCTCGGTCTTCTCATCGCATCGGCCAACAGCTCCTATGATACCCAGAGCACTTATGTCCGACGGCTGACCGCAAACCTCATTCTGCTTGACGAGATTCTGGACCAATATGGACCGGAAACGCGAACGGCACGCGAATTCCTTCGTCGGAGCATCGGGCCTTTGGTCGACAAGATCTGGCAACGCAACACTGCCGATGCCCCAAAGCAGGGACCATTCCGGGCATCTGCCATGGCCGAAATGGCCTACAAAAGCATCCAGGAACTGACCCCGACCAACGATCCGCAACGCTCCCTCAAGGGACAGGCGCTCCAGACCTTCACCGACCTGGCGCAGGCGCGATTGGAGCTGTTTGCGCGCGCCGGCTCTGCCATCCCCACACCATTCCTTGCGATGTTGATCTTATGGCTCACCATCATCTTTGCCAGTTTCAGCCTGTTCACGCGATTGAACCCCACCCTTGTCGTGATCATCTGCATCTTTGCCCTGTCGGCTTCGGGTGCCATTTACCTGATCCTCGAGCTGAGCCAGCCATTCGGAGGGTTGATCCAAATACCGAGTTCGCCGCTGTTGGATGCTCTTGAACCGCTCGGGCCGTAAGCGAGTCGACCAATGGAAAAACCGCCGCCGCTGGATTCATTGCGATCCCTGACCATCGACATCGCAATCCGCCTCGGCTTGTTGGCTCTCCTCGCCTATTGGTCATTGTTGGTGATCGGCCCCTTTGTGACGGTCCTGCTGTGGAGCGGCATCGTCACTGTCGCTCTCTTTCCCGTCTTCGAGTGGCTGGCGCGACTTCTCGGGAGCAAGCCGTTCGCGGCGGCAATACTCACCGTGTTGAGCCTGTTGATCGTCCTCGGCCCCGTCATGTGGCTCGGCTTCGCCATGATCGGCGGCATCGAGCTCCTCGTGAAGGGCATCGACACCGGCGAATTGGCGATCCCCCTGCCTCCCGATGTCGTGAAGAGCTGGCCATTGATCGGCGAGCAGATCTTTCAGCTCTGGTCGCGCGCCGCCACCAACACCGAGGCGATCCTGCTTGAAGCGGCACCCTACCTCAAGCCAATCGGCAGCAAGTTGCTCAGCATGAGCCAGAGCGTCGCTGTCGGTCTGCTCGAGTTCATCGGATCGATCGTCATCGCCGGTTTTCTCTATTCCCCGGGCCCGCGCATCCTTGAATTCATCCGCGTTCTGCTGCGTCGGGTTCTCGGTCATGAGAGCCAGGAGATGGTGCAGCTCATCGGCAGCACCATCCGCAATGTCGCGCGCGGCGTTGTCGGCATTGCGCTGCTGCAATCCCTGCTGGCCGGAATCGGTTTCGTCGTCGCCGGCGTCCCGGCCGCCGGCCTTCTCACCTTTCTCGCTCTGCTCCTCGGAGTCGTTCAGATCGGCCCATCCATCCTGCTCATTCCGGTGGTGATCTGGAGCTGGATGACGATGGATCCCCTCAGCGCCCTGGCGTTCACCGCCTACATGCTGCCGGTCGGTCTTGCCGACAACATATTGCGGCCCGTCGTCATGGCCCGCGGCCTGGCGACGCCGATGCCGGTAATCCTGGTCGGTGTCATAGGCGGCATGATCGCCTATGGGATCAGCGGTCTCTTTGTCGGGCCGATCGTCCTCGCGGTGCTTTGGGCGCTGGTCCAGGAATGGGCCGCCGAAGCCTGACCGGCGCAATCAATCGATGATGTGGTAGCCGCCGTCGACATAGAGGGTCGACCCGGTGATCAGCCGCGCCGCGTCATGGGCGAGGAATGCGGTGGCAAAGCCGACATCGTCGATGCTGACCAGGCTTCGTGCCGGAGCCTTGATCTTGGCCTTCGCCAGAAGCTCGTCAAACTCGGGAATGCCGGAGGCTGCCCGCGTCGCCAGCGGTCCGGGAGAGACGGCATGGACGCGGATCCCTTTCGGTCCGAGCTCGGCGGCCATATAGCGGACGGCGCATTCGAGTGCCGCCTTGGCCACGCCCATGATGTTGTAGTTCTCGACCACCACCTGGCTGCCATGATAGCTCATGGTGAACAGCGTGCCGCCATTGGTCATCAGCGGCTCCGCCAGATGCGCCATTCGGATGAACGACCAGCAGGAGATCTCCATCGTGCTGAGGAAGCCCTCGCGCGGCACGTCCACCACCCGCCCCTGCAGCGCCTCTTTGGGCGAGAAGGCGATCGAGTGAATGACGAAGTCGAGTCTCCCCCATTCTTCGGAAATCCGGTCGAAGACTGCCTCGAGCTGCCCCGAAATGCGCATGTCGAGCGGCATCACGATCGCCGCCTCGACCTGACGCGCCAGCGGCTCGACATGTGTCTTCGCCTTGTCATTGAGATAGGTGACCGCGAGCTCGGCTCCCAATGCCCGAAACGCCTTGGCGCAACCCCAGGCGATCGACTGATCATTGGCGATGCCGACGATCAGACCCCTTTTGCCATCGAGCAGCTTCGCCTTGACCTCAGGAATCATGGCTCCCTCCTCAGCAGGTCCACTGTATGGCGCGCGATCATCAGCTCCTCATCGGTCGGGATGACATAGAGCCTGATCCGGCTGTCGCGGCTGGAGATTTCCTGCCTGTGCGCCGCATTGGCCACAGGATCGAGCACGGCACCAAGCCAGGCAAGCCGCTCCGTGATCCGCGCACGGATCTTCACCGAGTTTTCGCCGATGCCAGCGGTGAAGACGAAAGCGTCGAGCCCGTTTAGGGCGGCTGCCATCATCCCCGCGTGCAGCCCGACGCGGTAGACGAAATGATCAAGCGCAAGCGCAGCGCGCGGATCGCTGCTCGCCTCGAGCGCGCGCACATCATTGCTGCTGCCCGACAATCCCTTCAGACCGCACTCCCGGTAGAGGAGGCTCTGCACCTCGGCGACCGTCATCCCCTCCCCGCTCAGGAGATGCAGCACCACGCCCGGATCGAGCTGCCCTGGCCGCGTCCCCATCGGCAACCCGTCAAGTGCCGTGAATCCGAGAGTGCTGTCGATGCTTCTCCCCTCGCGAACGGCACAAAGCGAGGCGCCGCTTCCGAGATGGGCAATGACGACACGGCCGTTCGCAGCGTCGGGCGCCACCTCCCGAAGCCGCTCGGCGACATATTCGTACGACAGGCCGTGAAAGCCGTAGCGGCGAATGCCCTGCGCATAGAACCGCTCGGGGATGGCATAGTGATCGACGATCGGATCATGTCCGCGGTGAAAGGCGGTATCGAAGCAGGCGACCTGCGGGAGCTTTGGAAAGCGCGCCAGCAAGGTGCCGATCGGTGCGAGATTGTGCGGCTGGTGCAGCGGGGCGAGCGAGGTCAGTCGCGCGAGGTTCGCCAGCACCCGATCATCGACCAGCACCGGCCTGTCATAATCCGGACCGCCATGCACCACGCGATGACCGACCGCGACCGGCGCGAGATTCTGTGTCTCCTTGAGCCATGAAGCGGCGATTCCAATCGCGGCCGAAACATCCCCCACGGCTTCCGGCGCATGGGTTTGGTCTATCAGGATCGCCTCGTCCGCGGCCTTCACCCGCAATCGCGGCTTTGTTCCGATACCGTCAACCTGACCTTTGATCAGCCGCTTCAGCGCCGATGGTCCGGCAATGCCGAAAAGCTGGAACTTGAGACTTGAGGAGCCGGAATTTACGACCAGGATCGTGTCCATGATCGTCACGCAGAGCTGAGATTCGCTGCGCGCCGACGGGCATCGGCATAGAGCACCGCGGCAGCGCACGAGGCGAGCCGGGTCCGCACCGAGTCGGCCCGCGAGGTGAGGATGATGGGTACTCGTGCTCCGAGCACGAGGCCCGCGGCATCGGCCTTGAGCATGAAGCTCAGGTTCTTGGCGAGCATGTTGCCGGCTTCGAGGTCGGGCACGATCAGAATCTGAGCGCGCCCCGCGACCGCGGATCGGATGCCTTTGGTCTCCGCTGCTTGCCGATCGATGGCATTGTCGAAGGCGAGAGGCCCGTCGAGCACGCCGCCGGTGATCTGCCCGCGCTCGGCCATTTTGCACAGCGCCGCCGCCTCGATGGTCGAGGGGATCTTCGTCGTGACGGTTTCCACGGCCGACAGAATGGCGACACGCGGCGTACCGAGCCCGACCTGGACGAAGAGGTCGATCGTGTTCTGAACGATGTCGCGCTTGGCATCGAGATCGGGCGCGATATTGATCGCCGCGTCGGCAATGAACAATGTCTCCGGATAGTTCGGCACGTCCATGATGAAGACATGGCTGATGCGTCTGGCTGTCCTGAGACCGGACGCCGACGCCGTGACGGCCCGCATGAGCTCGTCGGTATGAAGGCTGCCCTTCATCAGAAGCTCCGCCTTGCCCTCGTGGATCAGCTGCACCGCCCTGGCAGCAGCTGCCTCGCTGTGGGCAACATCGATGAGCTCGAAAGGCCCGATGTCGAGATCATGCTCACGGGCGATGGTTCTGATCCGTTGAGCGGGACCGACGAGAATCGGCACAAGCAAACCATTCTGCGCCGCTTGAACGACTCCGGTGAGCGAGCTCTCGTCGCATGGATGCACCACGGCGCAGCGCACGGCCGAGGCCTGCTTGGCGCGACTGATCAAGCGATCATATTTCGACTGGCCGTTTGACATCATGCTCTGGCCTTGCGCTCGGACTTCACCTCTGGCGCGACACTCGGATCGACCCCGAACAGTCGAGCCACCTGCCTCAACCGGTCGGCAGCTTCGCCGGTGATGTCGCCGCGGGCGTTGAGAACATGGCAGAGCACGATGAAAGCTCCGCGACGGGTCTCCTCGTCGGGCGGCAGCAGCCGCGGGATCGCCGCAAGAGTCGCTGCCTGATCGATCAACAGCATGAAATACTGCTCGCGAATGAGGGTTTTGAACTCCGAAAGGGTCAAACGAGGCTTGTCGTCCTCCACCCCCCTGAGCCGCCTCAGCGCCGCCAGGCCCCGCTCGTCGGGCCCGCCGCGCGCCATCCCGACATAGATGAGACCGCGCGCCAGACATTCGCGCAAGCCGCCCGAGTCGATTCGCGATTTGAGCTCGTCGATCCGTGCCTTGAGCAGCCCGCCATGGGCCGAGCTCTTCGCCGCCTTGCGCTGCGGCTGCTCGTCGGCAGGATCGATCCCGACCGCCGCCTGCAGCACCGGCGACCCATAGACCCAATTGAACGTGCTTTCGGCAAACGCCTCGGTCATGTCCCGCCAACGGTCCAGCGCACCGACGATCTGCTTCGAGACTGCATCCTGAAAGGCAAAGTACGGATTGTCTTCCCGCGCCGGCTTGCGGTTCTCGCGCACCTGATCGGCGGCAGCCTTCACCAGGCCCATCATCGGGTTGCTGTCGGCGAACGCGCTGTATTGCAGCCGCAACGGGTGACACTGCTTCATCAATGCGGCGACCGGCTCCGCCATGCTCTGCCGGATGAAGGGCTGCAGGAAGGTGCGATAGAGTGCCAGATTGATCTCGGAAACGCGCGCAGCGGTGGCAAAGCGACGATCATCTGCCGCATCGTTTCCGCCCAGCGCGCGAATGTCATCGAGCGTTCGCGCTTCGCAGCGCATGACCCAATCGCCGACGACCAGGTCGGACCCTTTCGTGCTCTCGGTCTTGGCCTCGATCACGGCTTCGTAAAGGCCCGGTGGCAGCACATCGATCATGTCGATATTGCTGGAGAACTCGCCATGCTCCTTGCGCGCGACGCCGGCCGACACGAAAATTCCGAGATGCCCGATCGTATCATGAATCGTATAGACGATCGTCTGGCCGTAGGATCGAATCTCCTCGACGCTGTCATAGAGATCGAGGATCCATCCAAGTGCCTGCTGCGGCGGCGTGATGTTGTCACCCTTCGAGCAGAACACCACGATCGGCGAGCGGATGTTGCGCAGATCGATCGATGTGCCGTCCGAAGTCTTGATCCTCCCTGCCGCAAGATTGTTGCCGACGAACAACTCGTCGACGATGAACTGCATCTCCTCGGCATTGAGGGTTACATGGCCGCCCCACCAGGTCTCGAAGCCGAGATAGCGCTGCCCTTCCGTATCGATCTTGGAATAGAGATTGTATTGCTTCGACCACAGCGTGTTCGACGGGTTCTGGTTCTCGAAATTCTGCACGAGCCATGCACCGTCGAACATTCCATGACCGAGATCGCCGGCGAGCGCCGTGAGCCAGCTGCCGCCTAGAAGACCGCCCGTGTAGCGCATTGGATATTGGCCGCGCACGCCGGCCCAGTAGGACAGCGGTGATCCCGCAAGAATGACCGGCCCGAACAGCTCCGGCCGGAGGGCTGCCAGCATCATGATCGCCCAGCCTGCCTGGCAGTTGCCGATCACGCAGGGCTTGCCGTCCGCCTCCGGATGAAGGTCGATCACCTTCTCGAGAAAGACCCCTTCGGCGCGCGTGATGTCCTCGATCGTCTGCCCCGCAACCGGATCGGGGAGGAAGCCGATGAAATAGCAGGGATGGCCGGCCTTGAAGGCAACGCCGATCTCGCTGTCGGCCTTGAATCCGCCAATCCCCGGCCCATGGCCGGCGCGCGGGTCGACGACGACGAAGGGACGCCGGGTCGGATCGATGGTGACATCCTCAGGAGGAATGATCCGCGCAAGGACGTAATTCACCGGGCGGTCGAGCCTGCGACCGTCGATCACCAGTTCGGCTTCATAGTCGAGGACATGCGGAGCGTCCTTGGCGAGATGCTCCTGATACTGATTGCCCCGTTGCCGCACCACGTCCCAGAACAGGACGCCTCGTTGCCCGGCATCGACCAGATACTCGACAGTGGAGCCGAACACGCCTGGCCGTGACACTGAACTAGATTTCTCGTTCAGCTTCAAGGTCATGATGCCCTCGCGTTGACTGCTGACGGTTGCTGGATGGGTGCCACGTCCGGGACGAGCGAGAGGCAAGATACGGAGGCCTCGCGCCAGTGCCTTTGATCTAGATCAAATCACCACCCACGATGGCGCGCAACCCATCTGGCCTATCGGACACGCCACGCCTGCGAGGCAGCTGCGAGGCAAGGTCGTGGGCGACGCGCGCAGCGGCCCGCGAATTCGGCCTAGTTCTGATCGTCGACTCCCGTGGTTTCTTTGATTTTGCGCAGACTGGAAAGGCACCCCAATCAAAGTCGTTTGCCGTCGGACTTGCTAACCGGCGAAGGTTTTCCGTGACCCCGGTACCCGGTGCGGGATGGGCTCTCGAGGGTGCCGCCGAAGCTCACTTTGGTCTAAGCTTCGGGGTCCTTTTGAGCTACGATCAACATCTAGTGCGCTGCAGATGGAGGATTATTGGAAGAGCGTCGATGGACATCGCGGCCTGGCTGCATAGTTTGGGCCTCGGACAGTACGAACAAGCGTTTCGCGACAACAACATAGATACCGAGGTTCTAGCCCACCTCACGGCCGACGACCTGACCGGGCTCGGCGTCGTCACGATTGGCCATCGTCGGAAGCTGCTCGCGGCAATTGCTGCCCTGCGCGCCGGCTCGGTTCCAGTCATCCCGTCCCCGGCTGAACCGGTCGCAAGTTCGGAAACAGCCCTGCAGCTCCCCGAGGCGGAGCGCCGCCAGCTCACGGTGATGTTCGTCGATCTCGTCGACTCCACCGTGTTGGCATCGAATCTGGATCCAGAGGAGATGGGGGAGCTCTTGCGAGCTTATCAGGACGCGGTGGCGAGAGCGGTCGATCGATTCGAGGGGCACGTTGCGAAATACATGGGTGATGGTGTGCTCGCCTACTTTGGCTATCCGCGGGCGCATGAGGACGAAGCGGAACGAGCAGTGCGGGCCGGGCTGACAATCGTGGAAACCGTCCGCAACCTCAGACTGGCGCATGAGATAAACCTGACAGCTCGCATAGGCATTGCGACCGGCGCGGTGGTGGTCGGTGAATTGATCGGTGAAGGGACCGCACGCGAGCAGACCGTGGTTGGCGACACACCCAATCTCGCAGCCCGGCTACAAGGTCTGGCCGAACCGGGCACGGTGGTGATAGGAGCGCGCACCCGGCAGCTGGCCGGAGCCCTGTTCGATCTTGCTGATCTCGGCGTTCATCAGTTGAAGGGCTTCCCGGTTCCTCTGCAGGCGTGGCGTGTGGTCGGGGAAAGCACAGTCGAGAGTCGTTTCGAGGCACTCCACAGGGCTGGCCTGACGCCGCTCGTAGGGCGCGAGCACGAGATCGGGCTCCTCCTCGAGCGTTGGGAACGAGCCAAGGAAGGCGAAGGCCAAGTGGTACTGCTGGCCGGCGAGCCGGGCATTGGCAAGTCGCGACTGGTCCGGGCGTTGCGACAGCGGCTCGAAGGCGAACCGCACATGGTCCTCAGCCACTATTGCTCGGCCCACCATCAAACGAGTCCACTTTATCCTGTTGTCGGCCTGCTGGAGCGGGCGGCTGGGTTCACATCGGAGGACAATTCCGGAGCGAAGCTCGAAAAACTCGAGACGATGGTCAGTGGCACTGAGGAGATGGAGGCTTTGCTACTGATAGCAGGGTTGTTGTCTATTCCGACAGCTCACCGGTATCCGCCTCTGGACATGACTCCCCATCGACAGAAGGAACGGACGCTCGAGGTGCTCGTCGATCAGCTTCTCGACCTCGCGAACCGCCAACCAGTGCTGACCCTGTATGAAGACATGCATTGGGCCGATCCGACCTCGCTGGAGTTGGTAGGCCAGGTCGTCGAACGCTTGCAAGGCGCCCCGGTGCTTGTCCTCATCACCTACCGTCCCGAGTTTGTGCCGCCGTGGACACGCTATTCGCATGTCACCTCGCTGACCCTAAGCCGCTTAAGCCGCCGGCAAGGCGCTGCCGTGGTCGACCTGCTGACTGGCGGCAAAGCGCTGCCAGGCCCCGTTCTCGACCAAATCGTCGCCAAGACTGATGGTGTACCCTTATTCCTGGAGGAGCTGACGCGGGCCGTATTGGAGGCCAACCTGCTCAACGATGAGGGCGACCACTACGCCTTGGCTGGTCCGCTGCCGACCATGGCCATCCCAACCACGCTGCAGGAATCGTTGCTGGCCCGCCTCGACCGCCTGGCCCCTGCACGAGAGGTGGCCCAGATAGGCGCGGCCATCGGCCGGGAGTTCTCTCACGATTTGCTCGCCGAGGCGGCGGGCATACCAGAGAGCGAGCTAAAGGCAGCATTGGACGACCTCGTGGAGGCAGGGTTGGTGTTCCGTCGTAGAACACCGCCGCAAACCACCTACAGCTTCAAGCACGCGCTTGTCCAGGACGCTGCCTACGCGACGCTGGTGCGTGGGAAGCGGCAACGACTTCACAGTTCGATTGCTCGAGCAATCGAACAACGGTTTCCGGCGATTGTGCAAGTGCAGCCCGAACTCCTGGCCCACCACTATACTGAGGCAGGGTTGACCCAACCGGCCATTTACCATTGGCTCAGGGCCGGCCAGCGGGCGATCTCTCACTCGGCTATGGCCGAAGCTGTCGTCCAATTGCGGAAAGGGCTCGAGCTGCTCGAGGGCTTGCCGGAAACCGATCAGCGGTGGCGGCAAGAGCTCGATCTGCAAGTGGCTTTGGGTGTGGCGCTAATGGGATGGCAAGGCTGGGCGGCGCCGGAAGCGGGTCGTGCGAACGCGCGTGCCCGCGAGCTTTGCGAGCGGATTGGATCTACGGCCCAGCTATGGCCGGTCCTTTATGGGGAGTGGGTCTTCCATGCGGTACGCGCCGAGCACGTGGCCGCACGCAAGCTGGCGGATCAACTACTGCGCCGTGCGCAGGACCACCAGGACGCTGCGGCAATGATCGTCGGTCATCGGGTCGTTGGCTCGGGCGCCTTATGGCGCGGCGAACTGGCGGGGGCTCGCCGGGCATTCGAACGGACCCTCGCCCTCTATAACCAGCAGCAGCATGGCTCGCTCGGGCTTCTCTACGTCCAGGATCCGCGGGTGGCGGCGCTCTCGGGACTCTCATGGACCCTGTTTGCACTTGGCTATCCGGAGCAGGCACAGGCGCGCAGCGGCGAGGCGCTCGATGCTGCCCGCGAGCTCGCCCATTGGAACACGCTGGCTTACGCTTTGCTGTTTGGCTGCTTTTTTGCGCAGATGCGTCGGGCGAGGGGTGACGCCCAGAATCAGGCAGAGGCCCTGATCACGCTCGCGACCGAGCAAAACATTCCGCATTTCCTCGGGGCGGCGACTATGGTCCACGGCTGGGCTCTGACCGAAGCAGGCGATATAGAGACTGGCCTCGCACAGCTTCGACGGGGACTGCCGGCGTGGCGCGCCACAGGAGCCGCGCTCTATGAACCGTATTTCCTCAGCCTCCAGGCTGAAGCGCTCAGCCGGGCGGGCTCGGTGCAAGAAGGCTTGGATTTGATCAGACTGGCGCTGTCTCGCGTTGAAGAAACGGGCGAACGGTTGCTCGAGGCCGAACTGCACAGGATTTCGGGTGAGCTGATGCAGCGTTTGCCTAAGGCTGATATCGCAGGAGCGGAAGCTGGGCTGTCGCGTGCCGCTTCGGTTGCTCGTCAGCAGGGCGCCAAAATGTGGGAGGTGAGAGCTGCCGTGGCCCTTGCGCGATTGTGGATAGAACAGAATCGACGCAACGAGGCGCGACAATTGCTCGCTCCCCTTTGTGACAACTGCACGGCCGGCTTCGAGGCTCCAGATCTCCAGATCGCCCAGGCGATACTGCGTGAGAGCACGTCCAGCACTGACGGCCCTGGTTGAGGAGCGGAGCGGCTTGGAAGTATCGACCGTCAAAGGCGCTATCATCCAATGATAGGTGTTCGAGATGACCATCAACTTCCGAGCGTTGGTAACAATTGATTTAGGTCAAAGTCGCCACCTACTCCTTATTCGATATCTTATTCCAACACTGAGGCCGCACTGCTGGTCATCCTCGGATTTCTCGGAAATTAGATGGGCGTAGGCCGGGGTTGAGGAGAGGGAATGCTCGCGCAGCTTACGTTATCTGAGCGCCAGATCGCTTCAGTTATTGCGGCCGCGGTCGCGATCACTGGCGCTGCGATGGCGTGGCTGGGACGCTCTGACGCGCTCGGTGTCCACGGACTGATCGTCATGTTCCTCGCGGTAGGCCTGCTCTACGTCATCTTGTTCTCGTTCGACGAGCCTCAGCCGACGGAAGACCGGGAGGCCTCCTATTACGATGATCCCACCAAGGTCGGTATAGCGCTTTCGATGGCCTGGGCGGTGTTCGGGATGTTCATTGGCGTCTGGGTGGCTGCGCAGCTCCCTTGGCCCGATCTCGCTTTTGACGCTGGCTGGTCGAGCTTCGGAAGGTTGCGGCCGACGCACACGACCGGCGTGATCTTCGGCTTCGGAGGCAACGCATTGATCGCAACCTCCTTCCACGTCCTTCAGCGAACCTCACGGACGCGCCTTGCAGGGCAACTCAGCCCATGGTTCGTGCTTTTGGGCTACAACCTGTTCTGTGTGCTGGCCGTCTCGGGCTACCTCATGGGTACCACTCAGTCCAAGGAATACGCCGAGGCCGAGTGGTATGCCGACCTTTGGCTGGTTGTCGTCTGGGTGACCTACTTCGTCGTCTATATCAGGACGATCGCGCGCCGGAAGGAGCCGCATATCTACGTCGCCAACTGGTACTTCATGGCTTTCATACTGGTCGTTGCAATCCTTCACATCGTCAACAATCTTGCCCTGCCGATTTCGTGGGGCCATGCCAAGAGCTATACGATCTGGCCGGGCGTCCAGGACGCGATGGTCCAGTGGTGGTATGGGCACAATGCGGTTGCGTTTTTCCTGACCGCAGGCTTCCTCGGAATGCTCTACTACTATCTGCCGGTGCGGGCCCAGCGGCCGATCTTCTCATATCGACTGTCGATCCTGAGCTTCTGGGGAATCACGTTTTTCTATATGTGGGCTGGCTCCCACCATCTCCATTACACAGCCCTTCCGCATTGGGTCCAAACCCTCGGCATGACCTTCTCGGTCATGCTGCTGGTGCCGTCATGGGCATCGGCGGGGAATGCACTTTTGACGCTCAACGGCGCGTGGCACCGTGTGCGGGAAGACGCGACCCTGCGCTTCATAATGGCTGCTGTTGTCCTGTATGGGCTTTCGACCTTCGAAGGCTCATTCCTCGCAATCAGACCGGTCAACTCGCTGTCCCACTATACCGACTGGACTGTCGGCCACGTGCACGCAGGCGCGCTCGGATGGGTCGCTCTCATAACCTTCGGATCACTCTACACGCTGGTGCCAACCCTTTGGAAACGCGAGCGCATGTATTCGGGGACGCTGGTCGAGGTGCATTTCTGGTTGGCGATAGCGGGAACCCTGATCTACGTCTTGGCGATGTGGAATTCCGGCATCATTCAGGGGCTGATGTGGCGGACCTATACCGAGAACGGGACGCTTGCCTATTCGTTCGTCGACTCGCTCGTAGCAATGTACCCGTACTATATCGCGCGCACACTCGGAGGTCTGCTCTTCCTGATCGGTGCGGTCGTCGGCTGCTACAACATGTGGATGACGGTTCGATCAGCGCCGTTGAAGGTGACGCGCGGAGCGGACATGCCCGTCGTCACTGCTGCGTTGCCGGGGGAATGACGAGATGCCTGAGCTGTTCCACCGCAAGCTCGAACGATCCGCGATCGGCTTCATGATCGCGATCATAGCAGCCGCGAGCGTTGGCGGCATCGTCGAGATCGCGCCGCTCTTCACCATCGCCGGGACGGTCGAGGACGCGCCTGACATGCGGCTGTATACGCCGTTGGAGCTCGCGGGGCGCAACATCTACGTTCGCGAGGGGTGCTACGCCTGCCATAGCCAGATGATCCGCTCGCTTCGCGACGAGGTGGAACGCTATGGCCCTTACTCGTTGGCTGTCGAATCCAAGTACGACCGCCCGATGCTTTGGGGTTCCAAACGGACAGGACCAGACCTCGCTCGCATCGGCGGCAAATATTCCGACTTCTGGCATGTTGCCCATTTGACCAATCCTCGGGACGTCGTCCCTGAGTCGAACATGCCTGCCTATCGGTGGCTGGCCCGCACCTCCCTCGAGATGAACGAACTGCCCCTGCACCTGGCGGCTCAGCGCGCCCTCGGCGTTCCCTATACGGACGAGATGGTCGAGAACGCGGCACGCGACGCCTACGGCCAGGCCACGCCCGACTCTGACCTTACCGCAGGCGTCAAGCAGCGCTACGGCGAGAAGACCCAGATCAGCGCATTCGATGGCGTCGCGACACAGGTTACCGAGATGGACGCCCTGGTTGCCTATCTGCAGGTTCTTGGCCGGCTGACGGAAGCTGCATACAAGCACACCGTTATTCCCGAGCAAACGCCGGGGCCAAAGGGCTGAGGGAGGGCGCCGGATGGACCTCGACCATGATTCCGTCGTCGCATTCTCGAAAAGCTGGGGGCTGTTCTACCTGATCGCGCTCGCCTTGGGCGTGCTGGTCTACACTTTCTGGCCGTCCAACCGAAAGCGTTTCGATAGGGCGAAGAAAAGCATCCTCGATCGGGACGACAAGCCATGGAAGTGACGGAACGGGATCCTGTAAGCGGTCGCGAAACCACGGGGCACGAGTGGAACGGCATCAAGGAACTGGACACACCGGTTCCGCGCGGCGTCCTCATGTTCCTGATCATTACCCACATCTGGGCGATCGTCTTGTGGTTTCTCGTTCCCGCTTGGCCGCTCGGGACGACCTACACCAGAGGTCTTCTTGGCATCGACCAACAGACATCGGCCGCGACGCGTCTCGCCGAGGGCCAGCGCCAACGGTCCAACTGGATGAGCCGCATTGCTACTGAGAGCTATGACACGATCCTGGCCGATGAAGCACTCATGCAGATCGTGCGAAGCACGGGGCGTCAGCTCTTCGGCGACAATTGCGCGGCCTGCCATGGACGGGACGGCAAGGGTCGTGCGAATTACCCTGACCTCACCGATGACGACTGGCTCTGGGGTGGTGGTCCTGCACGCGTCGAGCAGACGCTGCGCGTTGGCATCAATACCCGCCACCAGGAAAGCCGAGTCGGCGAGATGCCCGCCTTCGGGCGCGAAAAGATGCTCGATCAGGACCAAGTGAAGAACGTGGCCGCCTATGTCTACTCGCTCACTCATTCAGCCTACTCGACGCCAGAAAACGTCAAGCGCATCGAAGCGGGACGGGAGGTCTTTCTGACCACTTGCGCGGCATGCCATGGCGAGAATGCGCAAGGAAATCCTGACGTGGGCGCGCCGAACCTTACGGATGCTCGCTGGCTCTATGGTGGAGACCTGGACACCATCATCGCCTCCGTTCATGGCGGACGACAGGGCCATATGCCCACCTGGGAACAGAGGTTGACGCCAGCAGAGATCAGGATACTCGCACTCTACGTCCACGACTTGGGGACTGAGCAGCCATGACCGCAACCATCAGAGTGAGATACAGATCGTGGCTCGCGTGGCTCTTCGTCTCCGCAGGACTTCTCCTGGTGGTTGGTGCCAATGCGCACCTCCTCTATGTCGCGGTCCGATCGCAGCCGGACTGCGTCGAGAAATGGAAGGCGTCCGGCGAAGGTCAAGGCTACCGCGCCGCCAAATCCGTATGCTGAAGGAGGCGAAATGGGCGAGTCCGAAAGGCCGTATGGGCTCCTGAGCGAGACCTCGGGCATTGGTGAAACGCGTGATCCCAGGCTGCAGCGCCACTTGCCATTACTCGAAGGACTCCGCTGGCTCGAGGCGGGGTGGCGGGATTTCTGGATTCAGCCCGGGCCCAGTCTGGCTTACGGAATCATCATGTTCGTCCTGTCGATCGCATTCGTATGGACGCTCGTCGCGTTCGGACGCGATTACATCCTGTTTCCAGCGCTCGCCGGGTTCATGATCGTCGCTCCATTTTTGGCGATCGGCCTTTACGACAAGAGCCGGGCGATCGAGGAAGGAAAACGAATAAGTCTCGGGTCGATGCTTCTCGTGCGACCGCGCGCCGGAGCGCAGGTGTTCTTTGCAGGCCTGCTGCTTTGCCTTCTCATGGTCCTATGGACCCGCGCCGCGGTGCTTCTTTATGCGCTCTTCTTCGGAGTCACGGCGTTCCCTGGGCTGGACCACATCGTCGGCATGCTCTTCGGAACGGCGGTCGGATGGGCAATGCTTATCGTGGGAACCGCGATCGGAGGCGTGTTTGCGGCTTTTGCGTTCGCGATAAGCGTCTTCGCCGTGCCGATGCTTCTCGATCGGCCCGTCGACGCGCTCACTGCTATGGGCATGAGCATGCAGCTGGTCTGGAACAACCTTGGGCCGACGCTGGCATGGGGCGCGATGGTGCTCCTGCTGTTCGCGGCTTGCGTGCTCACTGGCCTGGCAGGGATGATCATCATCTTTCCGCTCCTTGGCCATGCCACTTGGCACGCCTACAGAGCAGTGGCTCCGAGGGAGATCTGGGAATGAGCTGCTGTGCCCGAAAGGGCGAAGCCCTGTCGCCATCGGAATGGGATCATGCCATCCCGGCAGCCGAGATCTCGTTGGCGAGCCGTGATCTGGGAAATGGCGTGTTCCAGACCGACCTCTCTGTTCCCCAGGCCCACTGCGGCGCTTGCATCTCCGCTGTCGAGCGCACTCTGCAGGGCCTTGATGGTGTGGTGGGCGCCCGGCTGAACCTGACCACCCGTCGGGTCGCCGTGAGATGGACGACCAGGCGCCAGCCTCCTCCGATGATCGAAGCTCTGAAGTCGATCGGCTACGACGCCTTTCTCACCGAGGCGGACGATGGCGCACGCGACCCCGAGCTGTCGCGGTTGCTTCGGGCAACGGCCGTGGCGGGTTTCGCCGCCATGAACACCATGCTCTTGTCGGTCTCGGTGTGGTCCGGCGCTGATCAGGCGACCCGACACGCATTTCACCTGGTCTCGGCTCTGCTTGCCGTGCCTGTCGTCATCTATTCCGGTCGGATCTTTTTCGTTTCGGCATGGAGTTCGGCACTGAAGGGCAGGGCCAACATGGATCTTCCGATCTCCGTAGGAATTCTGCTCACCCTGGGTCTCAGTATCTATGACACGCTTGCAGGCGGGACCTACGCCTATTTCGATGCCGCAACATCGTTGATCTTCTTCCTTCTTGCAGGGCGCACACTGGACCAGGCGATGAGGCAGAAGGCGCGGAGTGCGGTCACGGGCCTCGCCCGAATGATGCCTCGGGGAGCCACGGTGGTTCGCATGGACGGAATCCGAGAATTCCGTCGGCTCTCGGAGATAAGACCTGGCGATCTGATCGCGGTACTCCCGGGCGATCGGATACCCGTAGACGGAACGATCGTGTCCGGAAGAAGCATGCTGGACGTTTCGATCGTAAGCGGCGAATCTGCGCCGGAATGCGTGGAGCCCGGCGTCGCGGTGCTTTCGGGTGCCTTGATCATCGACGGTGCGCTCACCATCCACGCCAAGAAATGTGCGACGGACTCCTTTTTGGCCGACATGGTCAGACTGATGGAAGCGGCCGAGCAAGGCCGGGGCCGCTACCGCCGCATGGCCGACCGTGCGGCATCTCTCTATTCGCCGGTGATCCATCTGCTCGCATTGGCAACGTGCATCGCCTGGCTCTTATTGACAGGCGACTTGCATAGCTCCCTCACAGTTGCGATTTCCGTCCTCATCATCACGTGCCCCTGTGCGTTGGGGCTTGCGGTGCCAATGGTCCACGTGGTCGCCGCACGGCGGCTGTTTGATTTGGGGATCACGCTGAAGGACGGCAGCGCGCTCGAGCGCCTCGCACAGGTCGACAAGGTGGTCTTTGACAAGACCGGAACTCTGACTGTCGGAGAAACCCGCGTAATCCAGCATGAGGTTTCCAGAGACGACCTCGTTGCCGCCGCAGCCCTTGCCGCCTGCTCTCGGCATCCCGTCTCGCGTGCAGTGGCCGCGCTCGGTTCTGGAACCGTTCTCCCGGTGGTCACGCTTATGCGCGAGGTGCCCGGGGCCGGCGTCGAGGGTACGATCGACGGCGTTGTCTACCGGCTCGGCAGAGGCGACTGGGCTTCTGCAGAGGATTCCACCGATCACCAAGCTGCCGTTTGGCTATCGAAGAACGGCAGGCCGGCCGGTTGGTTCTCTGTCGCGGACCAGATCCGTCCCGGTGCGGCAACGGCGGTAGGGCAATTGCATCGCATGGGATTGTCAACGGAAGGGCTCTCCGGCGACCGCTCCGAGGAAGTCGCCAGGGTTTGCGCGGCGCTCGGGATCGACGAAAGTCGGCACGGCGTGCTGCCGGAAGCCAAGTTTGGGCGCATCGAGGAGTTGAAGGCATCAGGCTGTCGCGTTCTGATGGTCGGTGACGGGCTCAACGATGCTCCGGCACTTGGTGTTGCGCATGTTTCGATGGCGCCGTCCACCGCAGCTGATCTCGATCGCAACGCGGCCGACCTCGTGTTTCTGGGCACCACCCTCGAAGCCGTTCCCCGGGCCATGGAAGTTGCCCGGATGGCGGCCCGGCTCGTAAAACAGAATTTCGCGCTTGCCGTGGCGTATAACCTATTGTTCGTCCCGGTTGCCATCGCCGGCTTGGTCACGCCGCTGATCGCAGCCGTTGCCATGTCGACCTCATCGATCCTCGTCGTCGGAAATGCGTTGCGTCTGCTGCAAACCAAGGCCGAAACGCGGAATCCCTCGTCGAAGTCCCGCTGGCGTCTTGCGGAGGCGCCATGAGCTACTTGGTTTGGTTGCTACCCATAGCGCTTGGAATGGGCATCATCGGCCTGTTCGCATTCCTTTGGTCGATGCGGAGCGGACAGTATGAGGACCTGGATGGAGCCGCAGAGCGGGTACTCCTGGATGACGCGGCAGAGACCCCGCTGAACGGTCGCAGCAGGTGGAGTGGCCATGATGACCGATCCGATAACCGAAACGACCGACACGCAGGGACCCATGGAACGTTCAGTGGCAAGCCGCGGTGACAGGCCCTTCGACTGGGTGGCAGCACTCGCCCTGGCTGCTGGAGTCGCGGTCATTCTGCCGGGCATGCTCGCCCTGTTGATCACCTTGTTAACCGTCCTGTTCAAATTGACATAGCAGAGACCTCGATCGAGTCGGCAAGGGTTCCTAGGAAGGGCACCGTAACGATCATCAGCACCTCGATCCCGCGGTAGAGCCTTTCCCACCGGACCGGGAGAGCTACCCACCCCCAGATAGGATAGGGGGTCCAAGTAGTGGTATTTTGTACATTACGAGGTCTACGTCCGCCTCGATTCAATGACCTCAGCCGAAAATGTTTTGGAATGCACAATGGTAAAACGACAGCTTGCCACTTGAAGTGATCGCCATCCAGTAGCTCAAGGGAAAGCTCGGGCGGCCCGGTGGATGCGGGGGCACGGCAAATGCAAAATGCCAGTGTCCCCTACTAGCAGTTTCGGCTCAGTCGAGCGCCAGACGGATGCGGCGGGTGCGTTTGATGGTGCCGCGATGCGTCTTTGCCTGTAGCCGGCGCTCCTTGCTGGCCTTCGTGGGACGGGTCTTCACGCGCGGCCGCTGCGGGAGTGCTGCCCTTTCGACCAATGCCTGGAGTCGAGCGCGAGCATCCTGGCGATTCAGTTCCTGCGTCCGAAAGCGGTCGGCCCGAATGACAAGTACGCCATCACGCGTCAGGCGCCGGCCAGCGAGCTTCGCCAACCGAACACGCATTACATCTGAGAGGCTTGATGACTGCGCCACGTCAAAGCGCAGTTCCACTGCAGTCGCCACCTTGTTGACGTTTTGTCCACCTGGGCCGGACGATCGCACAAATCGTTCTTCGATCTCCCAATCGGCAATCTTGATCTTCATGAGAAGACGATAGGGCCTTTCAGTGATGAAAGCATCAACGAGCAGCGCCGGAATGGCGCGTTGCGCCATGCCATTGTCGGAGCGGCTTGGGATTGGAACCCAGCGGTTGCTAGCTGGTGGCCAAGGCGAGAGTCCGAACCGGGCGCGAGAGGATCAACCGATTGGAAATTTTGGTGGAGCCAGGCGGGATCGAACCGCCGACCTCTTGAATGCCATTCAAGCGCTCTCCCAACTGAGCTATGGCCCCTTGCCGGCAAGGCGCGGGACATTAAGCCCCCGCACCCTTGTCGATCAAGCAAAACCTGGCGGCAGTCCGGGCTGCCAGGCCCGTTCATGTATCCTCCTCATCGCCCCCCTTGCCGCCGCCGAGAATGCCCGACACATTGCCTTCCTCCTCCTCTTCCTCGAGGAAAGTGTCGTCCTCCTCGATCGGAGCGGCATCCTCGCCCATGTCGACGTCCTCGATATCGGCCGCTTCGTCGCCGCCCTCCTCGACATCCTCGAGGCTGACGAGCTCGACATCGTCCGGCTCGACTTCGGAAACGACCGGTTCTCGTTCACGGATCTTGGGTGCCGGCACGGCGTGCTCGCCCTTCGACGGCAGCAGCGCCTCGGCGATGAAGCTGACGCCGCAATTGGGGCATATGATCGGGTTCTTCAACAGATCATAGAACCGAGTCCCGCAACTGGGGCAGGTTCGCTTCGTTCCGAGTTCCGCACTGACCACGGTTGCCTCAACCTTTTCGCGAGTTAATCGGTGAAATGGCGCCTCCCATGCCATGTCGCAGCGGCGCTGTCAAAACCCAAAAGAGACCTCCTGGAGCATGGATGGCACGGTTGAGCGAGCTGTGTTAGGACCTTGCGCCGAATCGAACGCCCCGTAACCGTCCGCCAGCTCGAAAATGCCAGAACCGCTCGCCGCCTGCCCGTCGCCCCGCCTCCAAGGCCACGCCGAGGTTCCCGGCGACAAGTCGATCTCCCACCGCGCCTTGATGCTTGGGGCGCTCGCCGTCGGCGAGACCACCATCTCCGGCCTGCTCGAGGCCGGGGATGTCATCAACACCGCTCGCGCCATGGCCGCCCTTGGCGCCCAGGTCGAGCGCTGGCGCGACGGCAGCTGGCACATCCATGGCGTCGGCACCGGCGGGTTCCGCTCGCCCGACAACCCGATCGATTTCGGCAATTCCGGCACCGGCGCCAGGCTCGCCGCCGGCCTCATCGCCACCTCGCCGATCCGCGCCCGCCTCACCGGCGACGCCTCCCTGCGCAAACGGCCGATGGGGCGCATCATCGCCCCGCTCGAACGCATGGGTGCCCGCTTCGACAGTGCCGATGGCGGCCGCCTTCCCCTGACCCTGACCGGCGCCCGCGACCCCGTGCCGATCGTCTACGAGCTGCCGGTGGCCTCGGCCCAGGTCAAGTCGGCGGTGCTGCTTGCCGGACTGAATGCGCCAGGCACCACCACGGTTATCGAGCCGGTCGCCACCCGCGACCATACCGAGCGCATGCTGAAAGGTTTCGGCGCGTCGATCGATGTGGCTGAGAAGGAAGGGCGCCGCCACATCGCCGTGACCGGCGAGCGCGAGCTTCGCGCCACCGCGCTGGCGGTGCCGGGCGATCCGAGCTCGGCTGCCTTCCCGATGGTCGCCGCCCTGGTCACCGGCGATTCGGAGATCGTGCTCGACGGCATCCTGCTCAACCCCACTCGCACCGGACTCATCGAGACGCTCCAGGAGATGGGCGCCGACCTCTCGATCGATAACCGGCGCGAGTCGGGCGGCGAGCTCCTCGGCGACATCCGGGTGCGCAGCGCCAAGCTCCGCGGCGTCCAGGTTCCCGCCGCCCGCGCCCCCTCGATGATCGATGAGTTCCCCATCCTCGCCGTTGCCGCGAGTTTTGCCGACGGTACCACCCGCATGGCAGGGCTTCACGAGCTCAGGGTGAAGGAGAGCGACCGTCTCGCCGCGATCGTCGGCGGCCTGAAGGCCAATGGCGTCGTCTGCCGCAGCGGTGACGACTGGATCGAGATCGATGGCGGCCGGGTCCCCGGCGGCGGCGTGGTCTCGACCTTCATGGATCACCGCATCGCCATGTCCTTCCTGGTCATGGGACTCGCGGCCGAAGAGCCGGTCGCGGTCGACGACGCTGCCATGATCGCCACCAGCTTTCCCGATTTTCGGCAATTCATGCAGCGCCTCGGCGCCGAGCTCACCACGGGGCGGCCGCAATGATCATCGCCGTCGACGGACCAGCCGCCTCCGGCAAGGGGACGCTCGCCCGCCGCCTGGCCAGCCATTTCGCCCTGCATCATCTCGATACCGGCTTGATCTACCGGGCCGTCGGCCTCGCGGTCAGGGCCTCGGGCCATGATCTCGACGACGTCGCCGCCGCGGAGCGGGCCGCTCGAGCCCTCGACCTCACGCAATTTTCCCCCGAGGCGCTGCGCTCGACCGCCGCCGGCGAGGCCGCCTCGCGGGTCGCCGCCATCCCCGAGGTCCGGGCGGCCCTCCTGGAGTACCAGCGCAGCTTCGCCAGCCGCGAGCCCGGCGCCGTGCTCGATGGGCGCGATATCGGCACCGTTGTCTGCCCGGACGCCGATGTGAAGCTGTTCGTCACCGCGACCGCCGAGGCCCGCGCCCGGCGCCGCTGGCACGAGCTCATGGCTATCGACGATGCGCTGAGCTACGAGGCGGTGCTCGCCGATATCCGACGGCGTGATGCCCGCGACAGCGAACGGGCGGTGGCGCCGCTGAAGCCCGCCGCCGGCGCGCGCTTGCTCGATACCACGCTTTTGGATATAGAAGCCGCGTTCCAGGCGGCTCTCGACCTCGTCGAGAGCAGTTTCAATCAGGGGCTGCGTCGCGACTGACGGGGCTCCAGCGGTTCTGAAGCGGGATGCACTGCGCCTGGTCGGTCGCTCCCTCGCTCCATGAGCCACCCATCGAGAGCCCGACGCACCGGCGTTTCCCGGCCCTTCCGCCGGGGCAGCGCAGCATCGGGAGGTCCTGCGGAGATAGCCGCGGGCCAACCCTATTTGAGAAAGCAGAGGACTATGGCGCAAACCGGCACCTACAATCCCTCCCGCGAGGATTTCGCGGCGATGCTCGACGCCTCCTTCAACGAATCGACCGCCACCGAGGGCTCGGTCGTGAAGGGCAAGGTGGTGGCCATCGAGAATGATCTGGCCATCATCGATGTCGGGCTGAAGACCGAGGGACGGGTGCCGCTCCGCGAGTTCCAGACCCCGGGGCGCGATGGCAAGCTCGAGGTCGGCGACGAGGTCGAGGTCTATCTCGAGCGCATCGAGAATGCCATGGGCGAGGCCGTCATCTCCCGCGACAAGGCCCGCCGCGAGGAAGCCTGGATCCGGCTCGAGAAGTCGTTCGACAAGAACGAGCGGGTCGATGGCGTGATTTTCGGCCGGGTCAAGGGCGGCTTCACCGTCGATCTCGGCGGCGCCGTCGCCTTCCTGCCGGGCAGCCAGGTCGACATCCGGCCGATCCGCGACGTCGGGCCGCTGATGAACCTCTCGCAGCCCTTCCAGATTCTCAAGATGGACCGGCGCCGCGGCAACATTGTCGTGTCGCGCCGCGCCGTGATGGAGGAGACCCGCGCCGAGCAGCGTTCCGAGCTGGTTCAGAACCTGGTCGAGGGCCAGGTGGTCGATGGCGTGGTGAAGAACATCACCGACTACGGCGCCTTCGTCGATCTGGGCGGCATCGACGGGCTGCTGCACGTCACCGACATTTCCTGGAAGCGCGTCAACCACCCCTCCGACGTCCTCAGCGTCGGCCAGCAGGTCAAGGTCCAGATCGTCAAGATCAATCCCGAAACCCACCGCATCAGCCTCGGCATGAAGCAGCTCGAGAAGGATCCGTGGGAAGGCGTCGCCGCCAAATACCCGCCCGGCATCCGCATCAAGGGCCGGGTCACCAACATCACCGATTACGGTGCCTTCGTCGAAATCGAGGAGGGAATCGAAGGCCTGGTCCACGTCTCCGAGATGAGCTGGACCAAGAAGAACGTCCATCCCGGCAAGATCCTCTCCACCTCCGAGCAGATCACCGTTCAGGTGCTCGAGGTCGATCCGGTCAAGCGGCGCATCTCGCTCGGCCTGAAACAGACCCTCGACAATCCCTGGGTGGTGTTCGCCGAGAAGTTTCCGCCCGGCAGCCAGGTCGAGGGCGAGGTCAAGAACATCACCGAATTTGGCCTGTTCATCGGTCTCGAGGGCGACGTCGACGGCATGGCCCACCTCTCCGACCTCGATTGGCGCCGGCCCGGCGAGGAAGCGATCAAGGACTACAAGAAGGGCGACCTGGTCAAAGCCGTGGTGCTCGATGTCGACACCGAGAAGGAGCGCATCTCGCTCGGCGTCAAGCAGGTTACCGGCGACCCGATGGAGCAGATCGCCGGCATCAAGAAGGGCGACACTGTCACCTGCGAGGTCGTCCAGGTCCAGGACAACGGCATCGAGGTCAAGATCGCCGGTACCGATGTCACCTCCTTCATCCGCCGCAGCGATCTCGCCCGCGACCGCTCCGAGCAGCGGCCCGAGCGCTTTGCCGTCGGCGAGAAGGTCGATGCCAAGGTGATCCAGATCGAGAAGGGCGCCCGCAAGATCCAGGTGTCGATCAAGGCGCTCGAGATCGCCGAGGAGAAGGCGGCGGTGGCGCAATACGGCTCTTCGGACTCCGGCGCTTCCCTGGGCGACATTCTCGGCGCCGCCTTGTCCAAGGCCAAGGCCAAGGGCGAGGCCGGCGGACGCGAATGAGGCTCGCCGTCCTGGCGCCCGACCGCGAGATTGGTGAGAAAAGATGACGCTCGAGGCCGACTCGATTGCTGCCCGCCGCAGGCTTCGCCGCTCCTTGAGCTTCTGGCGGGTCGCTGCCATCATCGCTGCCGCCCTTGCCATCCTCGCCTTCGTGCTGGCGGGCGGCCCCGACGGCTTCAAGCGGCGGACCGATCACATTGCCAGGATCAAGGTCGAAGGGTTGATCACCGGCGACCGACCGTTCCTGAAGATGCTCGAGAAGCTGGCAAAAGCCGACCGCGTCAAGGCGGTGATCATCGACATCGACAGCCCTGGCGGGACCACCGCCGGGTCTGAGGCGGTCTATGAGGGAATCCGCAAGATCGCCGCCAAGAAGCCGGTGGTGTCCGTGATGGGCACCATCGCGGCCTCCGGAGGCTATGTCACCGCCATCGCCTCCGACTATATCGTCGCCCGCGGCAACACCATCACCGGCTCGATCGGGGTGATCTTCCAGTGGGCGCAGCTGCAGAAGATGCTCGACACCCTCGGCGTCCAGATGCTCGAGGTCAAGAGCGGCGAGCTCAAGGCCGAGCCGAACTTCTTCAAGCCGCCCTCCGAAAAGGCGATCGCCGTCGCCAACGCCATGATCCAGGACTCCTTCCGCTGGTTCACCGGCCTAGTCACCGAGCGGCGCCGACTGCCCGCCGATCGCGTCCTCACCCTGTCGGACGGCCGCGTCTACACCGGCCGCCAGGCCTTGCAGGAGAAGCTCGTCGATGCGATTGGCGGCGAGGACCAGGCTCTCGAATGGCTGCGCAAGGAGAAAAAGATTTCCGAGACCCTCAAAGTGGTCACCTGGAAGCCCGAGGACGAGGACTCGACCTTCGGTCTCGACCTCGTGAAGAGTGCCTTCGGTCTCGATAAAGGGCCTCTCGCCTCTCTTTTGATCACCGCGAAAGACGCTTTCGACGTCGCGCGGCTTGACGGTCTACTGTCTGTTTGGCAGGCTCGCCCGTGAGGTCAAGTCAGATGCAAGCGTCAGCAGTCTTGCCCTCGGGGTCGAATGATCAAGTCCGAGCTGATACAGCTGATCGCTCAGCAAAATCCGCATCTCTACCATCGCGACGTTGAGCGCATCATCAACACCATATTCGACGAGATCATCGTCGCGCTGGCCCGCGGCGACCGCGTCGAGCTGCGGGGGTTTGGAGCGTTCTCCGTCAAGAGCCGCAACGCCAGGCAGGGGCGCAACCCGCGGACCGGCGATTCGGTTGCCGTCGATGCCAAGCGGATCCCGTTTTTCAAGACCGGCAAGGAATTGCGCGACAAGCTGAACGAGGAGGCCGGCTGATCCTCGCAGAACCGGCCGGCCGTCGACGAGGAGTGACTTCGACAGATGAAACGCTTCACCGCGCGGATCCTCGGCCTCGTTGCCGCTCTCCTGCTGATCGTCTTCGCGGTCGCCAACCGCCACGCCGTGACCGTGGTATTCGATCCGATCTCGCCCGGCGACCCCATCCTGGCGGTCAGCATCCCATTGTGGATCGTGGTGTTCATCGCCATCTTTTTGGGTCTGATCGCGGGCTGGACGGCCGCCTGGGTCAACCAGGGGCGCTGGCGCCGGGCAGCCCGCCAGGCGCGCGCCCAATTGCGGCGCAATCTTGAGACCCGCGCCGGCACGCCCGGCGCCCTCCAGCTGCCGAGCCCGCGAAGTTGAGGACATAAGCCTTTTGAAGACCATCTCGGCGTCCGACATCGCCCGCCTGGCCACTCATCGCGACTTTGTGGAGGCCCTGCGCACCGGCTTCGCCGCCGACATCGTGTCGCCGCTCCGCCACCATCATGATCTGCCGCGTGCCGGCACCGATTCCTGCAAGTTCCTGATGATGCCGTCCTGGACCGACATGTCGGTCCACGGCCCCGAAGGTGCTTTTGTCGGCCTCAAGACCGTGATGGTGGTTCCCGACAACACCAGGCGCGATCTCCCCACAGTCCAGGCCGGCTACCAGCTATTCTCCGGTGCGACCGGCGAGACCTTGGCAATGATCGACGGCCGCGAGCTCACCGCCCGGCGCACCGCCTGCGCCTCCGCCCTGGCGGCGGACTACCTGGCCAGACCCGATGCCAGCCGCCTGACCTTGATCGGTGCCGGCGTGGTCGGCGCCCATCTCGTCCGTGCCCATGCCTCGGTCCGCCCCATCGAGGCGGTGCGGATCTACAATCGCGGCCGCGACAAGGCCGAGGCGCTCGCCGAGGCGTTGAGCCGCGACGGCATCGCCGCCGGCGCACCGACGATCCCGCTCGCCGAGAGCATTGGCTGGGCCGACATCGTCTCCTCTGCCACCACTTCGACGGAACCGGTCATTCGCGGCGAATGGCTGAAGGCAGGCGTCCATGTCGACGTCATGGGCGCCTTCCGGCCGACCATGCGCGAGGTCGATGGCGCGGCGGTCGAGCGCGCCTCGGTCTTCGTCGACACCCGCGAGGGCGCTCTGTCGGAGGCCGGCGACATCTTGCTGGCCATTGCCGAGGGGCGCTTCGCTCCCGAGCGCATCGCCGCCGATCTCAAGGAGCTGTGCACCGGGCGCCACCACGGTCGCGCCCGCGACGACGAGATCACGCTGTTCAAATCGAGCGGCACGGCACTCGAGGACCTTGCCTGCGCCATCATGCTTCATGGCCGCGCCTGAGAGCGGGACGACGATGTCGACGAAGGTCAAGATCTGCGGGTTGTCGACGACCGAGGCGATGGCAGCAGCCCTCGCCGCCGGCGCCGACTTCGTCGGCCTCGTCTTTCACCGGCCAAGCCCCCGCCATGTCGAGATCGAAACCGCGCGCCGCCTGGCCGACCAGGCACGCGGCCATGCTAGGTCGGTCGCGGTCGTGGTCGACGCGCCGCCGCGCGACATCGCCCGGATCGCCGCCGAGGTCCGTCCCGACTTCATCCAGGCCCATGGCTCGGAGGCACCGCGGGAGGTCTTGGAGATTTCAACCCGGACGGGCATTCCGGTCATCAAGGCGATCGCAATCGGCGATGCCGACGATTTCGCCAAGGCCCGTGCCTTTCACGATGCGGCAGCGATGATCCTGTTCGACACCAAGGCGCCGCCGACCCTGGCAGGCGGTCTCCCTGGCGGCAATGGCCTCGCCTTCGACTGGGAGCTCTGTCGAAAGGCCGGCATTTCCGGGAAGTTCATGCTTTCCGGAGGGCTTGATCCGACCAATGTCGGCCGCGCCATCGCGCTCACCGGGGCGGCGATCGTCGATGTCTCCTCCGGCGTCGAGCGTGCTCGCGGTGTCAAGGACGACGAAATGATCCGAAATTTCATTGAGGCGGTGCGCCGCGCCGGCTAAAACCGCGCGAAGTCGGCTTTCGGACGAGACAATGCAGGTCAGCGCACCCAATTCCTTCCGGACGGGCCCCGACGAGCATGGCCATTTTGGCCGGTTTGGCGGTCGCTTCGTGGCCGAGACCCTGATGCCCCTCATTCTCGACCTCGAGCAGGCCTATCAGGCGGCCCGCGCCGATCCCGGTTTCGAGGCGGAGCTGTCATCCTTTCTCGAGCACTATGTCGGGCGCCCCTCGCCGCTCTATTTCGCCGAGCGGCTGACCGACCATCTCGGCGGTGCCAAGATCTACTTCAAGCGCGACGAGCTCAACCACACCGGCGCCCACAAGATCAACAACGTCATGGGCCAGATCCTGCTCGCCCGCCGCATGGGCAAGACCCGGATCATCGCCGAGACCGGCGCCGGCCAGCATGGGGTCGCCACCGCCACCGCCTGCGCCCGCTTCGGCCTCCAATGCGTCGTCTATATGGGCGAGGTCGATGTCGAGCGGCAGAAGCCGAACGTCTTCCGCATGAAGCTCTTGGGAGCCGAGGTCCGCCCCGTCTCCTCCGGCTCGCGCACCCTCAAGGATGCCCTGAACGAGGCGCTGCGCGATTGGGTGGCCAATGTCGAGGACACCTTCTATTGCATCGGGACGGTCGCCGGCCCCCATCCCTATCCGGCGATGGTCCGCGACTTCCAGTCGGTGATCGGCAACGAGACCAGGCGCCAGATCATGGCGCGGGAGGGCCGGCTCCCCGATTCGCTGGTGGCGGCAATCGGCGGCGGCTCCAATGCCATGGGCCTGTTCTTCCCCTTCCTCGATGATCCGGATGTGGCGATCTACGGCGTCGAGGCCGCCGGCCGCGGGCTCGACTCCGGCCTCCATGCCGCTTCGATCACTGGCGGCCGGCCGGGCGTCCTCCACGGCAACAAGACCTATCTGCTGATGGATGATGACGGGCAGATCGCCGAGGCCCATTCCATCTCGGCCGGCCTCGACTATCCCGGCATCGGCCCCGAGCATGCCTGGCTCCATGATGTCGGCCGCGTCAACTATCTGTCGGCGACCGATGATGAGGCGCTGGCCGCGTTCAAGCTGTGCTGCGAGCTCGAAGGCATCATCCCGGCGCTTGAGCCCGCCCATGCCCTCGCCAAGGTCATGGAGATTGCACCCGAGCGTCCGCGCGACCACCTGTTGGTGATGAACATGTGCGGCCGCGGCGACAAGGACATCTTCACCGTGGCCCAGCACCTCGGAGTTTCGCTGTGACCGAGACGAGCCGTATCGATCGCTGCTTTGGCGGGCTGAAGGCGGCTGGCCGTTCCGGCCTCGTCACCTTCATCACCGCCGGCGATCCCGATTACGCGACCTCGCTGGCGATCCTCGAGGCGCTGCCCGAAGCCGGTGCCGATCTGATCGAGCTCGGCATGCCCTTCACCGATCCGATGGCCGACGGTCCGGCCATTCAGGCGGCAGGGCTCAGGGCGCTCAAGGCCGGCCAGACCATGGTCAAGACCCTGGAGATGGTCCGGCACTTCCGGCGGCGCGACGACAGAACGCCCCTGGTGCTCATGGGCTATTACAATCCGATCTACATTTATGGCGTCGACCGCTTCCTTGCCGATGCCCGCACTGCCGGCGTCGATGGCCTGATCGTGGTCGACCTGCCCCCCGAAGAGGATTCCGAGCTCTGCATCCCCGCCATCCGGGCCGGGCTGAGCTTCATCCGCCTCGCCACCCCGACCACCGACGAGCAGCGGCTGCCGGCGGTCCTCGCCAACACCTCGGGCTTCCTTTATTACGTTTCAGTGCTCGGCATCACCGGCACCAAGACGCCGGACATCGCCAGGGTGGCGCGCGAGGTGGCGCGCATCCGCAAGGCGACGGAGCTGCCGATCGCGGTCGGTTTTGGCGTCAAGAGTGAGGACCAGGTGCGGGCGCTGGCAGGCGAGTGCGACGCCGTCGTCGTCGGCTCGGCCCTGACCCGGCGGATCGGCGAGACCCTCGATCCGGACGGGCGGGCCACCGCCGGAACCGCGCCTTCCCTGCTTGAGCTCGTGTCGATGCTGGCCCGTGGGCTCACCCCTGCCGCAGGATTGGCGGCCGCCCGAGGAGGGCTCGAGAGATGAACTGGATCAAGAACTTCGTTCGCCCGAAGATCCGCTCCTTCTTGGGGGTCAAGCGCGAGCTGCCCGACAATATGTGGGTCAAGTGCCCCGAGACCGGCGAGATGGTTTTCTACCGCGATCTCGAGGCCAATCAGTTCGTCATTCCTAATTCCGGCCATCATATGCGGATGCCGCCGGATGTCCGGCTCAATTCGATGTTCGACGGCGGCGAATTCGAGGAGATCACGCTTCCCGAGGTCACCCAGGATCCGCTCCGCTTCCGCGACGAGCGGCGCTATGCCGATCGGCTCAAGGAGGCGCGCACCAAGACCGAGCGCAATGACTGCGTGATGGCCGCCCTCGGCACCCTCGAGGGCATCGAGACGGTGATCACCGTCCAGGATTTCGCCTTCATGGGCGGCTCGCTCGGCATGGCTGCCGGCGAGGCCATCATCACCGCCATGCTGACCGCCGTCGAGCGACGCACTCCCTTCGTGCTGTTTGTCTCCTCGGGGGGCGCCCGCATGCAGGAGGGCATCCTCTCCCTCATGCAGCTGCCGCGCACGACGGTGGCGGTCCAGGCGCTCCGCCGCGCCGGCCTGCCCTACATCGTGGTCCTGACCCATCCCACCACCGGCGGCGTCACCGCCTCCTATGGCATGCTCGGCGACGTCCACCTCGCCGAGCCGGCCGCGCTCATCGGCTTCGCCGGGCCACGGGTGATCGAGCAGACCATCCGCGAGAAGCTGCCCGAAGGCTTCCAGCGCGCCGAATATCTGCTCGAGCACGGCATGGTCGACATGGTCGTTCACCGCCACCAGATGCGCGAGACCGTCGCCCGGATCATCCGGCTCCTGATGAAGAAGGCGCCGGCCAAGCGCGAGCCGGCAGTCGAGGAGGAAGTCGAGAGGGCCGAGTCTCTGGAGACCGAGGCGGCCGCCGAGTGAGGCAGCCAGTCAGGGATCGCGTGCCATGGCGATGAGCGATGCCATTCTGACCCGCCTCCTCGATCTTCATCCGAAAATCATCGATCTCAAGCTCGACCGGATGTGGCGCCTCCTCGACCGGCTGGGCAACCCGGAGCAGCATGTGCCGCCGGTCATCCATGTCGCCGGCACCAATGGCAAGGGCTCGGTCGTCGCCTATTGCCGCGCCATCATCGAGGCGGCAGGGCTCGCGGCCCATGTCTACACCTCGCCGCATCTCGTCAGGTTCCACGAACGGATTCGCTTGGGAAGGCCGGGCCGCGGCACGCTGATCTCGGAGCCGGACCTCATCGCCCTCCTCGCCGAATGCGAGGAGGCCAATGCCGGCGAGCCGATCACCTTCTTCGAGATCACCACGGCCGCCGCCTTTCTCGCCTTTGCCCGCAATCCTGCCGACTATCTGCTGCTCGAGGTCGGGCTCGGCGGCCGGCTCGACGCCACCAATGTGATCGACGACCCGCGTCTCACCGTCATCACCACCGTCGATCTCGACCACCAGCAGTTTCTTGGCACGACCCTTGCCGCCATCGCCGCCGAAAAGGCCGGCATCCTCAAGGAGGGTGTGCCCTGCATCGTCGCGCCGCAGCCCGAGCAGGCCCTCGACGCCATCCTCGCCGAGGCCCGTCGTCGGGTCGCACCCACCTTCATCTCCGCTCAGGATTGGTCCGCCTTCGAGCAGCACGGCCGATTGGTGTACCAGGATGAGAGCGGCCTGCTCGACCTGCCCCTGCCGATCCTGCCGGGCCGCTTCCAGATCGACAATGCCGGAACCGCCATCGCCACCATCCGCGCCTTGGACGACCCCCGGATCGACGACGCGGCCATCGCCAGGGGCCTGCGCCTGGCCGAGTGGCCGGCCCGAATGCAGCGCCTCGGCCCCGGTCCGATCCTCAAGCTTGCCCCATCAGGCACCGAGATCTGGCTCGATGGCGGTCACAACCCGTCTGCCGGGCGCGCCGTGGCGGAGACCCTGGCCGAGCTCGACGAGCGCCTGTCACGCCCGCTGTCGCTGGTCACCGGCATGCTCAAGACCAAGGAAGCGGCCGGCTATTTTCGCCCCTTCAAGGGCCTAGCCCGCCGGGTGATCACCATTGCCATCCCCGGCGAGGAGAACGCCATGCCGGCCGACGAGCTGGCCCGCATCGCCCGTGCCGAAGGGCTCGACGCCTCGTCAGCTGGCTCGATCGAGGAGGCGGTGCGCCACGCCTCGCAAATTCCGGGCGCACCCGTCAGGCTGTTGATCGGCGGCTCGCTCTATCTCGCCGGGCGGGTGCTCGCCCTCCATCTCGGCGAGGCCGCCTCGGGGGTCACCGGCACCGCCCGCGGCTGACCCCCGTTAAACAGAGCGGTTGATCCACTCGGCGATCCGCGTTTTGGGAGCCGCTCCGGTGAATGTCGATTCGACCTTGCCGGATTTGAACATCATGAGATGCGGGATGCTGCGGATGCCGTAGCGGCTTGCCACCGACGGATTCTCGTCGACATTGAGCTTGACGATCTTGACCTTGCCGGTCATCTCCGCCGACAGCTCCTCGAGCGACGGTCCGATCTGCCGGCACGGCCCGCACCATTCGGCCCAGAAATCGACAACCACAGGTGTTTCGGCCTTCAAGACCTCTGCCTCGAAGGACGTATCGGACACTGCGGACAATTTCGTCGTGCTCATCGAATCCTCGCTGTCGGACTGTTCGGGAAGCGAACGTAAGAAGCCCTTCTACCCTGGTCAAGGACGGGCGCCGGCATGGCCGCTCTCCCGCATGTTCATAATGCCTTGAGCGCCTCTTCAACGATCGGGATCGCCTCGGGCGTTCCGACATGGAGCCACGGCCCGTCATGGCGCAGCCCATGGAGCCGGCCACCGGCGAGCGCCTTGTCCCAGGCGAAATTCATCGAGAACGGCCCCTCCGGCGCATCCTTCAGGAGCCGCGGATGGAGAATGTGGCAGCCGGCAAAAATGAACGGCGCGGTCGGATCGCCGCCGCGCCGCCTCAGCCGGCCAAGCGCGTCCATATGGAAGTCGCCCGGCCCCTCGAATCCGACCGCCTGATTGTGGCTGCTGAGCAGCAGCAGCGCGTCCATCATCTGGGGATCGAATGCTGCGGCAAGCCGGGCAAGCGCCGGCTCCGGGCCGTCGCGCCAGAAGCTGTCGCTGTTGATCACCACGAATGGCTCGTCACCGAGCAGCGGCAATGCTTTGACGACGCCGCCGCCGGTATCGAGCAGGAGGTCGCTCTCGTCCGACAGCACAATCCCTGCATCCTTCCGGGCGCGCGCCCAGGCCACCATCTGCTCGCTGAAATGATGGGTGTTGACCACGATCCGCTCGACGCCGGCCCGTTTCAGCGCATCGATCGAATAGTCGATGAGGAGCTTCCCCGCCACCGTCACCAGCGGCTTTGGCCGGTCGAGCGTCAGGGGCCGCATCCTGACGCCACGGCCGGCAGCCAGCACCATGGCGGATTTGATCATGACGATGCCCCGGTGCCCGCTGCCGGTCGCGGCAGATGGCGCTCGAACCAGGCCCTGAGCTGCCCGAGTGCCGGATGGGCGAGCCCCTGATCGAGCTGCCGCCGCACCCTCGGCAAATGGCGCAGATAACCGTGCTTCATGTCGCGCAGCGACAGCCTGGAGAAGATCCCGAGGATCTTGGCCGCCCGCTGCACCCCGAGCACCGCATAGGCCGTCCGGAAGGCCGGCTCGTCGAACCCTGGGTCAACCGCGGCACGGGCAGCGCAATAGAGGTCGAGGAGCTCAGCCGCCGTCTCCTCGGCCACGTCGACCCGGGCATCCTGCAGGATCGAGACCAGATCATAGGCGGGGTGGCCGATCACCGCGTCCTGGGTGTCGATCAAGCCGACCCGATTGATCCCCGACCGTTCGGGCAGCCAGAACAGATTGTCGACATGGAAGTCGCGCAGCGACCAGACGCCGGGAACCGGCGTGACCAGCGGCAGCACCGGCGACCACGCCTCGCGATAGGCCTGCTCCACCGCGGGATCGATCCTCTTGCCGCTGATCAGCGGCACATACCATGAGGTCAGGAGCTCGGCTTCGACCAGCATCGCATCCTGGTCAAACGGGTGAATGCGATAGGGATGTCCCGCCACCCTGACCTCTGCCGGCCAGTCCTTTCGCTCGGCAATATCGGCCAGTAGCAGAACCGCGCTGTGAAACGGCTCCGACATGTCTCGGCCCTCGGCGATCATCCGTCCGAACACCCGGTCGCCGAAATCCTCGATGAGCAGCAGGCCGTGCTGCTCGTCGGCGGCAAAGATCTCCGGCGCCGAATAGCCGCGCCGCAGCAACTCGCCCGAAACCGCCATCACCGCCCGCACGTCTTCGGCGAGATGCGCGATGGCGCTGTAGGACTTGCCATCCTTGACCGGCGGACCATCCGGCCGCGCCGGCATGTCCATCAGCAGCGCCGGCCGCGGTCCCCCGACCAGCCGTTCGTAGCGCCGCGTCGACGCATCGCCGGGCAGCGCCAGACGCCGCGCCTTTGCCCAGCCGGTCGCTGAAATGAAAGAGCGGGCGTTCTGCCACCGCTGCAGCCGCTCGGCCCAATTGCCGAAACCGCGCAGTGTCACCGACCGGTTCTCGCCTGCCCCGGAGAGCTCGATGTCGAGCCGGTTGTCGGCGAGAGATCCCGTTCGGTCGGGCCATTCGAGCAGCACCACCCGATTCCCCAGCGCATCCCGCAAGCCCGTCTCCTCGACTTCCGCCGGACCGTCGAGCCGGAAGAAATCGAAATGGGCAACCGGCGGGGTCAGATCGTAGAGCTGGGCGATGGCGAAGCTCGGGCTCGGCACTTCGAGCGCCTGATCGCCGGCAATGGTCCGGATCACTGCCCGCGCCAGCGTGGTCTTGCCGGCGCCTAGGCCGCCATTGAGGCACACGAGATCGCCCGGCTTGAGCAGCGGGGCCAGCCCGACCCCCAGCGCGATGGTGGCGTGCTCCCCTGCAAGCGTCTGTTCAAGCTCGTGATATTGCCCGCTTGAGCTCATGACCGAAGGACCATAGTCGATCGGCCGGGTAGAATTAAAGCCCCGCTTATGAGACAGCTCGGTCATGCTGACGCCACCCTCCGTGCACCCGGCCCATCGACTGGAAACCGGCAGATTACCGTGGTGCCGCGTCCCAGCCGCGAAATCAGCGACACCTGCCCCTCATGGAGCTCGACAAAGCTCTTGACCAGCGACAAGCCGAGCCCCGGACCACGATGACCCCCTGAGACCGGCCGCGCCTGGAAGCGCTCGAACACCTTCTCCTGATAGTCGGGATCGATCCCCCGTCCGGTGTCGCTGACCCACAGCAGCAGCTGGTGACCGTCGCGCCGCGCCCCCATCCTGATCGTCGCCCCGGCATCGGAGAAGCCGACGGCATTCGACAACAGATTGGCCAGGATCTGCCGCACCCGCTTGAGGTCGCCGACGAAGCTCGCTGCATCCTCTGCCATCTCGATATTGAGGGTGAGGTCGCGCCGTTCGATGGCCTCGGCCGCCGCATCGGCGGTCGCCTGCAGGAGCTCCCCGACATCGATCGCCGCCAGCTTGAGCTCCATCGCCCCGGCATCGATGGTCGTGAGGTCGAGAATGGCATCGATGATCGACAGGAGATCGCGCGACGACGTCCTGATGTGCTGCAGATATTCGACCTGCTTGGGCGCCAGCTCTCCGGCGATGCCGAGGGCCATCGCCTCGGCGAAGCCGATGATGTTGGTGAGCGGCGTGCGCAGCTCGTAGGACACGTTGGAGAGAAAGTTGGTCTTGAGCCGGTCGGCGGCGATCAGCGCTTCGTTGCGCTCCCTGAGCGCCTTCTCGATGCCGGCGCTGGCTGTGACGTCGACGAAGGTCAGAAGCGTGTTGCCGTCCGGCAGCGGCACCGTTGCGTAGTCGAGCACCACCCCGTCATTGCGGGTGAGGCGTCCCTGGAGCGAGCGGCGGCCGCTGTCGAGCGAGGTGGTGACGATCTTGATCTCGTCCCAGATCCGCTCGTCCTCATGGAACTGGCGGCAATGGGCGATCACCTTGCGGATATGCGGCTCCTCGGCAAGTGCCGCGGCATCCATGCCCCACACGCGGGAGAAGGTGGGATTGAACAGCTTGAGCTTGCCGTCGGTGCCGAACAGCGCCACCCCTTCATGCAGATTGTCGACAGTCTCGCGCTGGACGCCGATCAGCTCGCGATACTGGCTTTCGAGCCGGATCTGCTCGGTGACATCGTCATAGAGATAGGTGACGCCGCCGAACGGATGCTGCTCGGCGATCACCCGCAGCGTTTGACCGCTGGGCAGGTGCCACCACGTCTCGCGCGTCTCGAGCGTGTTGTAGGCGGCGAGCTGCCGGTTTCGCCAGTCCCTGAAGTTCTCCTGCTCGGGCAGCCGCCTGAGCTCGCGCAAGCGGTCGAGGATCTCACCGTCCGTCGGCCGCGTCTCGAGCCATGGCGCATCGAGGCCCCAGAGATCGGCATAGGCGGCGTTGAAGAACCGCAGACGCTGGTCTGGTCCGAAGATCGCGATCGCCGTCTGGAGCTTGTCGAGAGTCGAGGCATGCGCCCGGATGTGCCGGTTCAGCTCCTTCTGCGTCTCGTCCTGGATGGTGATGTCGATGGCGAAGCTCGCATGGCCGCTGGTCAGGGGAATCTCATAGACCTCGAGCGCCCGCTTCTCGCCGCCGATCACCGCCGAGGCCGTGCCGCGCCGGCCCCATCGGCCATGACCCTTCTCGACGTCGAAGCGGATCTGGGCGGGATTGGCGAGAAGGATCGGACGGGCGAGCACCTGATCGTAGTCCTGCGCCTCGACCGCCGACAGGTAGGCGCGGTTGACCCAGATCAGCCGGCCGGCATCGTCGTTCAGCCAGATGGCGAAGGGCGCCGCGTCGAGAATGGCCGACAGGCGCTCCACCTGCTTGCCGAGCTTGCGGCTGTCATAGGCAAGCTCGGTGCGGTCCCGCCTTTCGCCGGCCAGCGGCCTGAGCCGCAAGGTGGCAAGACCCCCGGCGGTGCGGCCATCCGCCTCGATCAGCTCGCCGGCCCGCGTCCGCACGCCGATGTTGAACGGGCGCCCGGCCTCCCGCATCGCCGATAGCGCCTCCCCCAGGGTCGCGGCTGACTCGGCCTCGAGCCAGCGCGGAAAATCGAGCAGCATCGCGGCGTCCTGCGGCACCGCGACCGTGCCCCGCATGTCGCCGGCGATGCGCTCCGGTTGCGATGCCGGGCCGCGCCAGATCATCAGGATGTTGGGCTCGGCGGCGAGAGCCGCTTCTGCTTCGTTGAGCTCGACCTCGAGCTCGGTGATCCGCCGCCGCGCCCGCGCTTCCTCGCGCGTCAGCCGGCGAATGACGAAAATGGCCCAGATGAACACGGCAATGGCAAACAGGATGGCGGCAACGACCAGCGAAGCATCGCCGGCCAGCCTACCGACAGCGCCGACCACGCCACCCATGATGCCTGCCGTTCCCCTGCCTGCCCGCCCCGCCCCGACGAATCACCGGAACCGTGCATGGCCGAGATATACAGGCAAACAGGAATCCTGCCCACTAAAGAGGCACGAAGGCCGTGATATGGCTGTGGAATTCTCGAGGGGAGGCACGCCCCGGCCGCCCGACGGGGGCTCCGCGCCAATGCCTCTGGAGGTGGCGGACCATTCATGACATTAAGAGCCATGAAGTCCAATTCCGACAACGCATTGCGGGAGGCGGCGCTCGCTTCCAAGGCGTGGCCATTCGAGGACGCGCGCAAGATCATCGACCGGCTGAGGAGCCAGGGCCGGACCACCGGCGAGGTGCTGTTCGAAACCGGCTACGGCCCGTCCGGGCTGCCGCATATCGGCACCTTCGGCGAGGTGGCGCGGACCACCATGGTGCGCCACGCCTTCGAGACCATGACCGGATTGAGGACGCGGCTGCTCTGCTTTTCCGACGACATGGACGGCCTGCGCAAGGTTCCCGACAACATCCCCAATCGCGATATGGTGGCGCGCCATCTCGGAATGCCGCTGACCCGCATCCCCGACCCGTTCGGACGCTTCGAAAGCTTCGGCCACCACAACAACGCGATGTTGCGCGACTTTCTCGACCGCTTCGGATTTCGGTACGAGTTCGCCTCCGCCAGCGACTATTACGCCTCCGGCCGCTTCGATCAGGCCCTGATCAGGGTGTTCGAGCGCTTCGATGAGGTCATGGAGATCATGCTGCCGTCGCTGCGCGAGGAGCGGGCCCAGACCTATTCGCCCTTCCTGCCGATCCATCCGCAGACCGGCATCGTCATGCAGGTCCCGATCGAGGCGCGCAATCTCGAAGCGCGCACCATCGTCTGGCGCGATCCCGACAGCGGTGAGCGCATCGAGACGCCGATCACCGGCGGTCATTGCAAGCTGCAATGGAAGCCCGACTGGGCGATGCGATGGTTCGCGCTCGGCGTCGATTACGAGATGTCGGGCAAGGACCTGATCGATTCGGTGAAGCTCGCCAGCCGCATCACGACGGCAATCGGCGGCACCCCGCCGGCCGGCTTCAACTATGAGCTGTTCCTCGACGAGAAGGGTCAGAAGATCTCGAAGTCGAAGGGCAACGGCCTGTCGATCGAGGAATGGCTGACCTATGCCTCGCCGGAGAGCCTCGAGCTCTTCATGTTCAACAAGCCCCGCGAGGCCAAGCGGCTCTATTTCGACGTCATCCCGCGGCACGTCGACGAGTATTTCTCGTTCCTTGCGGCCTATGACAAGCAGGATGAGCGACTGAAGCTCGGCAACCCGGTCTGGCACATCCATGGCGGCGACCCGCCGCGGGTCGACATGCCGGTGAGCTTCGCTCTCCTGCTCAATCTCGCGAGTGTCGCCAATGCCGAGACCAAATCGGTCCTGTGGGGATTCCTCAGGCGCTATGCCGCAAACGTGTCGCCGGACACCCATCGCGAGCTCGATGCTCTGGTCGGCTACGCCATCCGGTATTTCCATGACTTCGTGAAGCCGAACAAGCGCTACCGCGCGGCCGACGAGGTCGAGAGCCAGGCGCTGGGCGAGCTGGAACGGCGGCTCGGCACATTGCCTCGAGCTGCGGACCCGGCGGAGATCCAGGCACTCCTCTACGACATCGGTCGCGCCATTCCCCGCTATCAGGACCTTGCCGCCAAGGGCGCGACCCCCGACAAGCCGGGGGTGTCGCTCGCCTGGTTCAACGCGATCTACCAGGTGCTGCTCGGCGAGGAGAAGGGCCCGCGCTTCGGGTCGTTCGCGGCGCTTTACGGCATCGACAACACGCGGGCGCTGATCCGCCGCGCGCTTGCCGGCGAGTTTCTCGGTTCCTGATCAGGCCCTGAAAAACGCGGCGATCCGCTCCTGGACCTGCTCGGCGGCGGCGGTTGGCGACGGCGCGTTGAGGATCGGCCTCCCGACCACGATATAGTCGGCACCGTTGCGGAATGCCTGTTCGACATCGACGGTGCGCTTCTGATCGTCGACATTGTCGAACGGCCGGATGCCGGGCACGACGATCATCAGCCTCGTGCCGAGCTCATTGCGCAGCTCGACCGCTTCGAGCCCCGAGGCCACCACGCCATCGCAGCCGGCGGCGAGGGCGCGGCGGGCGCGCGACAGGACGAGCGCACGAATGTCGATCGCGTCAGGGAAGCCGAGTTCGATCAGATCGTTGCGGTCCATGCTGGTGAGCACGGTCACGCCGAGAATCTTGGTGTCGCCCTTTTCGGCACAGGCCGCCTTGAGGATCGCCTCATTGCCATGGACGGTCGCGAAGGTCACGTTGCGCCCGCGCAGCTTGGCCACAGCGCCGGCGACGGTCTGCGGCACGTCGAAGAATTTCAGGTCGACGAAAACCTTCTTGCCACGGTCGGTCAGCCATTGCAGCAGCTCGAAATAGCCCCCGCACATGAAGAGGGAAAGGCCGATCTTGTAGAAGCCGACATGGTCGCCAAGCGCCTCGACCAGGCGTTGCGCCTCCCCCGGCGAGCCGACGTCAAGCGCCAGGATGAGCCGTTCCCGAGCGGGGATGGGCTTGTGCGATGAGGGGCTCATGTCACTCCGATATCCAGGACGGAAACAGGAATTCCTGGCGGTAATCCGGGAGCGGCGCTCCCGGCGGCCGGAAGAAGCGGGCAAGCTCCAGCGTGCGCCGGCGCAGCTCGAGCGTCATCGCCCGGCGGTCGGTGAAGTCCTTCAGCTCGGCAAAGGGAATGGGCCGGCCAATGGCCACATCGACCTCGGCACCCAGCCGGTTGGCGGTTTCGCGGAACAGCAGCGCCACCCGCAGCGAATAGCTGAGATGGCTGGCAATGTGGAAGAACCGCGAGTTCTGCCCGGGGAAATAGATCGGCACCACCGTAGCCTTGGCGGTGCGGGCAAGCTTGGCGGTGAAGGGGTGCCACGGCGCATCGACCGCCTCGCGGCCGAAGGGCCGCTGACAAGTCGCAACACCGCCGGCCGGAAAGATCGCCACCGCGCCGCCGTTGCGCAGCAGCCGCTGCGCCTCGAGGCGTGACGCCAGCGAATTGGCTTGCGCCTCCTTGGTGCCCCCGAAATCGATCGGCAGCACATGCTGCTTGAGCTCGGGCGGTTGGCACAGCAGGCTGTGGGTCAGGATGCGGGTCTCCGGCCGCACCCGCTGGGTGACCCAGCCGAGGGCGACGCCGTCGAGCACGCCGAAAGGATGGTTGGCGACGAACAGCACCGGCCCGGTCCTGGGAATCTCCGCGGAGCCGCTGCTGACCCTGATCTTGATGCCCATCAGCCGAACCGCGGCATCGAAGAACGGCTCCGCCCGGTCCTCGCGGCGCCAGGCATCATAGAGCGCCTTCAGGCGCGGCTGGCCGCTCAACCCCTCGATCACCTGGATGACGCTGCGGCGGATGACATGGTGTTCGGGGCGCGAATAGGAAAAGACGATGTCGTCGTCAGTGCTGACCGGCGCGCGCAATTTCTCGACCGCAGTTTCGGCCATCGAAGACATGCTCCCGAGGTGACGCATCCTGCCCTGCTATGACGCCTGTGTCACAAACGGGTGACAGAACGTCAAGCGATCAAACATAAAGAATTCTTTATATGCAGATTGCGGCCAGCCGCGGTGCCTGCTATAGGCCTCGGCGACCGCAGATTCACCCCTCACTGGAGACTGAAGCCGATGGCCCATGACGCCGATTTCCACGTTGCCGATCTCGGGCTCGCCGACTGGGGCCGCAAGGAGATTGCCATGGCCGAGGTCGAGATGCCGGGGCTGATGGCGATCCGCGAGGAATTCGGACCCGGCCAGCCCCTGAAGGGCGCGCGCATCACCGGTTCGCTTCACATGACCATTCAGACTGCGGTGCTGATCGAGACGTTGAGGGCGCTCGGCGCCGAGGTGCGCTGGGCATCGTGCAACATCTTCTCCACCCAGGATCATGCCGCCGCCGCGGTCGCCGCCGCCGGCGTGCCGGTCTTCGCCTATAAAGGAGAGTCGCTCGAGGAATATTGGGCGTTCACCGGGCGGATCTTCGACTGGCCGAACGACCCGGCCAATCTCATCCTCGACGATGGCGGCGACGCCACGCTGTTCGTCCTGCTCGGCTCCAATGCCGAAAAGGACAGGAGCATCATCGCCAAGCCGAAAAACGAGGAGGAGGAGGCGCTCTACGGCGAGATCGCGCGGCGCATCGATGCGCGGCCGGGGTGGTTCGCAAAGGTCAAGGCGGCGCTGCTCGGCGTGTCCGAGGAGACGACGACCGGGGTGCACCGGCTCTATGATCTGCAGAAGCGGGGCGAGCTGCCGTTCCCCGCGATCAATGTCAATGACAGCGTCACCAAGTCCAAGTTCGACAACAAATATGGCTGCCGCGAATCGCTGGTGGATGCGATCCGGCGCGGCACCGACGTGATGATGGCCGGCAAGGTGGCGGTGGTCTGCGGCTATGGCGACGTCGGCAAGGGCTCGGCCCAGTCGCTCAAGGGCGCCGGCGCCCGCGTGATCGTCACCGAGATCGATCCGATCTGCGCCTTGCAGGCGGCCATGGACGGTTTCTCGGTGCAGCAGATCGAGGATGCCCTGCCCACCGCCGACATCTTCGTCACCGCCACCGGCAATCGCGACGTCATCACGCTCGACCATATGCGCCGGATGAAGGACATGGCGATCGTCTGCAACATCGGCCATTTCGACAATGAGATCCAGGTCAGCGCCCTGCGCAACTACCGCTGGACCAATGTCAAGCCGCAGGTCGATATCGTAGAGTTTCCCGCCGGCAACCGCATCGTGCTGCTGTCGCAGGGGAGGCTCGTCAATCTCGGCAATGCCACCGGACACCCGAGCTTTGTCATGTCGGCGTCGTTTACCAACCAGGTGCTGGCTCAGATCGAGCTGTTCACCGCCGCCAAGGCCGGCAAGTACCGCAATGAGGTCTATGTGCTTCCCAAGCACCTCGACGAGAAGGTGGCCCGGCTGCATCTGCCCAAGCTCGGCGTCCGGCTGACCGAGCTCACCGGCGAGCAGGCGGCCTATATCGGCGTCGAGAAGAAGGGACCGTTCAAGCCCGACTACTATCGCTATTAGGCAGTCGGGAGTAGGCAATAGGCAGTGATCTGCGCTCTACTGCCTATTGCCTACTGCCTGGAACAATGACCCTGCCCGCCCCAGCGCCAGCGATTCTGCCCTTTCCCGTTGCCGCGGCAGCAGGCACCGGGATTGCGGTGAGAGCCGGCACCGAGCCGCCGGTGATCTACGATGCGCCGGCCGGCCTCGCTGCGCTCGCCGCCGCGCCCCATGTGGTTTGCCATGCCGCCTATCTGGTCGAGCGGCTGGGCTATGCTGCCTCTGCGCCACGGGCAGCGATCCGCGCCGCCCGCGAGCAGCGCCATCTCGACATCGCCGAGCTCTTCGCTTTCGCCGCCCCGGCGGTTCCGGCGGTGCCGCTGCCCAACGGCCTCGCGCGGGCGCTCGCTCTCACCCCCGACCCGGAGGATTGCCTCACCATTGCCGCCGTCGCCGAGGAGCTGCTGTCCCGCCTGGCTGATCGCCGCCTCGAACGGCGCCGCGAGACTGCCGAGCTCGCCCAGTTTCTCGGCCGCGCCCGCTGGCCCTGGGCCGAGCCGGTGCTCGCGGCCCTGAAGCAGGGCGAGCCCGACCTCAAGCTGCCGCCCTTTGCGACCGGCCTCAATATCTGGGACCGTCTGCCCGAATGGGAGGAGGAGGGATCGCGGCCGCCGTCGCGCCACCATCCCGTCACCGCGACCGAGGCGCGCGACTACCTGCGCGCGTTGCTCGGCCCCGATGCCGAGTCCCGGCCGCAGCAGATGGATTATTGCGGCGAGGCGGCGCTCGCCTTCCATCCCCGCGCCGAGCCGACGAGCAATGTCATCGTGCTGGCCGAAGCCGGGACCGGTCTCGGCAAGACCCTGGGCTATCTTGCTCCCGCCGCCATGTGGGCCCGCCGCAATGCCGGAACCGTGTGGGTCTCGACCTACACCAAGAACCTGCAGCGCCAGCTCGAGCAGGAGTCGGGACGGATCATCCCCGATCCGGCCGAGCGCCGCCGCCGCATCGTGATCCGAAAGGGCCGGGAGAACTATGCCTGCCTGCTCAACATGCAGGAGGCATTCGGGCGAATGACCCATTCGCCGCGCAGCGCCCTGCTCGCCGGTCTGATCGCCCGCTGGGCATTGGCGAGCCGCGACGGGGACATGGTGGGTGGCGACTTCCCGGCCTGGATCATGGGCCTGACGAGCGACGCAACGGGCGAAGCGGCGACCGCCTCGCCCGCCCGCCTCGGCCTCACCGACCGTCGCGGCGAATGCATCTATGCCGCCTGCCCGCATTATCGCAAATGCTTCATCGAGAAGGCGGTCCGCGCCGCCCGCAAGGCCGACATCGTCATTGCCAACCATGCCCTGGTGCTGCACCAGGCGGCAATCGACCAGGCGCTCGGACCGGCCGAGACCACCGAGGAGCAGGAGCAGACCGGCGCCATGCGCCGGCTGGTCTTCGACGAGGGCCACCATCTGTTCGATGCCGCCGACACTGCCTTCTCCGGCCATCTCACCGGCATCGAGACCGCCGAGCTCAGGCGCTGGATCCGCGGCCCCGAGGCACAAGGCCGGCGCGGCCGCGGCCTTGCCGACCGCCTCGGCGAGCTCGCTTCCGACGACCGCCAGTCGGAAGAGCTGCTCGGTCTCGTTCTCAGAGCATCCGAGGCGTTGCCCGGTCCGGGCTGGATGCGCCGCGTTCACGCCGGCATGCCCGATGGCGCCGCCGAGACCTTTCTCTGGCTGATCCGCCAGCAGGTGGAATCGCGCAACGCGCCCTCCGGCGCACCGGTTGTCGAGGCCGATTGCCGACCGCTGCCCGACGGCGTCGCCAATGCTGCCGGCCGCCTTGCCGCCGCCCTCATCGATCTCAAGCGGCCGATGTCGCTGCTCGCCGAGCGTCTGATCAAGCGGCTCGATGAAGAGGCAAGCGAGCTGTCATCGGTCGATCGGGCGCGGATCGAGGCCATCGCCCGCTCTCTCCGGCGACGTTCCGAGTTGATGGTGGGGGGCTGGGTTACCATGCTGTCGCGCCTCATTGCGGAGCCCGAGCCACTCCATGTCGACTGGTTCGCCATCGATCAGTTCGAGGGCCGCGAGGTCGATTGCGGCTTCCATTGCCACTGGATCGATCCGACCGAGCCGTTGGCCGCTGCCGTGCTGCGGCCGCCGGATGGCGTCATCATCACCTCGGCGACCTTGCGCGACCGCCCGCCCGAGGCGCCGGAGGACTGGCGCAATGCCGAGATGCGAACCGGCGCCGCCCATCTGCCCTATGCCGCCCGCCGCGCCAGCTTCCCCTCGCCCTTCGACTACCTCGCCAACAGTTGCATCATCGTCGTCAATGACGTGGCGCGCGACGACATGGATCAGCTCGCCGCCGCCTATCGCGAGCTGTTCCTCGCCGCCGGCGGTGGCGGGCTTGGCCTGTTCACGGCAATCGCCCGGCTCCGGGCGGTGCACCGCCGCCTGATCGTTCCCCTCGCCAGGGCGGGTCTGCCGCTCTATGCCCAGCATGTCGATCCGATCGACACCGGCACGCTGGTCGACATGTTCCGGGCCGAGCGTCACTCCTGCCTGCTCGGGACTGATGCGGTGCGCGACGGTGTCGATGTTCCCGGCGACTCGCTCCGGCTGATCGTGCTCGATCGGGTGCCGTGGAGCCAGCCCACCATCCTCGAACGGGCACGCCGCGAGCAGTTCGGCGGGGGCGCCTGGCAGGATATGGGCGTGCGGCTGCGGCTCAGGCAGGCCTTCGGGCGGCTGATCCGCCGCGGCGACGACCGCGGCGTCTTCGTCGTGCTCGACTCGCGCCTCGCTTCGCGCTTCTGCACTGCCTTCCCATCGGGCATGACGATTGCCCGCATGGGATTGGTGGAGGCGATCGATGCCACCGCGGGCTTCATTGGCAGGCAGTAGGCCTTAGGCAGTGGGCTGTGCTCCTCACTACTGCCTATTGCCTACTGCCTACTGCCTTCACGCCGGCGGCTCGGGAAAGAACTTGCGATAGATGCGGGCGAACTCGCCGGAGGTCTGCAGTCGGTCCAGGCCATAGTCGAGGGCGTCTAGAAGCCGCCGGTTGCCGCGCTTCACCGCGATGGTGATTCCGGACGAGAAGTAACCAGGCTCGATGAACGCCCCCGGCAGCAGGCGGCAGCATTGCCGGGCGCTTTGGCCATGCACCCAGAAGATCAGCCGATAGGCATCGCCGAACAATGCATCGAGCCCGCCGGTGCGCAGCGCCTCCTCGGCCTCGCCTTCGGTCCGGTATGATTTGACCAGCGATCGTGGGAAATAGGCCTTGATCCAGGCTTCATGCGCCGACCCGGCGATCACCCCGATGCGCTTGCCGGCCAGGCTTTTGACGTCTGGCGAGGGCATCTGGTTCTGGTTGCGCACCACAAATCGTCCGACGGTGCGCAGATAGGGAGCCGTGAAGTCGAACCGCTCGAGCGTTGCCGGGGTCATCTTGAGACCGGACAGCACGGCATCCGCCTCGCCCTTGGCAACCGATTCCACCGCCTCGTCCCACGGCTTCACCAGGAACTCGCATTTCAGCTTGAGCTCGCGGCAAATGGCATCGGCGACCGACACATTGAGCCCGGTCAGCGCCCCATCGCCATCGCGATAGCTGAAAGGTGGAAAGGAATCATCGGCGACGAACCGGACCAGCGCGATGTCGCGCACCACCGGCTCGGTGCGCGTCGGATCGATGTGACGGAATTGCGGAACCGGATAGGCAGCCTCCTGCCCGGCTGCAAAGTCGACGAAAGTTCCGAGCAGCGCCAGAACGGGAAGGACGATCAGGAGCGGCGCGGTGATTGTCCGACGATGGAAATGCCTCACGATCCTCCCCACAAACCTGGCCTTGCTCAGGCCGCTGCAACCTCGTCCGGCGAGAATTCGTAGCGGGCCGAACAGAACTGGCAGGTTACTCCGATCCGCCCCTGCTGCACCATGTGCCGGCGATCCGCCTCGGAGAAGCTCCGCAGCATGTCGGCAACCCTCTCGCGGGTGCAGCCGCAGCGCCGCTCGAGCTCGATCGGCGGGTAGACCGTCACGCCGTCCTCATGGAACAGGCGATAGAGCAGCCGTTCCGGTGCGAGCAACGGATCGAGCAGCTCGTGATCCTCGACCGTTTCGGCGAGCACCCGCGCCCTCACCCACCGCTCGTCCTCCGGCACCTCCTCCTCATGGCCGCCCGGCGCATCGCCGGAGCTCAGCGGCATCGGGCTTGCGCCCCCTTGGGCCGGCAGATGCTGGATGAGGATCGCGCCGGCCCGCCAGCGATCAGGCCCGGCGCCGCGCGCCATCAGCGGTCCGGCCGCCACTTTCAGCCAGGTCGGGATCTGTTCCGATTGCCGGAAATATTGATGTGCCGCGCCCACCAGCCCGCCCCGGTCCAGCGCCACAATTCCCTGATAGCGCTCCATCTTGCTGCCCTGATCGACGGTCATGGCGAGATGTCCCTTGCCGAGCAGGCGATCGGTCTGGACCCGCCCGGCTGCCGCTGTCGCCTGGACCGCCTCGCCGTCGAACCGGGCATAGCCGCGCAGGCCCGCCGGGGTCGCGAACTGCGCCACCAGCATGTCGACCGCACCGTCGGTGGCCGTCTGCAGAATGAACTTTCCCTCGAATTTCATCGTCGTTCCAAGCATGGCGGCAAGCGCCACGCTCTCCGCCAGCAGCGCCGAGACGGGGTCCGGATAGGCATGCTGATGGACGATGCCGTCGATGACCGCACCAAGCCGCAGCAGCCTCCCCCTGACCCCGAGCGGCTTGATTTCGAATGGCAGCACAATGTCGTCCGGCGTGGCCGCGGAGACGCCGCGGCTTGCATGGATCTTGTTCATTTCTCACCGTCTTCCCGTCCGGAAACGGCCGGACACCTAGACGCCAAGGCACCAGGCGAGGATGCCCTTCTGGGCATGCAGGCGATTTTCGGCTTCTTCGAACACCACCGACTGCGGACCGTCGATGACCTCGGCCGTCACTTCCTCGCCGCGATGCGCCGGCAGGCAATGCATGAATATGGCGTCGGCACCCGCCGATTTCATCAGGGCGGCATTCACCTGATACGGCATCAGGAGGTTGTGCTTGTCCCCCTGCCGCTTCTCGTTCATCGAGAACCAGGTATCGGTGATGACGCAGCGCGCGTCCTTGACTGCCGCGACCGGATCCTCGGTCACCGTGAGATTGCCGCCATTCGCCGCCGCCCAGTCGACCACCGCCTTGGCGGGCTGCAGCGGCTCCGGGCTGGCGATCCGAAGCTCGAAGCCGAAGCGGGCGGCGGCTTGGATCCACGACATGGTGACATTGGAGCAATCACCGCACCAGGCGATCACCTGGCCGGCCACCGGCCCGAGCTTCTCCTCGAAGGTCAGGATGTCGGCCATGATCTGGCAGGGATGCGACCGGTCCGTCAGGCCGTTGATCACCGGCACCGAGGCGTGGGTGACGAGCTCGTTCAGCCGGTCCTCGCCGAAGGTGCGGAACATGATGGCATCGACATAGCGCGACAGCACCCGCGCGGTGTCGCCCACCGTTTCGCCGCGATCGGTCTGCATGTCCGAGGATGCGAGGAACATTGTCTGGCCGCCAAGCTGCCGCATCGCCATGTCGAACGACACGCGGGTCCGGGTCGAGGGCTTCTCGAAGATCATCGCCAGCATCCGCCCCTTGAGCGGCGCATCGGCATCCGCCTCCCCCATCGGGGCGCCATGCCGCGCCGCCTTGCGGTCGGCGCTGACGTCGAGGATCTGCCGGAGGGTCGGCGTGTCGCACTGGGAAAGATCAAGGAAATGTCTCATGCCGACGTCGCTGTCATTTGGCAGGAATGGCTTTCGGCACTGCCGCCTTGGCCAGCCGGCCAAGCGCACGGTCGAGCCGCTCCACCCCTTCGCTCATCTCTTCATCGGTCACCACCAGCGGCGGCAGCAGGCGCACCACATTGTCGCCGGCCGCGATCGTCAGGAGCCTCTCCTGCATCGCCTCCTGCACCACGTCGAGATTGGGAATGGTGCATTTGAGCCCGATCATCAGGCCTTCGCCGCGGATCTCCTCGATCAGGCTGGGATAGGCATCGCGCAGCCGCGCCAGATGCTGTCGCAGCCTCAGCGAGGAGCCTCGCACGGCATCGAGGAACCCGTCCGCCAGAATGACGTCGAGCACGGCATTGCCGACCGCCATGGCCAGCGGATTGCCGCCATAGGTCGAGCCATGCGACCCCGCCGGCATCGCCTTGGCCACCGCCTCGGTCGCCAGGCACGCCCCGAGCGGGAACCCGCCGCCGATCGCCTTGGCGATCGCCATGATGTCGGGGGTGATGCCGGCTGCCTCATGCGCGAACAGCCGACCGGTGCGGCCCATGCCGCATTGCACCTCGTCGAGCACGAGGAGCAGCCCGCTTCTGTCGCAGAGCTCGCGCAGGCGCCGGAGCTCCTGGACCGAGAACTTGCGCATGCCGCCCTCGCCCTGCACGGGTTCGAGCAGGATTCCGGCGGTCTCATCGCCGATCGCCGCCTCGACCGCGGCATGATCGCCGAACGGCACCTGATCGAAGCCCTCGACCTTCGGGCCGAACCCCTCGAGATATTTCGCCTGGCCGCCGGCGGCGATCGCCGCGAGCGTGCGGCCATGGAAGGCCCCCTCGAAGGTGATGAGGCGGTAGCGGTGGCCCTGGCCGCGCGAATGATGATAGCGCCGCGCCATCTTGAAGGCGCATTCCAGCGCCTCCACCCCGGAATTGGTGAAGAACACCGCATCGGCGAAGGTCGCCTCGGTGAGCCGCGCCGCCAGCCGTTCGCCCTCGGGAATGCGATAGAGATTGGAGGTGTGCCACAGCCGCGCCGCCTGCTCGTTCAGCGCCTTGACCAGATGCGGATGGGCATGGCCCAGCGCATTCACCGCAACCCCCGAGCCGAAATCGAGATACTCGCTCCCATCCTCGGCCGTCAGGCGAGCGCCGTTGCCGGCGACGAACGCCACCGGATGCCGGTTGTAGACCGCAAGGAGCGATGGATTCATGGTGCTCGCGACCCCATTGCCAAAAGCGAAAAGCCGCCGGCGGTCCGGCGGCGATCAGATTTGCAGGATATGTCGATCGACGCCGGTCGTCAAATTCGACAAGTTTGGTCCGGCGAGAATGAATTTTCCGGGGGGAATGATGCGGATGAGTCAGATCGCCGCATGGACCGCCGATTCCGCGACACGTTAACCTTTCAACAGCTTTTGGCTGAAAGCAGCGATCTGGGGAAAAGCCGGTATTGAGCGCCTCCGATTGTTGCGGTGTGTTTCCGCTATCTTGTAGCCTCCCTGAAGTAGGCTACGAGATGTAGCGTTCTCGGTCATGTGTATCGGTTTGGCGACCGGAGTGATTCCGGCGAACGAAGAGGGATTCCGGGTGAGCGAAGAACCGATCAACACAACGGCGAACGACAAGATGCCCTGGACCGACGATCGCGTCGAGCAGCTGAAGCGTATGTGGTCCGAGGGCCTGACAGCCAGCCAGATTGCCGCCCGCATCGGTCAGGGCGTGACTCGCAATGCGGTGATCGGCAAGGTCCATCGCCTCGGTCTGTCGGGGCGGGTGGCCAAGGTGCGGGCGCCGCAGCCCAAGACGCCGCGCAAGATCTACGAGCCGAACCTCGCTGCCCGCTCGAGCGGCCTGACGGTGAGCGGTGCGACGGCCCTCAAGCCGCAATTCCGGCCGCAACCCAAGCCGATACCGCTGCCCGAGCCCGAGCCCGAGGCGATCCGGCTTGTCGAGGTGCCGAGCGGCGAGCAGCGTTGCAGCATCATGCACCTGACGGACCGCACCTGCCGTTGGCCGATCGGCGATCCGACGAGCGAGAACTTCTGCTTCTGCGGCAGCACGCCCCGCGAGAAGGGTCCCTATTGCGAGTACCACGCCCGCATCGCCTATCAGCCGCTGCAGGACCGCCGGCGCACGAGGGCGCGAGGCTAGAGCGGCTTTGGCAGCGTCTTCGGCGTCGGCAGCTTGACGGTGAAGGTGCTCCCCTCGCCGATCTCCGAGGAGATCGTCAGCCGACCGCGATGTCGGTTGAGAATGTGCTTGATGATCGCCAGGCCGAGCCCCGTCCCGCCCCGCGACCGGCTCTCCTGAACATTGACGCGATAGAACCGCTCGGTGAGCCGCGGCAGGTGCTCCGGCGCAATGCCGGGCCCGAAATCCCGGACCGAAAGCTCGATGCCGTTCAGCACCCCTTGCCGCACCAGGCCCGATACCACGATGCGCCTGCCGGAGCTGGCATATTTGACGGCATTCTCGATCAGGTTCTGAATGACTTGCACCAACTCGTCATGGTCGCCCTGGACCGGCATTTCCGGCGGCAATGATGTTTCGATCGCCACATCGTTTTCGCGCGCAATCCCCGCCATCATCTCGCAGACCTGCCTGGCGATGATCGCGAGATCGACCACCGTCGAGGGACGGTCGTGGGCATTCATCTCGATGCGCGACAGCGACAGAAGATCATTGATCAGCCGGCGCATGCGTTCGGCTTGCGCCTGCATCAGCCCGAGAAATTTCTCCCGCACCCGGTCGTCATTGCGCGCCGGGCCCTGCAAGGTCTCGATGAAGCCGAGCAGCGAGGCGAGCGGCGTCCGCAGCTCATGACTGGCATGCGCCACGAAATCGACCCGCATCCGCTCGAGTTGCTGCTGGCGGGTGAGATCGCGCAGAAGGATGAGGACCGCCGGCGTCCCCCGCGGACTCTCGTCCTGGCCGGGACGGGCGATCGGCGCGATGAATGCCTCGAAGCGGCGATCGAGCGGCGAGCGCCGCTCATAGTCGGTCCGCACCGCCTCGCCGGTCGCCACCACTTGAACGACCGCGTCCAGGATGACCGGCGCGCGGATCGTCGCCGAGATGTGCTCGCCGGCCGGGTCGGTGTCCAGCGCCTCGCGCGCATGGCGGTTCGCCAGGATGACGATCCCCTCTGAATCGAGGACGAGGAACGGGTCCGGCAAGGTTGCCGCCACCGCCAGGAGCGCATCGGCCGCGCTGCTGCTCTGCACCGCCTGCTCGCCGGCCAGGGCCTGCCGCGGCGCAGCCCTGCTGTCCCTGGTAAACGGCCAGATCATAAGGCCAAATCGTTCTGTAGGATGCATTGGTGGGCCATACCCGTTGCATATTACAGTAGCGCGTCGCCGCAAGGTTTTTCCAGGCCGCCGAAGCAAGGGAGCAATTGGCGTGAATGACCATGATTTGACCGTGCACGAGCCGATCGACGAGGGGATGCTGGCCTTTTACGAGACCCTGTCGGCCAAGACCCCGCCGGAGAGCGTCGACTGGCCCCTGTCCGAGCAGCGCCGCCTGTGGGACGAGGTATGTTCCTCGTTCCGCGCCGCCCGACCCTCAGGGGTCGTGGTCGAGGATTTCACCGTCCCGGGCGACGTCGCGGTGCCGGTCCGCCTGTTCCGGCCCGAAGGGGCTGGCCCCTTCCCCGGGGTGATTTACGGCCATGGCGGCGGCTGGGTGCTGGGCAGTATCGAGACCCATGACGACATGTGCGCCGAGCTCGCCATGCTCGCCGAGGTTGCCATCGCCGCCATCGACTATCGCCTTGCGCCGGAGAATCCGCATCCCGCCCAGCTCCGCGACAGCCTGGCGGTGCTCTCCTACATGCGCCATGCCGGTGCCAGCCGGGCCATCGACCCGGCGCGGATCATTGCGGCCGGCGACAGCGCTGGCGGCCAGATGACTGCCGCCCTGGCCATGTGGCTGCGCGACAAGGGCCTGCCGCAGCTGCGCGGTCAGCTCCTGATCTACCCGGTGCTGGGAACCGACACCGACACGGCAAGCTACGAACGCAACTGCCAGGGTCCCTGCCTGACCCGGGCCGAGATGGAATATTACCTCACGGCCTTCCTCGGGCCAGTCGGCTCGCCGCAACGCAGCGACCCCTATGCCGTCCCGCTGCTTGCCGGAGATTTCTCAGGCCTGCCGGCGGCCTTCATCACCGTGGCGGCCCACGATCCCCTGCATGACGATGGCCTCATCTACCACCGCGCCCTGCAGCAGGCCGGCGTTCCCTCCGCCCTGCGTCGCGAGCCGGCGCTCGCCCACAGCTATATGCGCGCCCGCCACCACAGCCGCCCGGCCATGGCGGGCTTCCGCGCCATCGCCCAGGCGGTGAAGGCGCTCGCCCATGACGGGCGCCTTCCCTGATGCACCGCCTGTCGGAGAACCGCCCGTGAAGACCGTCGACCAGTTCCCCCGCGCCGTCCGCGAGATCGAGAACCAGTGGATCGAGCTTGCCGATGGCACCCGCCTCGCCGCCCGGATCTGGCTGCCCGAGGACGCGTTGACCCGCAAGGTGCCGGCAATCCTTGAATACATTCCTTACCGCAAGCGCGACGGAACGGTGGTCCGCGATGCCCTGACCCATCCCTATTTCGCCGGCCATGGCTACGCCTGCCTGCGCGTCGACATGCGCGGCAATGGCGAGTCGGATGGCGTCATGCTAGACGAATACGCGCCTCAGGAGCAGGAGGATGCACTGGCAGTCATCGCCTGGGCCGCCGCCCAGCCCTGGTGCACCGGCAGCGTCGGCATGATGGGGCTCTCCTGGGGCGGCTTCAACGGGCTGCAGGTCGCCGCCCGACGGCCGCCCGCGCTCAAGGCCATCATCACCCTCTGCTCGACCGACGACCGCTACAGCGACGACATCCACTTCAAAGGTGGTTGCGTCATCAACGAGAATCTTGGCTGGGGCGGCACCATGCTTGCTTATTCCTCGCGCCCACCTGATCCGGTGCTGGTTGGCGAGCGCTGGCGCGCCATGTGGCTCGAGCGCCTCGAGGCCGAGCCTTTCCTCGCTGTCGACTGGCTGCGCCATCCGCGTCGCGACGCCTATTGGAAGCACGGCTCGGTGGCCGAGGATTTCGCCGCCATCGAGGCCGCGGTCCTCGCCATTGGCGGATGGAATGATGCCTATTCCAACGCCGTGCCGCGGCTGCTCGCCGGCCTGCGCAGCCCGGTCAAGGCGATCATCGGCCCCTGGGCGCATGCCTATCCGCATTTCGCCATTCCGGGACCGCAGATCGGTTTCCTTCAGGAGGCGCTGCGCTGGTGGGATTTCTGGCTGAAGGGTGAGCCCACCGGCGTGCTCCGCGATCCGGCGGTGCGCTACTACGTGCTCGACTCGATCAAGCCGGACAATCTCCCGATGACCTGGCCGGGGCATTGGCGCGCCGACAGCTTCTGGCCGGGCCAGGGTATCGAGCGCCACGTGCTTCACCTGACGGCGGAAGGGCTGCGCACGACCCAGGCGCCGCCGCGCAGTCTCGTCGTGAGCTCGCCTGAGACCACCGGCCTCGACGGCGGCGAGTTCTGCATCATTTGGCTCGGCCCGGAATTTCCCGGCGATCAGGCTGAGGACGACCGGGGCTCGCTCACCTTTGACACCGGCGTGCTGTCCGAGCCGGTCGAGATCATCGGCGCCCCCGAGATCGAGCTTGAATGCGCCTCCGACCGCCCGGTCGCCTTTCTCGCTGCCCGCCTCAACGACTTTAGGCCGGACGGCTCGGTGAGCCGCATCACCTACACCATCAAGAATCTCTGCCATCGCGACAGCCACGAATTCCCGTCCCCGCTCGAACCGGGCCGGCGCTATCGCATCACGCTGAAGCTCGACGACATTGCCTGGCGGGTGCCCAAGGGACATAAGGTCAGGCTCGCGCTCTCGACCTCCTATTGGCCCATGATGTGGCCGGCGCCGGAGGCCGCCGCGGTTACCGTGTTCACGCCGGGCAGCCGCCTCGTCCTGCCGCTTCGCCGCCCCGCCGGGAACGAGCGCGAAACGCGCCTGCCTGAGCCGGTCGCCGCAGCGCCGCTCGCGCGCGAGACGATCCGCGAGCCCGGGAACCGCCGCGAAGTCGCGAGCGATCCGGACACCGGTGGCGTCAGGCTCGACATCGTCGACGATTTCGGCTGCTACCGGAATGGCGAGCATGGGATGATCGCCGGCAGCATCGGCAGGGAGACCCACGAGATCACCCCCGGAGACCCGCTGTCGGCCCGCATGACCACCCATTGGACCGAGGAGCTGGCGCGCGACGATGGCCCCTGGGCCGGCTGGCGGGTGCGCACCGAGACCACCTCCGAGATGACGGCGACGCAAACTCATTTCCGCCTCAAGGCGCGGATCGAGGCCTATGAAGGGGAGAGGCTGGTCTTCGCGCGCGATTTCGACGAGGAGATCCCCCGGGATCTGAACTGATGCATCCCTCGTCCTGGCTGTTCCCCCGTCCCGAAGGACTCTATTGCGCCCCCGGCGATTTCTTCATCGATCCGATCCGCCCCGTCGCCCGCGCCGTCGTCACCCACGGCCATGGCGACCATGCCCGGCCCAACAATGCTGCCGTTCTCGCCACGCCCGAGACGCTGGGCATCATGCGCGTCCGCTATGGCGAGGCGGCGGGCTCGAGCCTCGATCCCCTGCCCTATGGCGAGGAGCGCCAGATCGGCGGGGTCTCTCTCAGCCTTCACCCCGCCGGTCACATTCTCGGCTCCGCCCAGGTCCAGTTGACCTGGCGGGGCGCCTGCGCCGTCATCTCCGGCGACTACAAGCGGGCCGCCGATCCGACCTGTCGACCCTTCGAGCTCAGGCGCTGCGATCTCTTCATCACCGAGGCGACCTTCGGCCTTCCGGTCTTCCGCCACGAGAACGCCGCCCGCGAGGCCGAGCGGCTCATCGCCTCGATCGCCGCCAACCCCGACCGCTCCCACCTCCTTGGCGCCTACGGCCTCGGCAAGTGTCAGCGCATGATCGTCGTCCTGCGCCAGGCGGGCTTCGATGCGCCGATCTACCTGCATGGCGCCCTCGAGCAGCTCTGTGCCTTTTATCGACGGCAGGGGATCGATCTCGGTCCGCTCTCGTCGATCGCCGGGAAGTCCAAGGACGAGCTCAGGGGCGCTCTCGTCATGTGCCCGCCCTCCGAGCTTGCCGGGCGCTGGTCGCGCCGATTGAGCGATCCGCTGACGGCCTTCGCCTCCGGCTGGATGCGGGTGCGGGCGCGAGCACGCCAGCGCGGCATCGAGCTGCCGCTCGTCGTCTCCGATCATGCCGACTGGCCGGAGCTCATCGGCACCATCGCCGAGACCGGCGCCTCGGAAGTGTGGGTCACCCATGGCCGCGAGGACGCGCTGGTGCATGCGCTCACCATGCAAGGCCTCACCGCGAGGGCGCTGTCGCTCGTCGGCTTCGAGGACGAGGGAGACTGACCGGTGGAGCGCTTCGCCGAGCTCATCGACCGCCTCGTCTATTCCGGGTCGCGCAATGCCAAATTGCGGCTGATCGCGGATTATTTCCGCATGACCCCCGATCCCGATCGCGGCTATGCCCTGGCAGTGCTCACCGACGGCCTGCCGCTGCGCCTGCCCTACCGCAGGATCCTTGGCGAGCTGGTCGAGCCCTTCGTCGATCCGGTGCTGCACCGCCTGTCGCGCGACTATGTCGGCGACAGCGCCGAGACCGTCGCGCTGCTCTGGCCCGACAACCGCGGCGGCTTGAAGCCGCCGGGCGTCGCCGAGATTGCCGAGGCATTGATGGCGACCAGCGCCAAGGACGCACCGGCATTGATCCGCGGCTGGCTCGACGGCCTCGACTCCAAGGGGCGCTTCGCCCTTCTCAAGCTAATGACCGGGGCGCTGCGCGTCGGCGTCTCGGCGCGCCTCGCCAAGACCGCCCTTTCCGCCTATGGCAATGTCGATGTTGCCGAGATCGAGGAGGTGTGGCATGGCGCCACCCCGCCCTATGAAGCCTTGTTCCGCTGGCTCGACGGCAAGGAGCCGCGACCCGAGGCCAGCACCGCTGCAATGTTCCGTCCACTGATGTTGTCGCACCCGATCGAGGACCGCGAATTGAGCGAGCTCGATCCGCAAGACTTTGCCGCCGAGTGGAAATGGGACGGTATTCGCGTTCAGCTCAGCGCCAACGGTTTCGAGACCCGGCTGTTCTCGCGCTCGGGCGATGACATCTCCTCGGCCTTTCCCGACATCGTCGCCGCCTTCGCCTCGTTTCGCGGCGTCGCCGATGGCGAGCTGCTGGTCTTGCGCGATGGTGTCGTCCAGCCCTTCAACGACCTGCAGCAACGGCTCAATCGCAAGACGGTGTCGGCGAAGCTCGTCGCCGAGCATCCCGCCCATATCCGGCTCTACGATCTCCTCTTCGAGGTTGACGAGGATCTTCGTCACCTGCCCTTCCGCGAGCGCCGCGGCCGCCTCGAGAAGTTCATTCCGCGTCACCATCTTCCGCGCGCCGACCTGTCGCCGCTCGTTCCCTTTCTGAGCTTCGAGGAGCTTCATGCGATGTGGAGCGGCAGCCGCGAGGCCGGCATCGAAGGTTTGATGCTGAAGCGCTGGCAGAGCCCCTATGTCTCGGGCCGCCCCCGCGGCCTCTGGTACAAATGGAAGCGCGCGCCCCTGACCCTCGATTGCGTCCTCATGTACGCCCAGCGAGGATCGGGAAAGCGCTCATCCTACTATTCCGACTACACCTTCGGTGCCTGGCGGCAAAGCGACAATGGCGAGGACGAGCTCGTGCCGGTAGGCAAGGCCTATTCCGGTTTCACCGACGAGGAGTTGCTGAAGCTCGACCGCTTCGTCCGCCACAACACCATCGAGCGCTTTGGTCCGGTCCGCGCCGTCCGCCCCTCCCTGGTGCTGGAGGTGGCCTTTGACGCGGTCCAGGCCTCGACCCGCCACAAGTCCGGGGTTGCCATGCGTTTTCCGCGGATCCACCGCATCCGCTGGGACAAGCCGGCCGCCGAGGCCGACCGTCTGGACACCCTGCTCCGCATGATTTGACGCAACTGTCACCGGTCGCCGCCTTGCCGTGGGCGCCTTGCGGTGCTTATCTCTTCTCGAGATCCCCCTCGCCTGCTTCATGGGAGCACGGAGACCTCCGGTTTTGAGGATCACTCACCACCTCGATGCGACAACCATTATTGCGCTGGCTTCGGGAACATTGGACGAGGCGCTCGGTGTTGTCGCCGCTTCCCATGTCTGGTGGTGCGCCAAATGCCGCGACGCCTTGAAGGAGGCCGAGAGGGTCGGGGGGTATTTGCTCAACAAGCTGACCAGGAACGACAGCGCTGTCTCCTCTGGTGACGGCCGGGCGCCCGAGCAGGGCGCTCCCCCGGATGAGGAGCCGCAGCACGCCGCGAATATCGGGCTGCCGCTGCCGGTTGCAAACAAGCTTGGCGGCATGTCGCTGAGCGATCTCCGCTGGCGGTGGGCCGTCCCCGGCCTGTCGCTGCACGAACTCGCATTGCTGAAGGGTGGCAAGGGCCGGCTGTTCCTCATGCGCATCGGCCCGGGCCGGGCCGTACCCCAGCATGGTCATGGCGGCGAGGAGCTCACGCTGATCCTGCGCGGCTCCTACAGCGATCGCTTTGGCCGTTTCGCCATCGGCGATATCGCAGCACTTCACGAGAACGTCGTGCACCGCCCGATCGTCGACAAGCACGACAATTGCATCTGCCTCGTCGCCACCCAGGCGCCGGCGCGTTTCACCTCGCTCATCATGCGGATGATCCAGCCCTTCGTCAGGATTTAGACAGCTGGCGTCAGGCAGTGACGAGTCCTACTGCGCAGGGTCAAGACTCAATAGCCGCCGTTCCTTTCCGAGCGGCCATTTTTATGACTCCCCTCTCCCCGCGCCAGCGTGGGAGAGGGTGGTGCGAAGCACCGGGTGAGGGGCTTTTTGGGGAGCCCCTCATCCGCCCCTCCGGGGCACCTTCTCCCACCGCTGCGCGGGGGAGAAGGGAGTAAGGGGGCGGCGCTCATGCATGCGAACTGAAGGATCCGGATCCTACTGACTACTGCCTATTGCCTACCGCCTAAAGCCCCAGATTCCCTTTGATGTT
>JBIOYR010000108.1:0-16920 GCA_044870245.1 Aestuariivirgaceae bacterium | reverse complement strand
CCCGTGCCCGAGGGAGGGGACTGGCTGCATGAGGTCAAGTATGACGGCTACCGGGTGGAGGCGGCCGTCGCAGGCTTGGATGTTCGCCTCTACAGTCGCGAAGGTCTCGACTGGACGCACCGTTTCGGGACGGTGCCCGAGGCTCTGGTGCGGCTCGATCTGCCGCCGGTGGTGCTCGATGGCGAAGCAGTGGTGTTCGACGCCAAGGGCGTGAGCAATTTCGCAGCCCTGGTCGATGCTCTAGACTCGAAGACGAGCAAGATCGTCTATCTGGTTTTCGACGTGCTGCAGAAGGACAAGCGGGATCTGCGCAATGCGCCGCTCGGCAAGCGCAAGGAGGTTCTGCACGAGCTTCTCCAGGGTGCGAGCAGCGGCACGATCAGGGAGACGTCCTACATTATCGGCGACGGCCCGGCAGTGTTCAAGAAGGTGGTGGCAGGCGGCGCGGAAGGGATTGTCAGCAAACGGATCGACTCGATGTATCGAGCGGGCCGTGGCGGGCAATGGGTGAAGGTGAAGGACAGCAAGCGCGAAGATGTGGTGGTGATCGGCTGGATGCCGTCGGAGCGGCGGCGCTTTGCCTCGCTGGTGGTGGCGCAGGAGACGCCGGAAGGGCTGCGCCATGCCGGCAATGTCGGCAGCGGCTTCTCCCAAGGCGAGCTCAAGAATACGCTCGAAAAACTGAAGCCGCTGCGGCTCGACCATCCGCCGGCCGGCGTGATCTTCGAGAGCAAGCCACCCAGAGGCGCGGTATGGGTAGAGCCGCGGCACCGGATCGAGGTCGCCTTCACCGAGCCAACCCGTGACAAGCGGCTGCGCCACCCGCGGTTCCTCGGCTGGCGCGAGGATCGAACCGATCCGCCGAAAGGAGCGGCAAAGCCGCCGCCGCGCAAGCGTGCATCGCAAAGATCGCAGGGCGCATCGGAGAGCCATGAGATGCTGCTCGAGCGCATCACCCATGGCGAGCGGGTGGTCTATCCCGAGGCCGGCGTCACCAAGGCGGAGGTGGCGGCCTATTATCTCACCGTTGCGGATCGGCTCCTCCCGCATCTCGCCGACCGTCCGGTGAGCCTGGTGCGCGCTCCGGAGGGCCTCGGCAGCGAGATCTTCTTCCAGCGCCATCCCCTTCCCGGCATGACGCGCGGCATCAAGAAGGTGCGTGACCCTCGCGGCGGTCATCGCGACTATTTGCTGATCGAGGGGATCGAGGGTCTGATGACCGCGGCCCAGTTCGGGGTGCTCGAGATCCATGGCTGGGGAGCGCGGGTGCCGCGGCTCGACCGGGTGGACCGCATCATCTTCGACCTCGATCCCGATGAGGGGGTGGCGTTCGACGATGTCAAGGCGGCCGCCTTTCAGGTGAAGAAGCTGCTGGAGGCGGTGGACCTCAAAAGCTTCGCGCTGGTCAGCGGGGGCAAGGGAGTACATGTGGTCGCGCCGCTCGATGGAACGCAGGACTGGGACCAGATCGGCGACTTCACCGGCGGTATCGCGCGCGGACTTTCCGAGGCTGATCCGGCGCGTTTCCTCGCTGTCGCCTCGAAGGCTCGGCGTAAGGGCAAGATCTTCGTCGACTGGCTGCGCAACCGCTGGACCGCGACGGCGATCCTGCCATGGTCGCTCAGGGCTCGTCCGAAGGCGACGGTGGCCATGCCGGTGAGCTGGAAGGAGCTCGAGGGGATCGCGAGCGCCGATAGCTTCACCATCGCCAATGCGCCGGCGCGGCGCGACCCCTGGCGAGGATTCTTCACCACCCGCCAGAGCATACCGGAAGCGGCGCTGAAGCACCTGCGGCGGCGGATTTAGGCAGCAGGCAGTAGGCAGTAGGCAGTAGGCAGTAGGCAGTAGGGAAGGGCACCACTAACTGCCTAATGCCGACTGCCTATTGCCTCGACCTTCTAAGCAACCCGGGCGACGGCCTTGCGCAGCGGCTTGGCCAGCGTGCCGGAGGGGTGGACGACGATCTCGGAGAGCTCGAGCCAGCTCGCCATGCGGGCGAGCTCGGTGGCGAGGCGCTCCGCCGCAGCGGTGCCGTCGGCGCCATCCTCGTGATGGCTGGAATTGACCCGCAGCACGCCGGCCTGGCGATCGGCCTTTAGGCAGGCGCGGCCGACCAGGCGCCCATCCATCAGGAAGGGCAGGACGTAATAACCGAACTGTCGCAGATGGGCCGGGGTGTAGATCTCGATGCGGTAGCGAAAGTTGAACAGACGCTCGGTGCGGCCGCGTTCCCAGACCAGCGGATCGAATGGCGAGAGCAGCGCGGTGCCGCCGGCACGGGCCGGAATGGTTGCGTCGCGATGGAGATAGGCGGCAATCCGCCAGCCCTCGATTCTGACCGGCAGAAGCTCGCCTGCCTCGATCAGCTCGCGCAGCGCGGTGGCACTCTCCGCCACGGGCAGGCGAAAATAATCGCGCAGGTCGGCCTCGCTGGCGACTCCTAGGGCGCGCGCGGAAAGCGAAAGCAAGGCGCGGATGGCATCGGATTCGCGCGGTTCCGGAGCGGCCAAGGTCTCGGCCGGTATGGACCGTTCCGGGAGATCGTAGATCCGTTCGAAGCCGCGGCGGCCGGCAGCGGTCACTGCGCCTGACCAGAACAGATATTCGAGCGCGATCTTGCCGTCGTGCCATCCCCACCAGGGGCCGGTGCGGGCGCCGGTCTCGGACAGCTCGCGCGCCGTCACCGGGCCGCGGCTGCGGACCTCGCCCAAAATGGCTTGGATATAGTCGCTTCGCTCCTCGGCGAAGCGGGCGAGCCCCTTATAGATATCCCGCCGATCGGCAGCGCGTCGCATGCGCCAGCGCAGCAGCGGCCAGAAGGACAGGGGGAGCAGGCTTGCCTCGTGAGCCCAATATTCGAAGAGCGTGCGGCGGCGGGTGCCGAAGGCGCTGGCGTCGAGCTTGGTCCGGTCATAAGGGCCCAACCGCGAAAAGATCGGGAGATAATGGGCGCGTGCGAGCACGTTGACGCTGTCGATCTGCAGGAGGTTGAGGCGCTCGATCAATCGCTGCACCGGAGCGAAGCCGCTCACACCCTTGCGCTCGCTGCGGCTTGCCAGGCCCTGGGCAGCGAGCACGGCACGCCGCGCCTCGGCAGCCGACAGGCTGTCCCGCCTCATGCGTCGCTCAAGACTGCCTCGCTCGGGCGCGCGCCGCCGGGAGGAAGCGCCGGATCATAACGGAAGAGGGTCGAGCAATAGGGACAGACCGTCTCCTTTTCGTCGCCCATGTCGATGTAGATATGGGGGTGGTCAAAGGGGGGCAAAGCGCCGGTGCACTCGAACTCCCGCGATCCGATATCGATTGCCGGCACACCCATGTCATTGTGAAATTTGGGAGTTTGGCGAGGCGCCATGACACGCTTTCGTGGTTCTGTTGTGAATGGCCGGCCGATACCATATCGGAGCGGCGCTGGTAAAGATGCGTATGGAGGCCGATCTTGGGGAGCTTCGCATCGAATGGGGTGGATATCGCCTATGAGCTGTATGGCCAGGGCGATCCGGTTCTGCTGATCCACGGCTTTGCGTCGAACGGGTTTGTGAACTGGCGTTCCACCAGCTGGGTGGATCTTCTGGAGAAGGCCGGCCGCATGGTGGTGACCGTCGACAATCGCGGCCATGGCCAAAGCGGCAAGCCGCTGACGTCGGAGGCCTATGACGCCGTCACCATGGCAGAGGATTCCCGGGCACTCCTCGACCATCTGGCGATCCCGCAGGCCGACGTGATCGGCTATTCAATGGGTGCGAGGCTCGCCGTGATCCTGGCGATCGAGCACCCGGAGCGGGTGCGCAGCCTGGTGCTGGCGGGGCTTGCCGCCAATATGATGCATGGGTTGGCCGGCGACGAGGAGATTGCCGATGCGCTGTTGGCGCCGCAGTTGAGTGCGGTCGAGGGGGGCGTCGGTCGGGCGTTCCGGATGTTCGCCGAGCAGACCCGCAGCGATCTCGCCGCCCTTGCCGCCTGCATCCGGGCGTCGCGCCAGAAGATCGCTCCCGAGCAGCTGGCGCGGATCAGCTGCCCGGTCCTGGTGGTGGCCGGCAGCAATGACGAGATCGCCGGAGCGCTGGCGCCGCTGGTCGAGGCGATCCCGGGAGCCGAAGGACTGAGCTTGAAGGGGCGCGATCACATGAAGGCGGTGGGCGACCGAGAATTCAAGCTCGCGGTTTTGGATTTCCTTGATCGTCGTCCATAGCGGCTATCCTCCAGAAAATTGCGGCGACCGCTTCTCGAGAAAGGCGCGGCGACCTTCCTTGTAGTCGTCGCTGTCGAAGCAGGCATCGGCGAGCGCCGCGAGCGCATCGGGGCGCTGATCACCGGAAACATCCGAAAGGGCGTTGATCATGCCCTTGGCAGCGGCAATCGACAGCGGCGCATTGGCCGCGACCATTGCCAGGACCGAGTCCGCCTCGGCTTTCAGCGAGGCCGACTCGACTGTGGCATGGATGAGCCCGATCCTGAGGGCCTCGGCGGCGTCGACGCGGCGGGCGGTGAACAGCAGCTCCTTGGCCCGGGCGGCGCTCACCGCCGCAAGCAGCTGGCGCAAGCCGGCGAGCGGGTAGGCAAGGCCGAGCCGGGCTGGCGGGAGCGCGAAGATCGAGCGGTCTGAGGCAATTCTGATATCGCAGGCGAGCGCCAGCGCGAGCCCGCCGCCCAGGCAGTAGCCGTCGATGGCGGCAATCACCGGCTTTCGGCACTCCTGAAGCGCGGTAAATGCCTCGAGGGTCATGGCGTCATAGCGGCGGGCCGCCTCGGCATCGTCGCGGTTGCCGGCGAATTCGGAGATGTCGGCACCGGCGGCGAACGCCTCGCCACCTTCGCCGGTGAGCGCCAGCGCGCGGATGTCGGCGTCATCGGCGAAGCGGCGAACGATATCGGGGATGGCGCGCCACATCTCGGCCGACATGGCGTTGCGACGCTCGGGCCGATTGAGCATCAGCCAGCCGGTGGCACCGCGGCGGCCGGCGACGAGGTGCGGGGTGGGGGAGGGATGAGGAATATAGTCGGTGGTCATTGCAATGACTTTGCCTCTTCAAAATTTCACGGTGCGGCGCCAAATGACGGTTGACAGGCTCGCTTTGGTAGTAGCTTCGTGATCCTTCGCGCCAGCTGGCAGCGCAACAGGAGTGTTCCATGAACGTTTCCTCCTCCGTACGATCGCCACAGATCGCCGCTGTCGACCCCATCTGGCACCGCATTCGCGAGGAGGCAGAGGCGATCATAGCCGATGATCCGAGCTTGGGCGGCTTCGTGTTCGGGGCGGTGCTCAACCATGACAGCTTCGAGCGGGCGCTCTCGCAGCGTCTGGCACTGCGGCTCGGCAATGCCGATATCAGCAGCGAGCTCGTAATGCAGGCCTTCGAGGATGCGCTCGAGGCGGAGCCGGAGATCGCCCAGGCGGCGCGGGCCGACATGCTGGCGGTCTATGATCGCGACCCGGCATGCGACCGCTATATCGAGCCATTGCTTTATTTCAAGGGATTTCAAGCGCTTCAGACCTATCGCATGGCGCATCGGCTGTGGCACCTTGGGCGGCGGGATTTCGCCTATTACCTGCAGAGCCGCTCATCGGTCATCTTCTCGACCGACATCCATCCGGCCGCCAAGATCGGCCGCGGCATCATGATCGATCATGCCCATTCGATCGTGATCGGCGAGACTGCGGTCGTCGAAGACAATGTCTCGATGCTGCATTCGGTCACGCTGGGCGGCACCGGCAAGGTGGACGGCGACCGCCATCCCAAGGTGCGGTATGGCGTTTTGATTGGCGCCGGCGCCAAGATCCTTGGAAATATCGAGATCGGCCATTGCTCGCGGATCGCCGCCGGATCGGTGGTGCTGACCGATGTGCCGCCGAACCGGACGGTGGCCGGCGTGCCGGCGAAGATCGTCGGCTATGCCGGCTGCGCCGAGCCGTCACGGGTCATGGATCACACCATCGACGATGCCTCCGGCTGAGGTCGGTACGACCGGCGCTGAGTTGACAGGGCGGGAAAAATCCTGCCTTGCTCTCACTTGTCCGGAGAGCACCCGTGAAGCCAGAAGAGCTGAAGAAACTTACGAATTTCCTGCGGAAGCGCTTTCGCACACCCACCATCGAGGTGCGGCGAAGGCCGCAGAAAACCGATTCAGCCGAGGTCTATCTCGGTGAGGAATTCATCGGGGTGATGTATCGCGACGAAGAGGACGGGGAGCTGTCCTACCATTTCGAAATGTCGATATTGGATTTCGACCTCGAAGAATAACGCTTATGGCCGTCTATTCCCTCGAGGGCTTGTCTCCGCAACTCCCCGCCGACGGCGCCTACTGGATCGCTCCCACCGCCGCGGTGATCGGCAAGGTCAGGCTCGACCGTCATGCCAGCGTGTGGTTCGGCGCCGTGTTGCGCGGCGACAATGAGCTCATCCATCTCAAGGAAAACGTCAATGTGCAGGACGGTGCGGTGCTGCATACCGATATGGGGTATCCGCTGACGCTCGAGCGTAATGCTTCGGTCGGCCATCTTGCTATGCTGCATGGCTGCACCATCGGCGAGGGCGCGCTGGTCGGAATCGGAGCCACTGTCCTGAACGGCGCGCGGATCGGGCGCGGCACGATCGTCGGCGCGCATGCATTCGTGCCGGAGGGACGGGAAATTCCCGAGGACTGCCTGGTGCTGGGAACGCCGGCACGGGTGGTCCGATCCCTCACCGATGCCGATCGGGAGATGTTGTCGCGGATTGCCGAGCATTATGTCGACCGGGGGCAGCGCTACCGGGCCGGCCTGGTCCTGCTGCCCACTGCCTGAAAAGAGCGGAGCCGGCACTGGGTGGGAACAGCGCCGGCTCCTTAAGACCCGGTCTGGTGGGGGATGGGGAGGGGACGCCGACCGGGCCGTCTCGCTCTGACCGTCGCGGTCAGATCTCCATCAATTGCTTAATGACCGCCGCCGGCGATGTTGAGTTCGCCACGGCGGGTTTTGCGGGTCAGCGCGACCCACAGTTGAGGGTTCTCCTGCGATTGGCGCTTGAGGAATTCGTAGCGGGTGTCGGACCACAGCAGGACGGCGCTGCGGCGGTTGTCGAGCACCAGGTCGCCGCGATCGGTTCGCACCATCAACACGGCATGGCCTTCGCCGGATTCATCCAGCACCACGGTGATCAGCAGCGTCTCGACCGGGAATCCCAGCCCTTCGAGATAGCGCTGCTTCAGCAGCACATAGTCTTCGCAATCGCCAGCGGAGGTCGGAATCTCCCAGCGTTCCGGCACGGCATAAAGATCCTGATCCGACTCCGGAACGATGCTGGTGTTGACGAAGCTGTTGACCTCGCCAAGCAGCCTCCAGCGCTCGGGCGTCAGTTCCAGCCGGTAGCGGCTACCGCCCAGCGGCCGGCAATCGCGTTGATAGCGCTCGCAATAATTGACATAGCCGATCGGCGGCAGCGTCGGCCCATAGGTCGGGGCGAACGCGCTGCTGCTCGACTTCTCGAAGTTGATCGCATCCTTCTCGAGAGCAAAGGCTGACGGCCCTGGCATGCACAAGGTGCCAATCAGCAGCAATCCTGCAACAAGTTTGAACATCCCTGACGCCCCGATCCCTTATGTATTTGAGAGCATCATAGGTGTCCCGCGTTTATATTCGGATAAAACTACGGGAGATCGTCGCCTAATCTTGAGAAAAAACCATTAATGCTAAATCGATTCTGAATATAATCCATGCTGATTTTGGAATAAATCAGCTAGAATTTGTTAAAGATTGCCGGTAGCGGCGCCTGCGAGAGTTGTTCGCTCCAGCAGTTTCAGGAATTCGATGGCAATGCCGCATTCGTGAAAGCGCACCACCCGCCCGCGCATCTTGCCGAGACTGACGCAGGTGCCGAGGCAGGGCAGAACCGCAATGCGCAGGGCGGCTCCCGACAGCGAAATATCGAGCACCTCGCAGGCATAGGCCCGGCCATCGGGCAGGGTGATGTGGGATTTGGCGTCCGCCAGCTGGCGATGATGGCGGCGCTGGTCCGCCGAGCCGCTTGACGGCTCGTTCCAATTGAGACGCGCCTGGAGGCGCTGCCGGCGGGCGCTGCTCATTTGGAAGCTGATGCGGATGCCGCCAGGAACTTTGCCGACGACGGTGCCGTCAACCCGGCCGACATCCTGGATGTAGGCGACAAGCGGGGCATGCGGCTCGACATCGACTGTCGTCAGGAAGGTGGCGCCATTGATCGACAGATCGCTCACTTGGCAAGGATGCTCGGTCATGTCGGCCAGCATGAAGCGCCCGAACATGACGCCGGCGGGATGCTCGATTTGTCTCGCATCACCGTTCTTGGCCGGCAGTGGCGGGGTGCCTGTCACGTCGCGTTGCCCTCGTCATGGCGAAGCCGCACCGGCACTCTGCCCCGGCGGCTGTAAATGCCGCGTTAAGGTGAAGGACCGACAAGCCGATCTGCCCAGCGCGAAGCGCCGGGTGGCGCTCAGAGATCCACTGGAGCGGCAGCCTAGGGCACCAGACCGCCGCTCCAGCGGATACAGCAGGGGGGAGTGCCCTGCCTATGCCGGCACTGTTTCGAAGGATGGACAGAGTGCCTGGACAGCCGAGCCAACCTTGGCAGTCAGAGAGTTGTTCCCGTCTTTAGAGCGAGGGGTTCGCGGCTAGACCGCATTCACACAGTCTGCGCTATTTCAGCGTGTCAGTGGGCTCGGCAGAGGGTGGATTCGCATTACCTGGAGAACGTCCCTCCTCACCGACTCCGAGGGCCTCTCGTGCGGCTGTGGTATCAGTCGCGGGTATTCCCCTGTCCGCGCCGGAGAATGGGCTGCCCTGGCCAGGCGTGGCCTCTGAGCGGTTGAAAGCCGGGTGGTCAGCGGGTTTATCACTCAGGCCGTGCTGCATTGCCTCATGCAGATGGTCAGCGGCCATTGCCGCTCCGGCAAACCCGAACAACAAAGAGCCAGCAATCAAGAGTTTGTGGATTTTCATGTCAATGCTCCGTCACGCATTCCCTCCTTGTTTGGGTTTACGCCGCCTTCGGTGAAGTCTTCCAATCAGGCGAGAACAATCGAGAGATGGAGCGCATCCCATCATTTTGTCGCAGCGGGTCCTTCCAGCGTTCGCTTTGTGGGAGCGCAATGCGCCATTGCGCTGCAACCCTACGCGATACTATCGATCCTTCTTGCCGCCCTGAATGACGGTGAATGCGGTCGACCCAGGCTCGGGCGGTAGCGGCCGCGAGGCGGGGAGAAGGCCTGCGGGGGCACCGGGGATCGGCTCGGTCCAGATGAGCTTGGCGCTCTGCAGGCTGAGCGAGTCGAGCGGCACATGGCCGAGCCATTTGGGATTTTCGAGCGGCAGGATGGCGCCGAGGATCTGCACCTGGTTGCTGGCGCTCGAACGGATGGGCACACCCAGCATCTCCAGCCTCACCCAATCGCCGTCGATCGACATGGCCTGGGCACGCGCAATGCAAGGTTGCAGAGCGGCAACGACTCGATCCAGAATGGCGCCGAAACCGGGTCGCTCATGCTCTCGCCATTCTTCCAGGAACTCGCCGCCTGTCGGCTCGTGTCCCCAAAGCAGGCCGATGCCGGTTCCGGCAAGCCGCCAGCGATAGGCCTGGCGCACCGGATTGCGCTCGAGAATGCACAGCCAGGGCACGATATCGGTGATCTTCCGCAAGTCGAGATCGCTGCGGCAGGGGACGCTGCGCTCGCCGCGAATGGTTTCCCAATGGCGAAACAGCGCCCGGCTGCCCGGATGCAGAAGATCCGGAAGCGTCGGGACCGGCATGGCGGCTTCGCTTTCACTCGGGTTCATGCCGCGGGGCACCTCTCACCCCATTCCCAGACGGTGTCTCATTGGAGAACAGTCTGGCTTGGCTGATGCAGAGGGCATGCCAGCCGGTGCGTCCTGTGTTAGGCTGACGGTTCGGTACCGGCTTTACGAGGAAGCGGTCATGACGGTCGGTCACATACTCAGCCAAAAGGGCGCGGCGGTGGTCACTGCCAAGCCGGATGACACGGTGCACGCGGTCGGGAAGCTTCTCACCAGCCGCAAGGTGGGCGCGGTGGTGGTGCTTGATGGCGAGGTCATCGCCGGCATTGTCTCGGAAAGGGACATCGTGCGGACAGTCGCCGAGCGCGGCGAGCTGGCATTGAAGCTGCCGGTCTCCGAGATCATGACCCGCAAGCTCGAGGTTTGCACCCCGTCCGATACGGTGCTCGCCTTGATGAACAAGATGACGGATCGGCGCATCCGCCACCTGCCCGTGGTGGTCGACGGCAAGCTCGCGGGGATCGTGTCGATCGGGGATGTGGTCAAGCAGCGGATCGCCGAGGCGGAATATGAGGCCGCCGAGATGAAGCGCTACATCGCGACCGGGTAAGCGGCTTACGTCTGAACCGCTTCGAGGAGAGCAAGAGAGCGCTCGATCTCTGACAGAGCGCGCTCGGCGGCAAGACGTCCGGCGGCGATTGCTTCGGCCGCGCGATCGAACTCGAACAGGCCGATCGAAGGTGTGCGGGGCACGATGGTGATGTCAGGCGGATCTCCCGCCAGCCGCGACCGCGACAGCCGGTCCTGGGTGATGTTGAAGGCGGTGACGAGCACCGTGGTGAGACCGGGATCATTCTCGCGGCCAAGCATCTTGCGGAGTGTGCTGTCGCGACTTCCCTCGCTGCCGGTGTCCGAGAGCACCGTCGGACCGGGGCGCGGCAAATGCTGGATCACCGTGCCGCCATAGACATCGGTCGACAGGTTGACGGCAATCACCAGGCGGGAACCCATGGCGCGGCAGGCCGACACCGGGATCGGATTCACCACCGCGCCGTCGATCAGCCATTTGCCATCATGGCGGACCGGCTTGAAGACGCCCGGCAGGGCATAGGAGGCGCGGATCGCAGGGGTGACCAAACCGGACCGCAACCAGATCTCATGGCCGGTCATCAGCTCGGTGGCGATGCAGGTGAAGGGCAGCTGCAGGTCATCGAAGGTCACGCCGGTCAGGTGATCCTCGAGCAGCGCCCGCAGCCGGTCGCCGGTGATCAGCCCGGAGCCGCGCCAGGCGATATCGAGGAAGGAGAACAACCGGCGCCGGGTGATCGAGCGGGCGAATTCCTCTAGCGTATCGATCCGACCGGCGGCGAAGCATCCGCCCACCAGGGCGCCGATCGAGGTTCCGGCAATGGCGGAGGGCACGATGCCTGCCTCGACCAATCGGTTGACGACCCCGATATGGGCCCAGCCGCGGGCGGCACCGGCGCCGAAAGCGATGCCCACCGGCGTGCGCTGGGCAGCGATGAGATTGCCGGCAGTCTTGTCGGGCTGAGCCGCGCCGCCGCCGACTGGCAATTCTGCGCGCATGCAAGAATCCTCCTTGAGGAGCATTATGAACCAAAATGCAAAATGAAGCGTGAAAAGGTGACCGAATTCACGACCCGGGGTCGCGACCGACGCCATAGACCGCCATGGGTTCGAACAAACGATGGTCGTCGATGGTTTCCAACGTGACCTGGCCCGTGCCATTGCGCAACCGACGGTAGAAGCATGACCGTCGGCCGGTGTGGCAGGTGGCGCCGCGCCCTTCGACATCGACACGCAGAAGCAGCGTGTCCTGGTCGCAGTCGGTGAGGATGTCGCGGACGCGCTGGCTCTCGCCCGAGGTCTCGCCCTTGCGCCACAGGCAATTGCGCGACCGGCTCCAATAATGGGCAAAGCCGGTGGCGAGGGTCTGCTCGAGCGCCGCCTGGTTCATCCAGGCGGCCATCAGGCCCTGGCCGGTTGCGGCGTCGACGACGAAGACCGGGATGAGGCCCCGGTCGTCGAAGCGCGGCCGGAATGCGCTACCCTCTTCGATTGGCGGTGGGGTTTTCAAATCCGGCCACCCTGGAAGGCTAGAGCGAGAAGCCGCTCGACGGGTTTCGCGCCAGCTCCATGAAGCGGGCCTGGCGCTGCGGGTCGGTCTTGAACTCGCCGGTGAACTGGGTGGTGATGGTGGCGACGTTGCGCTTGTTGACGCCGCGCAGCGACATGCATTGATGCACCGCCTCCAGCATCACAGCCACGCCGCGCGGGGCGAGCGCGGTGTCGATGGCATGGGCGATCTGGGCGGTCATGGTCTCCTGGGTCTGGAGGCGTCGGGCGAAGATCTCGACGACGCGGGCGAGCTTGGAGATCCCGACGACCTGGTCGGAGGGCAGGTAGGCGACATGGGCCCGACCGATGAACGGCACCATGTGATGCTCGCAATGGGAGTTGAACTCGATGTCGCGGAGCATGACCAGATCGTCATAGCCGCCCACTTCCTCGAAGGTGCGGGACAGCGCCTCGACAGGATCCTCCTCATAGCCCTTGAAGAACTCGCGATAGGCATTCACCACCCGCTTCGGGGTGTCGAGCAGGCCCTCGCGTTGCGGATCCTCGCCGGCCCAGGCCAGGAGCGTCCTGACCGCCGCCTCCGCCTCGGCCTGGCTCGGCCGCTCGAGACTTGGGCCGCGCCCGATAAAAGGCTTGTTCGGCCGGATCTTCTTCACCACGGCGTCCATCGGTCGTGCTGTCCTGTCCTGCATTGGGCCCTTCAATCCGAGGCTCCCTCGAGTTCCAGTTCTGGCGCTCCAAACCGCGATTGCAGGCTCCCTGGGCGCTTGCATCTCTGTTGGTCGCGTACCACTTAGCATGGTTGCGGGCCCAGCGGAAAGACTGAGGCATCGCATGGTTCCGTCGGTTAGATGGGCACTTTCGGGTGCTGCTTAAAGGGCCTTCCCGGGTCTGGGACATGCGGCCGCGGCATGGCGGAGCCATTTGAACCATCGCGGCGGCTGCTGGTATGGTTGGCTGATGCTCAACGACATCTACAACAAGAAGATCCTGGGCTTTGCCGCGGACATTCCGCGCCATGTCAGGCTGGCCGAGCCGGACGGAACCGCCATTGCTCATTCGCGGCTGTGCGGCAGCAAGGTCACCGTCGACGTCAGGATGGATGGGCCGCGTGTTGCCGATTTCGGCCATGAGGTCAAGGCTTGCGCCCTTGGCCAGGCGTCGTCGTCGATCATGGCGCGCAATGTCGTCGGCGCCACCTCCGACGAGCTTCACCGGATCCGGCGCGAGATGCATGCGATGCTGAAGGAGAACGGACCGCCGCCGACCGGACGGTGGTCGGACCTCGAGGCGCTCCTGCCGGTGCGCGACTTCAAGGCGCGCCATGCCTCGACCCTGCTCACCTTCGATGCGGTGTGCGAGGCGGTCGACAAGGCCTTGAAGAAGGCTAACGCTTCACGGGCGGCGGTGCGGGAGGAAAGCGCGACTGCTGGTCGCGACTCGTGACGTCGAGCGTGTTGCGGGTGTACTGCGTCGCTGCGTCGCGCTCCGGCTGAAAGTCCCAGCTCGGGGTCTTTCCGTAGCGCAACGCCGCGAAGATCAAGTGCCGGGCTCGCTGACTCTCCAGAACCTTGGCGGTTATCGCAGGAATATCGAAGCGCGCCTCGATCTCGGCGCGGAAGGCGGAAGCGCGTTCCGCCTCGAGGGTGGCAAGATTGGTCAGCTCATCCGGATCGGCGTCGAGATCGAAAAGCTGGTCGGGATCGCTCGGCGTGTGGATGAACTTCCAGCGGCCGCGGCGCAGCATGACCATCGGGGCAATCACGCCTTCCGCCAGATACTCGCCGAAGACGGTGGCGTCCTGATCCTCGGGGGCGCCCTCGAGCAGCGGCAGGAGATTGGTGCCATCGACCGGCGTCGCCAGATCGGCTGTCCCGGTGATTGCCGCGATGGTCGGGGCGAGGTCGGCGAGGGAGACCGGCTGGCTGATGCGCCGGGGTGCGAAGCGACCGGGCTGCCAGACGATCAGCGGTATGCGCGCCACCGGCTCACGGAACGACATCTTGTACCAGAGGCCGCGCTCGCCCAGAAAATCCCCATGATCGGCGGTGAATATGATGATCGTGTCGTCCAGCCGGCCGCAGGTCTCCAGCGTCTCGATCAGGGTGCCGATCAGGCTGTCGACATAGGAGATGCTGGCGCAGTAGCCGCGGCGGGCGGCCCGCACATCTTCGGCCGTGATCTCGTAATCGTCGCCGGCGGCCATGGCGTAGAGGCGGCGGTCGTGCGGATCGAGCTTGGCAGAGGGCAGGGGGCCGATGCTCGGCGGCGCGATCTCGTCGCTCTCATAGAGGTCGAAGAAGGCCTGACGATTGACATAGGGGTCGTGCGGATGGGTGAATGAGACCTTCAGCAGGAACGGATCGTTGGGCTGGTAGCGCGTCCAGTCGAAGAGCTGGCGGCGGGCGAGAAAGGCGACCTCGTCGTCATATTCGAGCTGGTTGGTGATCTCCGCGACGCCGGCCTGCTTCACCGAGGTCATGTTGTGGTACCACCAGTCGATGCGCTCGCCGGCGCGGAGCCGCCAGTCGGGAGTCCAGCCGAAATCGGCCGGGTAGATGTCGGTGGTCAGACGTTCCTCGAAACCGTGCAGCTGGTCGGGTCCGATGGCATGGAGCTTTCCCGCAAGGCAGGTGCGATAGCCTTGCAGGCGGGCATAATGGGCAAAGGTCGGAATCTGCGCGGCGAACTCGGCGGCATTGTCGTAGACGCCACTGTGCGAGGGCAGCAGCCCCGACATCGCCACGGCACGCGCCGGCACACAGAGCGGCGAGTTTGAATAGGCGTTGTCGAACACCACGCCCTCGGCGGCGAGGCGATCGAGGTTGGGCGCCTTCACCACGCGATTGCCATAGGCAGGCAGAAAGCGCGCGGCCAGCTGGTCGGCCATGATGAGGAGGATGTTGGGTTTCAACTATCGGATTTCCCTTGGTGCCGATCGTTCAAGCCACTTTAGGGCCGAGACGCCGTATGACGATGGTGTTGCGCTTGCGAAGCTGGGCCAGATCGTAAGCTGCCTGCATGGCCAACCATGAATCGGCAGTGCCTCCAATCGCCATTTCCAGCCGGAGGGCCATTTCGGGGGTAATGGCATGCTTACCGCTCAACACGTTATAAAGCTGTTGGCGCGTGACGCGGATGCCCTCGGCTGCCTCAGCAACGGACAAGCCGAGGGCCTCGATATCATCGCGAAGTCCAAGGCCAGGATGAGGGGGATCTTTCATCGGCATCGGAGATGATCCTCGTCAGTGATAGTCCACGAAATCGACATCCAGCACAGAGCGGTCCTCGAAGCGGAAGATAATTCTCCAATTGGCGGCGACCGTGATCGACCAAAAACCTTTCGATTCCCCCTCAATGGGTGGAGCCGAAAGCTCGGGCGGTTCAAGTCATCAATGGTCCTGGCGACGTCCAGCGCGGCCAGAACAATTCCAATTCGCTCCGTCAGATGGGAGGGGAGCTTGCTGCGATCTCCCTGTTCATAGAAACGTCGCAACCCTTTGTGCCGAAAGCTTTCAATCATAAATCCACGGCTGTCAACTGTCAATTGTCAATTGACAATCGCGTGCTAGCCTCTCGTCTCATGCAATCAAAATCACTCCGGAAACGATCAGTGCAGCGCTCCACAGCCAATCGAGGTTGATCCAGCCCTCGCGCAGAATGGCGACGCCGGTCAGGCGGTAGACGATGACGGCGACCGTCCCGGCGACGGTCAGCATGGTTGCCGAATGGAGCGCGACGGCTGCCAGCGCGACGCCGGCGCTGCCCATGAGGCTGCCGATCCCGCCGGCCTCGGGCATGCAGAGCGGCAGGAGGGCGGGAAACAGCATCAATCCCGCGCCGTGGGCCAGCGCCATGAGAAAGGACCAGGCGGCAAGGCCGATCATTCCCGCAGTCATGCCGAAGCGCACCCGCGCGCGATGGCCCCTGAAAAGGTGCCACAGCGCCCAGCCGATCAGCAGCAGGCCGGCGATCCATCGGAGCCGCGTCTGGTCGAACATCAGGCCGGCGAGCAGGAAGAGAAGAATGGCGGCGAAAATCGCGAGGGCATGCCCCGCGGCAATCGGCAGCAGCGACAGCAACACGGCACGGAAGCTGTCGCGCTGCAGGCCGATCGCCACCGCGAACAGCCAACCCATGGCGGGATTGAGGCCGTGGAAGGCGCCGAGTCCGGCAATGACGATCCACGGCCAGGCGATGGTCACGGATAGCAGTAGCTGTCCGAGGAGCAGTCACCACCCTCGAGCCGCACCTGGTGCGGCCGGTGAGGACCGGGCCAGCCGATGAAGAACTTCGGGTCGAAGGCGAGGCCGCCATCGGGCCCGGCATCGAGCTTCACCATCCAGCCGTCGAGACCCTCATGATAGAATTGCGGATCGACTGCGCCGTAGAGCGAGTTGGTGAAGTAGATCCGCCGTCCGTCGCGGCTGATCTCGACCATTTGCGGTCCGCCCTGGAGTGGCTTCCCCTTGGCTCCCGGATGGGTGGCCTTCGACACGATCCCGCCGATCCGCACCTTGCCGGTGAGCTCCGGCTTCATCGGATCGGAAACGTCATATTGATGGAAATCGCCGGTGCCCCAGCAGGAGACGTAGAGGAAGCGGTCGTCCATCGACAAATCGATATCGGTGACCAGCGGCGGCACCGCCTTGAAGCCTTTCAGCACCGGCGGCAGCAGATCGGGGTCGGCCGGCTCCGCCGGAATCTCGATCACCTTCTTGACCGCCCATTGATCGCCGTCGCGATGCCAGGTCCAGATCGACGACGACAGGTCTTTGAGGCTGACGACGCAATTGACGAAGCCATAGGCCTTGGTCGGATCATGCGCGGGCCTAAGCTCGAATACGAGTTGGTAGTCGGGGCCGAAATCGATCTCCTGGAGATGTTTGCGCTTCTGCAAGTCCCAGAAATGCAGTCGCCGTCCATATTGCGCCGAGAGCAGAATCTCCGGCAGCAGCCCGTTCTCGAACGTGTCGGGCGTGCCCCATTCGCTGGTCACCATGGTGTCGTAACCGAGATGCCACCAGGCATCGTAGGCGAGCCGTTGCGGTCCGCGCTCGACCTCCCAGCGGCCG
>JBIOYR010000107.1:0-20405 GCA_044870245.1 Aestuariivirgaceae bacterium | reverse complement strand
GAAGCAGACCCCGAAATTGATGACCAAACTCTATTCGACCAAGCGGCGGCGAAGCTCAGCGAAGAGGCTCGCTTGGAGTCCCAGTTCGAATGTCGACATCGCTAGTATCCTTTTATGGTCCGAATGGACCACAAATGTAGCCATAGAGATACATTAAGTCAAGTGCTCTACGTCGAACAAATTCGCGCAGCGCGAGGTCTACTCGATTGGAGTCAAAGCGATCTGGCCAAGCGTGCCGGTGTGAGCCCTGTCACGGTGAAGAGAGTTGAGGCCGGGACCGGTCTCGTACACGGCAATGCGGATACGGTGTTCCGCATACAGAATGCACTGGCACAGGCGGGTATCATTTTCATTGATGCCGATGATGGGAATGGACCTGGAGTGAGGCTGACGGCGGTCCCCAGGTCGCGCGGCCGGAAGACCAGGTCATGATAGAATTACGACATCTCTGGATGCTGTCGGGATGACGCGCAGCCTCACATGATCGACGCGGGTGGCGCTAGGCAAGCTGGGATTGGTCTAATTGCCTTCAAGAGGATGGAAGCTAACCTTGGACGGGTCACCGGAACGGTAGATTCGGTCTTCAAATTTCCAACCACACTCCATCGGCTACAATAAAGCGGATAGCCGCATTCTAATGTTGGGTGGTCCGGGAGCTAGAGCTTGTAAACCGTAGGGCGATGAGACGAGTTAGCCGGCGGGAAAGAGACGATCCAAAGCTGCAGACTCTCAGTCGCTCGCCGACGGTCCATATCATCTTATCGATGGAGACGTCACGGCAGGCCCGGGTGTGAGTCTCGCAGCACAGACGCGGAGCAAAAGCGGTTAGCTCGAGTGGTCCATAACCGAATTTGATTCGTTTCGCGAAACACCACTCTATGCTGGCAGTCCTCGCAAGTTATTGCCCCGCTTCGGGCAGGGTTTCCTCAGATGAGCTCTTGACCAGAACTCGCCGAGCGGTTACTAAGTCCTTTCTCCCCCGCGAATCAGTATCTGTGTCTCGCCTATTGGTTTGGGCGAGCAGATGCCATTCAATCGTTTACGGGAGAGATCCATGACCGATGCCAATCACACACAAGGCTCACTTTCGGCCGAGCAAGCCGATTTGCTCGCCCATGATCAGGCACGAGCTCCGCAAGAAAGCATTCAAATTCGTCGACCTGTAAGCAGTTGGCGCAGGACCAGGAGCTCTATGGGGCAGCACCCCTGCTGCCGCATGAATCGGACGAGCGCTATAGCCAAATTCACAGTTTGCTGAAGCCTGGATTTGGCGGCCATCTTTCGCGCTTTGAGTATTCTCTCGAAAAGGAGATGGCCGACAGTGTGTTGATGGAACAGCGATGGGACCAGGCAGAGGCCGCCTTGACCAACCGCGCCGGGCGACAATTGATGGAAGGAGAGGGACCCTCGACGCTCATCGATTTTGCGTCCCTGCTCACCGCCACATCCGCCGATGCGCTCCGATTTACTGGCGCCACCTCTCCGATCAGGCATCGGCGCAACTCGAAGCACCACCACCGCTCAGGGCCGTGGCGCTGGTGAAGAGCCATCCGACAAGAGCTGCCATGATAAGGCGGAGCGAGCTCGCCAGTAAGCGGTTCGATACCGCCAACGACCTTCTGATGCTAATGCGCGAGCGGCGCGCCCAGCTTGTTGCGATGGACCATTACAATGGCCTTGCCCAGCTCCGCGTACCGAACAGTATCTATGAACCGGACGCTGAGGAGATCACCCCCGATCAGCGATGGAAGGAGCAGCAGAGGCGGCGTTTGAAGAAACGGGTCATCTATGCCGACCGCCATCGAGGATGGACAGCGAAGGGCGTTGCACTTTTTCGGCGGCGATTTCGTTCTTCGTGGCGAATCTTCTTGGGCCTTTGCCAAGCTCTATCTCGACGTCGAAGAGTATTTTGGTATCGATTGGCCAGGCGACGCTCGGATCGTCTTCAAGATTGCCAAGGAGACCTGGCGTATTCGGAGACTCAATGAGGCTGCTCACCAAATCTTGCTCATGAAGTTCGAGGCTAGAGCCAGGAAGTATCTCGCATCAGGCTCTTTGCCGATGCAGGAGAGCGGCGCGACGACCTCGCGCGAGGATCGTGGTTCGTTGCTTGTCCAAGAGCTTATTGCCGCAGGCTCGGGCCCCAATGTCGTGCTCGTCGAAGCACTGCAAGAAGTTGAACCGATCCTCGATTTGATCGACCAGGAGACCGATGCTGCCTATGCTAGAGGCTCGACCAAGTCCGAAAGCTGACAAGGCTTCGGGGCAAAAAGCTCCGGACCGAGTTTCACCACATCCAGGGAGCCGGATACCGCAATCGTGGCGAACACGAAAGCTGGAAAGCATGACGGTCGTGAAGTCGCAAGCGAGCCGCGGCAACGCCCTAAAGCACGGGCACTCGGCGCGGCTTCTCCTGACGAATGAGCGCGATCGGCTCAATCAGCTGATCGCTCTCCTTGCCCCTGGATGTGAAGACAAGGAGGTCTGGCATGCGGCAAGAAGAGCTGCCGAAGCCTGGCTCTTCTGCGAAAGGATGTCCCGTGCCAGGTCCGATGCCATCAAAGCCCTCATCGAAACGATCGAGCAATGGGACAGCGCGAAGAGCTACCCCAGCACCGGTGATGGTGACCGTCAGACTATGGTACAGAGCGCACAAGCCTCTGATCGGCTTGTCCGTTATGAGCGAAGGGCGGCCAAACAGCTCGAAACCGCCCTCGAGAGCTTGCAGCTGCTGTTAGCCGGCCGTTAAGAGAAGAGCAGGTCGCATAGACCCGACAAAGGCGTTTCGCGACGTGAAGCCCCTTCCGCTGCCTCGCCGCTCGAAGGCGCTACTTAATGGATGGTCCGAGACAGTGCCGCTCCCCCGGCTGTCCCTGCTCAAAATCGAGCTCAAGCCCATTCGCCGGTAGCATCGACCGGCGCGCGGCAATAACGACCAGTTCGGGCCGCACCTGTACGATGGAGCTGTCGCGCGCGACGGCCAGCTCCTGCAGGCGCTTCGTCTGCCATTGCAGCATGGCATCTATCAGGCCCTTGAACGTCTTTCCGAGCATGACAAAGTCCCCCGTTGCGCGATTGCGAGCACCAAGATGCAGGTTGCTGAGCCAACCCTGTCGGCGACCATGACCCCATTCGGCGGCGAGGACGACGAGATCGAGGGTGTGCGCGCGCTTGATCTTGAGCCAGCCAGCACCACGGCCACCAGCCTCGTATGGAGCATCGAGCGCCTTCGCCATCAGGCCTTCATGCCCATGTTGGAGCGCCTGGTTGATGAATTCCTCTGCCACGTCCAGCTTGCTGGTAACCAAGTGCGGAATCAACATCCAGGGTGGCACGATCTCCGCCAGCGCCGCGAAGCGCTCGCGCTGAGGACGGTCGATCAATGGCGCGCCATCGCGGTCAAGGCAGTCAAGAACCAGGCTTTGAGAGGCAGGCTGTCGCGCATCGCGTCGACATCCAGTTTGCGGCCGAAGCGCCGCATCGTCACCTGGAAGGGGTGTGGCATGCCGTCGGGCCGGAGCGCAATCGCCTCGCCGTCGAGGATCACTTGATTGACATCAAGATTGGCAACGGCGTCGCCGATCTCGGGCGCGGCGTCCGTCTTGTCATTGAGCTCCCGCGTGAAAATGCGCACATCGCGACCGGACTTGTGAACCTGGACGCGTGCGCCATCGAGCTTATATTCGAAATGGGCGTGGGGGAGGCGGACAAGAGCGTCCGCAACATCGACTGCGGTCTGGGCGAGTATGGGGCGGAACAGTTCGACGGAGAAGCGAGCAAGGCCGGCCGCGCCCTCTCTCAGCGCTGCACCCGCGACGGCCGTCATCGAACCGGCGAGCATCACCGCCCGGCGAACATCCACCGCCGGCAAGTCCGCCGCACGCGCAACTGCCTCGATCAGGCGACCAGCCGAGAGGTCTCGACAATGTCGTTCAGCAGCATGGCGCTATGATAACGGACTGCCCACCGAAGACCACCAGCCGGTAGGATGATCGCAAAGAGGCGGCCGTTTCAAATCTCCTGAAATCGCACTCGCTTTATGTGAGGAACCTCACATCTTGAAGCCTGGATAGCTGTTAGGTTTCACAATCGGCGCAGATGACGGAGAGCGCCGTGACAGCCAAGAGCAAGCTGACGGCCCGCAAGAACAAATTCCTGCTCGATCCGCAACGATCCGAGCACGCTCATCATGACCGCGGTGTCCAGACCGTCCGGGGAACGAAGCTCACGCCGATCACCACATCGTGGGAGGAATAGCCACGCCCAGCCTGAGCAATCGCGCGCCTATGCCAATCATGAGGTCGCCTATATCGCCTGGGAGGTCGAACTACGAGGTGCGCCCAGTCGGCGAGCTCAAGCCGGGATTGAATCTCGCTCCCGATCCAAAGCCCAAGAAGGTCACCGTCACCAAAGCGCGACAGCAACGGGCATTTAGTCAAGGACACTGAGGCCGTTTAATGAGGCCGCAATCGAATCGAAGCGGTTAAGAGTCAACGAGCTTGTTGAGGTATATTGGTCGTCGGGCCAACGAAGGTGCGATCAAAACGAAGGTGCGATCAATGCGTCACGTATCTTCCGTCTCTATCATGGCTGCTCTTTTACTCTACACCCCTGCTGCGGCTCAGGACCGAGACCCGCGCTGCGATCATGCCGAAGTGTTGCTTAGGGCCTCGATCCCCTTAAACAATAATCGCGCCGAGCTGAGCGGTATCGTCCTTAAAGATGACAAGCTTTTTACGCTCTCCAATGAAGCGATCGACGAGCATGGGCGTCAATACACCGTGCAAGAGTTCAAAGGGGCCCCGGAGAGCGGCTATCAGTATCTCCGAGATGTCCTACTGTACGAGATAGCGGCAGGAGCTTGCAAAGAGGCGGATTTCGAGGCGCTGACACGGAATGGCGATGTATTTTTCGCCATCGGCTCTCACTCCATGAACCGCAAAAAGCAAAAGACCGATAACACATATGAGAAGAACCGGAATAACCTCAGTCGGGCCGGTATCGATATGTGCGAATCACGCGATCAATTGCTCAAGTTCAAATTGGATGACAGTGATAAGGCTGAAGTGCTCCAGTCGGTAAGCCTGCGCGAGCTGATCTCGCGAAATCCCGTCCTCTCTTTATTCGCGAGCATTCCCAATAAGGAGAATGGCATAGATATCGAAGGACTGGCGGCAACGCCTGACGCTCTTTATATCGGTTTTCGCGGACCGGTCCTGCGGGAGAACTACGTCCCGATTCTGCGCCTTGTTCAAGACCTTTCCACCTCTATGTTAGAAAGGAGCGAGATCCTCTTTGTAAATTTGAATGGCCGCGGGGTACGTGACATCGCCCCCGGTCCAGGGGGACTCTATATCCTGGCTGGGCCCAACGGTGATGAGCGGCAAAGCTTCGCCATATACTTCTGGGATGGACAAGATCAGGTCAGCGGCAAGGATCACGCTGCATCTGTCCCAGATCTCTTGTGCGATCTCGGCGCATACGAAACTAGCAAGCCTGAAGGAATCGCCTATTTCCCCTCCGATACGACGCGCCACCCCATGCGCTTTATCTTGGTCTATGACGGTCCCGCCCCCCTGAGGGCAGAGCTCGTAACGATCAAATAGCTGGGAGAAGAATTCCGGCCGGACTAATGTTTTTGCTGGAAACGGGATGGTGAAACTCATCGACGAGAAGGCGGTCATCTCACTTCGAATAGGCGAGGTCGGCATCGACGGGGGTGGCCGGCTTGTGTTTAGCATTCGACATCAATTGGCGGAAATGAGAACAGTTCGCTGAGAGAATTTTGTCGCCGTCATTGGAGGAGGATCGCCATGTTTCATTGGAAGACGTGCTTAACAGTCGCCGCTTCGCTCATCGCTGCGCTTGCGGCTCCGGTCAGTGCTCAAGAGATGGTGCGGGCCTATGTGTTGGTCGAAGCCAAGCCTGGTCAAGTAGAGAACGCGCTCCAATCGGTGAATGGCCTGGGAAATTGTTTGGCGCTGACCCATTCGTTCATGGGCGATGAGTTTGTTGCTCACATCCATTGCGATGGACCAAAGTATTTGAATGTCGCGATCACCGAAGACATTCCCAAGAACGACGCAGTTGCCCGATTGACAGTGTTAGCTGTGCTAAAAGGGCCATAGGCTCTGAACCGGGTTTCGATTTTAATACTCCACGATCGTTAGTCATAGCGCCGTCGAATTCGCAGTCCAAAGACGCGTGTGCGAAGGACCGGCTGGCATTATCATTTGAATGCACCTCAGTGATGTGAGCTGCCTGGTCGGGGTCACGTTGTAGTATTTGATCATTCTGCAACTAATGATTGTGGAGTTTGCAAAACGAAATGGGTTTGTTGGAAGCTCAAGGAACCCTGATTGCTGGCGCAATAGAAGCGCCGTAGCTCCCCCATTCCCATCGCGTCGCGCTCCGTGTAGGTAACGCCCCATGAGCTGGCAGCCCTGTGATGATCCTCAAGCCGGCGACCGCCGCGCCTGCGAGCTGATCGACACGGTGATCGTGCCGCGCACCCGCGACCTTGGCGGCTTCTCGGTGCGCCGGGCCCTGCCCTCGCCCAATCGGCAGATGGTTGGACCGTTCATCTTCTTCGATCAGATGGGCCCGTCCGAGTTCTTGCTCGGCGCGGGCATGGATGTCCGCCCGCATCCCCATATCGGTCTGTCGACCGTCACCTATTTGTTTGCCGGCGAGGTCATGCACCGCGATTCGCTCGGCACCGCGCTCGCCATTCGCCCCGGCGAGCTCAACTGGATGACCGCCGGACGCGGCATCGTCCATTCCGAGCGCACCGCGCAAGAGCTGCGGCGCACCGGCTCGCGGCTCTTCGGCATCCAAAGCTGGGTCGCACTCTCCGCCAAGGACGAGGAGACGGCGCCCGACTTCGTGCATTATCGCGCAAGCGAGCTGCCGCTCATCGCCGAGGACGGCCTGACGGTCCGCCTCATTGCCGGCGCGCTCCTCGGCGCTGCATCGCCGGTCAGGACATCGAGCCCGATGTTCTATGCCGATGTGTCGCTCAGGGCAGCGGCGGCGGTTCCTCTCGATGCCGAGCATGAGGAACGGGCGGTTTACACTGTCTCCGGCGAAATCGACATCGCCGGCGACCGATTCGGACCCGCCCAGCTCCTGGTGTTCCGTCCCGGCGACCGCATCACCATCCGTGCCCGCTCCGATGCCCGTTTCATGATGCTGGGCGGCGAGCCTATGGACGGACCGCGCTTCATATGGTGGAACTTCGTCTCCTCCCGCAAGGACCGCATCGATCAGGCCAAGGCCGATTGGAAGGCCGCCCGCTTCGACACCGTACCCGGCGATAGCGAGTTCATTCCCTTGCCGGACCCCCCGCCGCCGCCGCCCGTTCGCTATCCCTGAGATGGTGGGCTCCGACCCGACCACCGATCGCTCGCTCCGCTGCTGGGTGCCCGGCGCGCCGGGTCACCGCCAATTCCCGGTCCAGAATCTGCCGCTCGGCATTTTCTCACCGCGTGGCGAGGCGCCGCGCGCCGGCACCGCCATCGGCGACCACATACTTGACCTTGACGCGATGCTGGCTGCCGGCCTGTTCGACGGCGAGGTCATGAGTGTCGCTGCCGCTGTTGCCGGCCCGGTGCTGAACCCGCTCCTGGCGCGCGGGCGAGGTCCGCGCCGCGCCTTGCGGTCGCGTCTCAGCGCCCTCCTGACCGGCGACCACGACCGGGCGACGACCGAGCGCTGCCTCCACCGGGCCGCCGACTGCACCATGCATCTTCCGGTCCGGGTCGGCGATTTCACCGACTTCTACGCTGGCATCCACCACGCCGCCAATGTCGGCAGGTTGTTCCGTCCGCAGAACCCGCTTCTGCCCAATTACAAGCACATGCCGATCGCCTATCACGGCCGCGCCTCCTCGCTCGTGCCTTCGCCAACGGCCATTCGGCGGCCGCTTGGCCAATTCAGGTTGCCCGATGTCCCCGAGCCGGTCTTCGGACCGACCCGCATGCTCGACTGCGAGCTTGAGATCGGCGTGTGGATCGGGTCGGGAAACCGGCATGGCGAACCGATTCCGATCGCCGATGCCCCCGATCACATCGCCGGCTACTGCCTGCTCAACGACTGGTCGGCCCGCGACATCCAGGCCTTCGAGTACCAGCCGCTCGGGCCATTCCTGTCGAAAAGCTTCGCCACGTCCATCTCGCCCTGGATCATCACCCCCGAGGCGCTCGCCCCGTTCCGCATTGCCCACGCGCCGCGCCATGAGGACGACCCGCCGCTCCAACCCTATCTTTGCGAGGAAGCTGCGCAAGCCACGGTCTTCAATGTCGAGCTTGAGCTTCTGCTGTCCACCGCGGCAATGCGCGAGCGCGCCATGCCGCCGCATCATCTGGCGCGTTCCAATATGCGCCATCTCTACTGGACCATCTCCCAGCTTGTCGCTCATCACACCATTGGCGGCGTCAATCTCAATCCCGGCGATCTCCTCGGCACCGGCACCATCTCCGCGGATTCGACCGATGGCTGCGGCAGCCTCCTCGAGGCGACCGCCGCCGGACAGAACCCGATCAAGCTGCCGTCCGGCGAGCAGCGCTCCTTTCTCCTGGATGGCGACGAAGTCATTCTGCGTGGCTTCGCTCATGCCGAAGGCCACGTCTCCATCGGTTTCGGCGAATGCCGCGGCATCGTCGTGGCGGGAGCGTGATTTAGCGACCTTAATGCTCTTGACATGCGGCACCATCGTGCCAAGCTCTAAGGTACAGCAGTGAAAGGCTGCTTGATGAGCCAGAGAGGTAACGGGAGTGACTCCACCGGGCAATCTCTCAGGGCCTCGCGATTGACGAGGCAGCAGGCAGTAACCAACGCGACGCCGTTGTCTACTCGCTTGTGATCACAGCACAATTCAACGTGAACTGGCGGATCGTCGAGCGTCTGTGCGCAAGGCGTAAGCATCCGCGAAAGCTGGCCGGCCCAGGGCCGGCCTCTGAAAGAGAATGCAAAGCCCCGCCGGCGCCAGAGACAGAGTGCGCGGCGGGGCGCTTGTTTTCGGCAATAGGCAGATAGGCAGCAGGGAAAACACCGGTCCTTGCCTACACCTACTGCCCCTTCTTGTTCATGACCGGATCGAACGTGGCGATGAGCCGCCGCTCGATCTCCTCCAGGTCGGTGAAGATCGTCGGTGCGTCATGCACCAATATGTGGCTGCAGCCAGCCGCCGCCGCGGCAGTGAGCTGCTCTCCCGAAGGAACGCCCTGCTCGCCCGACTTGGCATGACCGATCCGCCGCGGCAGATAGCAGTCGCCCACCCGCTCCGCGAACATGAAGATCGCCCGCTCGATCTCCGGACGCTGGCTGATCTCATAGACCTTGCAGAGATAATGATGGCCGAGATAGTCCCAGCAGATCACTTGACCGACCGGTCGGGCAATCCCGAACAGATCGCTGAAGATCCCGCTCGATGAAGGCGCGTGACCCCAGGTGGCCGGCAGGCCATGCCCTTCGGAATCCCCGCTCGCCGCCACGCTCGAAAGTGCGTTGCGCATCACCCGCCCGCCGAATCAAGGCCGCTCCCCGAAGGAAACGGTGAAAGCGACGGCGTCCATTGTCAATCGCCAAGCCCGGATCTCACCGGATCATATAGACCTTGCGCACCGTATCGGTGACCCGGCACGTGCCCTGCCAGCCTTCGGGAAAGAACGCGACCGTGCCGGGCCCGACCTCGATGACCTCGCCCGAGCTGTGGGTGTAGGTGCAACGCCCCGCCAGGAAATGGCAGAACTCGTCGCGAGTCACCGTGCAGCCCCAGGTGCCCGGCGTGCAGATCCATATGCCGGTCTCCGACCGGCCGTCGCTGCCCTTGTGGAGCACCAACCCCGAGGTGCGCGATGCCCCCTCGATCATTGTCGGGATGATGCCCCAATCGTCGAACGGCCCGGCATAGTTGGCGGGATCGTCGAGATGCGGTGCCGAGGACCGGCGATCCGGTGCGCTCGCCGTCACGACATCACCTTGGCGCGGGTGAGCTTGTCGATGATCTTCGCCGCCTTGGTCGGCCCATGCTCCGCCTGCATGCGCTTCGCCGTCTTTTCGAGCCGCGCCTTCATCTTCTTGTCGCTCAGCACCTTGTCGAGCGCCGTCGCGAGCTCCTCATCGCGCCACCCGTAGCGGTCGAGCTTGAGGCCATGGCCGGTCTCCTGGACCCGCGTCGCATTGTCGTGACCGTCCCAGACATAGGGCATGATGATCGCCGGCTTGCCGAAATAGAGGCACTCGGTGAAGCTGTTGTTGCCGCCGTGATGGATCACCGCATCGACCTTCGGGATCACCGATGGCTGGGGAAACCACGACTCGATCTGCACGTTCGACGGGATGTCGCTGTAGCGGTCCTTGTAATCGCCGACATTGACCAGCGCCCGCACGTTCATCTTGCCGAGCGCCGCGATGATCCGCTTGAGGAGATCGACGTCGCCGGAGCCCAGCGACCCGAAGCTGACATAGATGAGCGGCGCCCGCTGATTGGCCGCGAAGGCCGGCACCTTGTAGGGCTTCTCCCGCCTGACGCAGCCCTCGAGATACTGGAACTGCTTCGCCGGCAGCTTGTGACGTCGCTTGAACTTCACCGGCGTCGGATAGAGCAGCAGGTTCATGAAGGGCGAGGCCTCGAAGAACTGGCCAAGCGGATATTTCTTCTCGCCGGTCGACTTGAGAAAGGCGTTGAAGGCGTCGTGGATCGGCTTGATGACCTCGTTGAACCGCTTGCGGTAGCGGCGAAAGCCCTTCTTGTCGTCGGCGGCAAGGCCCGACAGATGCGGCGGGATGTCGGGATCGTCGATCTCGTTTTCCGAGCAGGAGATGATCCTGACCCACGGCTTGCCATGCTCGCGTGCATAGCGCTTGATCGCCGGGAACAGGATCACATTGTCGACGCAGACCACATCCGGTTGAATCTCCTCGAGCACCCGCGGCAGGTCCTTCTCCGCCCATTCGGCGGTCGACACGATCATCCCCCAGCAGTCCTTCACGTAATTGTCGATCTGCTCATAGGGCGACTTGGCGAAGTTTGCGATGTGCCCGTTGATGAAGTCCGACCAGAACCGCGCCATTTCCTCGGCCGGCAGCGGCTCCGACAGATTGACCGGGTGGGCCTCGAAGCCATAGCCGCGATAGACCTCGAGAAAACCCGGATCGGACAGGAACACCGCCTTATGGCCGAGCTTGCTGACCGCCTGGGCGATGCCGACCGAGTTGAGCGCCGGTCCGAAGGCTCCTTCTGGGAAGAATGCTACCACCTTCTTCTTGCGCGGCTTGGCCGTCTTGCCGGCCTTTCCCGATTTGGCTGCGGGCTTGCGCGTGGCACGTTCGAGCATTCTCGTCCTCCCTCTGCGTCTTGTCGCAGGATTGATAGCAAGGGCTTCACGGGCCGGGAAGCCTGCCGCGATTGAGCCGCTGGGCGCTCAGCACCAGGATGAAGCTGACTATGATGATGATCGTTGCCATGGCGTTGATCTCCGGCGTCACCCCGAACCGGATCATCGCATAGATCTGCATCGGCAAGGTCGTCGAGCCCTGGCCGGCGCCGGCCGTGAAATAGGCGATGATGAACTCGTCGAACGACAGCGTGAAGGCGAGCAGCGCCGCCGCGATGATCGACGGCAGGATCAGCGGCAGGGTGATCGCGCGAAACGTGGTCCAAGCTCCCGCCCCGAGATCGCGCGAGGCCTCCTCGAGCGACCAGTCGAAGGATTTGAGCCGCGCCCTGACCACCGCCGTGACGAAGGCGATGTTGAACACCACATGCGAGAGCACGATCGAATAGAGGCCGAGCGTCGCCCCGATCAGGGTGAAGAACGTGAGCAGCGCGATCGCCAGCACGATGTCGGGGATGATCATCGGCGCAAACAGCAGCGCATCGACCTGAGGCGAGGCCCGCCGCCGCTCGATCCCGAGCGCCAGCATGGTGCCGAGCACCGTCGCGATCGCCGTCGCCGACGCCGCGACGATCAGCGAGTTGCGCGTTGCCGCGATGATCTTGGGGCTCGCCATGAGCTTCCCGTACCAGTCGAGGGAGAATCCGGTCCAGGCGGTCGGCATGCCGGCCCGGTTGAACGACAGCCCGATCAGGATCGCGATCGGCAGATAGAGGAAGGCGAAGGTGAGCCCGAGCTCGAGCGTCAGCAGCCTACGCATGGCGCCGGCTCCGCGCCGTCCTCGAGGCCGCCACCGCATTGAGGAACAGCAGCACCATCATGACCGCCATCAGCACCATCGACAGCGCCGCCCCGAACGGCCAGTCGCGGGCGCTCAGGAACTGATCGTAGATCAAATTGCCGACCATCTGCACCTTGCCGCCGCCCAGGAGGTCGGGAGTGACGAAATTGCCGATCGACAGCACGAAGACGAACACCGCGCCGGCCGCCACCCCCGACGCCGTCAAGGGCAAGGTGATCCTGAGGAACGTCACCCAGGCGCCGGCGCCGAGATCGCGCGAGGCCTCGGCGAGCGACGGATCGAGCCGCTGCAGCGCCGAATAGACCGCCAGGATGACGAAGGGCACGTAATTGTAGACGAGCCCCAGCACCACCGCGAAGCTGTTGTAGAGAATGGGCAGCGGCTCGGCCGTGAGCCCGGCGCCGATCAGCACCCGGTTGATCAGCCCCTCGCGGTTGAGCAGCACGATCCAGGCATAGGTGCGGATCAGATAATTGGTCCAGAACGGCAGCATGGCGAGGAACAGGAGCGCCGTCTGTCGCCGTGGCGGCTGCAGCGTGATCGCATAGGCGGCCGGATAGCCGATCAGGAGCGCGATCAGCGTCGCCGCCCCGGCGACGCTGGCGCTGTCGAGGAAGATCGTCGCATAGAGCGGATCGACCGCCCGCCGGAAATTCTCGAAGGTCGGTGTCGCCCAGTCGACGCCGCCATAGACCCCGCGTTCGAAGAATGCGACCGCCAGCACCAGCAGCGACGGCACCACCATGAACACCATGAGCCAGCCAAGGCCAGGGGCCATGAGCAGGCTCGTGGCGAGCGGCAGGCCGTCGCGCTCTCCCGATGACCTCAAAGGTCGTCCGCCTTTTCGGCTATTTCGCCGACATCACCTCGGTGACCACCTTCGAGAAGGTCTTCATTCCATCGCCGAGATCGCGCAGCTGCTCATATTTCAGGAGGTCGGCCGGCGCATAGGCAAGGTTCGGGTATTTGTCGAGCATTGCCTTGTCGAGAGCGTCCATCGCCGCCTTGTTGGGCACCTTGTACATGATGTTCTCGGCCACCCATTTGCCGGTCTCGGGCTTCAGGATGTAGTCGATGAACTTGTGAGCCGCCTCCTGGTTCGGGGAGTTGCCGACCACTACCATCGTGTCGACCCACAGGTCCGAGCCTTCCTTTGGCACGACATATTTGATCTTGTCGTTCTCGGTGATCCCGTAATTGCACCACCCGTCCCAGGCCTGGACGAGATGCGCCTCCCCCGACACCAGCTTCGAGTAGAAGGTGGTGTCGTCATAGGCGAGCAGCGTCTTCTTGGCGTCGGTGAGCAGCGCCTTGACCTGCTCGAGCTTCGCCGGGTCGGTCTCGTTGACCGACATGCCGAGCGCCAGCTCCCCCGCCCCCATCAGCCAGCGATCGGTCGCCAGCATGGTGGTCTTGCCTTTCAGCGCATCGTCCGGCTTGAGCAGGTCGTTCCAGCTGTCCGGAGCCTCCTTGACGATGTCGGAGCGATAGCACAGTCCGGTCGTTCCCCAGGCATAGGGGACCGAGAACTGGTTGCCGGGATCATGCTTGAGCGCCGCCGCCTCCGGATAGAGGTTCTTCAGATTGGGGATCTTGGAGTGATCGAGCTTGCCGGCAATGCCGAGCTTCGCCAGAGCCTCGGCAAAGGGCGACGACACGAACAGCACGTCATAGCCCTTGCCGCCCGATGCCACCACCTTGCCCATGATGTCTTCATTGGTGGCGTGAACCGCCACCTCGACCTCGATGCCGGTCTCCGCCTTAAACTTCTCCGGCAGATCCTTCGGCATATAGCCGTCCCAGTTGGAGATCACGATCTTGCCCTCGGCAAGAGCGACTGCGCTCAAGGCCGGCGCGCCGATGAGAAGCGCCACCGCCAGGCCCACCGTCCTGATCATTCCTCTCTCCCTGTTTTGTTCTCCCAGCAATGAAGGTTCGCATGGGAGGGAGAGATCGGGCAAGCGTCACCGTGGGAGAGGATGGCGCAAAGCGCCGGGTGAGGCGCCTAATGCCTATCTGCCGACTGACTCTGTTGGCCTTGGCTTAGGCCCGTTCCGGCTCGCCAAGAATCTGCGCGATGGTTGGCGCCTTCGGCTGATCCGTCGGGTCGACACCCGGGATCGGCGCGTCGAGCTTCACGATCGTCCGGTACGCGAAGACCGCCAGGACGAAATTGATCGAGAGGCCCACGGCCCCGATGAGAAGCGTCTCGCTCATGGCAATTTCGCCCCGATGTTCACTTGCCGATATTAGGGGCGAGCCTGGTTAAATTTTCGTATCGGGGCGAATGGTAAACCAAGGATGAACGACCGGTTCAGCTTCCATTCTGCGACGGTAGGACACAGTACGATTGGCCGGGGACTTTGAATTGAGAGATGAGAGGGAGCGAGCCATGTCTATGACGTCAACCCGGCACGCAGCAGTTTTCGCCACCGGTTTCCTGCTCCTTTCGATGGCTTGGATGCTCAATATTTGATCGCCGCGCAATTTATCATCACTTGTCCGCCTGTCTTTACCAAGCTGGCAACGATTCTGTGGTGAGCTTGGCATGAGCCAAGGACGGCGCTGCCTCAGCACGCGCCGGATCCTGAGCGGCGCCTTGGGGAGAGCCCGGATCATGCACCCTCGCCACCCGGCCGATGGGGCCGATACGCCAGATGGCAGCGTCGCCCGCCGCCCGCGCCTGCTGCTGGCCGAGGATTGTCCCGCATCGCGCCTTCTCACCGCGGCGCTCTTGCGCGGCCTTGGCTGCGAGATCGAGACCGTGGCCGATGGCGGCGATGCCGTGACCCGCGCTTCCGCCGACTGTTTCGACCTGATCCTTCTCGACATCGACATGCCGGTGATCGACGGGATCAAGGCGGCGCGGCTCATTCGCTCGCGCCTCGGACCCACCGCGCCCTTGATCGTCGCCCTGTCCGGCTACAGTGCCGCCGACTGCCTGCGCGACACGGCACGGACCGCCTTCGACGCCATCATCCAGAAACCGACGGGCCGGCGCGAGCTTGCCGCGCTGCTCGCCCTCGCGGGCAGGCCCGCGACTCACTCCTCCTCGGGCTGACCGGCCGCCTCGGCCTGGTCCTCGATGGTCTTCAACATATGCATGAACTCCTTGAGTTCCGGGCTGACTTCGCGGGCCCTGCGCTTCGCCGAATTGCCCCGCTCGATCCGCCCCTGATCGGATTGTTGGCCGTTCCCCATCGGATATGCTCCGTACATTGCCCAACGTCCCCGAAAAGATCTCGATGGCGCGATCCTGCGCCCACCGGTCCTAACGAATGACTAATGTTGGACTGCCGTCCCCTCTCCGCCGCTCGCGAACCCCTGAGCGGCGGCATTCCCGGCCGCCCCGCTAAGGGTTCAACGCGGCAGGAATAGGGCCAAGCTTTGTGCTTCGCATCAAGCGATTGGAAGTGTGAACAACTTTCCGAATTGCGGCAGGCTATCCTGGATGCCGGCAAGTCGCAGCGCATGCCACGCCATCGCGTGGTTCGACGAGGTGACGGGAACGCCGACCTCGGTCTCGATCGCGGCTGCCGCTTCGGCAAGTCTGACCGAGGTGCAGGACACGAACACCGCATCGACATCCGCCGCCGTCAGGATGCGCCTGATTCCCGCCTGGACCGATGCCGGCGTGATTGCAGCGACGATCCGGTCATTGCCTTCGTTGAACGAGCCGAACACCGGCACGTCGAAGCCGCGCGCCGTGATGTAGTCGGCAACGATCTGGTTGACCTCGGCGCGATAGGGTGTGAGCACGGCGATTCGCTGCGCTCCGAGCGACCTGAAGGCGGCGAAGGCGGCGGTGACCGGCGTGGTCGCCGGCGCCTCCTGGCCACCCTCGCGGATCCTGGCGAACACGCCATCCTCGCCGATCGCCATCGACGCGGAGGTGCAGCCAAAGGCGATCGCATCGAGTGGATTGCCTGGCAGGATCAGCGACGCCGCCGGCGCGATGAGCGGGTCCATCGCCCTGAGCGATTCCGGCGTGATGATCGGGTCGTTGTGGAGCCGGCTCTCATAGAGCGCCACACCCGGCAGCGCCGCAAAGATGGCGCGCCATTCATGCTCGATGGTGAAGTCGCTTGCCAGCACGATCAGGCCGATCCGCGCCCGCTCGCCGATTCCGCCATCCGTTTCGAACGGCAGATGCTCGATCAGGATCATTTCGCGGGGGGCGGAGCGGGACTGGCGGGCGGTGACGGGCATGGGTGGCTCTCCGAAAGGGGTTCGCACAAACCTAGCCGATCCGGCCATCCAGCGCAAAACATTGGCGGAACGGGCCATTGACGGTTACATTGTAACAGCATGAACACCAAGCGCATGTCCGGCGGCGGCTTTCTCGCCGCCGATCATGATCATGACGCCTGCACCGGCGACCTCGTCGCCCGGGCCGAGCGGGTTTGCGCCCGCCGCGGCAGCCGTCTGACCGGCCTGCGCCGCAAGGTCCTGGTGGCCGTCGCGAAGAGCCACGAGGCGGCCGGCGCCTATGACATCATCGAGCGGCTCGCCGCATCGGGACCCCGCCCGGCCCCCATGTCGGTTTACCGCGCCCTCGATTTCCTCGCCTCGCACGGTCTCGTTCACAAGATCGAGAGCCGCAACGCCTTTGTCGCCTGCAGCCATGGTCACCACGAGGGCGAGGCCGTGCTCCTGGTCTGCGACGGCTGCGGCGCCGTGGCCGAGTTCGAGGCGGCGGCCAGCATGGCGGCGCTGGCCGATGCGGCCCGCGGCACCGGCTTCCGGCCGCGCCGCACCGTGGTCGAGCTCCTCGGCCGCTGCCTGGGCTGCGCCGGTGCCGAGGGGTGACTTGCCGAGGGGCGCTGAAATCTGGCAAGAAGACGAACCGACGATCACAACTTGAAGGTGCATGAATGGGCTATTCGGCAATCGGGACGCGGCGGCAGAGCATTGGCGTCAAGGTTGGCCATGTGACGATCGGCGGCGGCGCGCCGGTGGTCGTCCAATCGATGACCAACACCGACACCGCCGATGCCGCGGCAACCGCCAACCAGGTGGCCGAGCTGGTCCACGCCGGCTCCGAGCTGGTGCGCATCACCGTCGACCGCAGCGAGGCGGCGGCCGCCGTGCCGCACATTCGCGACGCGCTCGACCGCATGGGCGTGGCAGTGCCGTTGATCGGCGACTTCCACTATATCGGCCACACGCTGCTGCGCGACCATCCGGCCTGCGCCGAGGCGCTGGCGAAATACCGGATCAATCCCGGCAATGTCGGCTTCGGCGAGAAGCAGGACCGCAATTTCGCGATGATGATCGAGAAGGCCTGCGAGTTCGGCAAGCCGGTGCGCATCGGCGTCAATTGGGGCTCGCTCGACCAGTCGATGCTGGCGCGGCTGATGGACGACAATGCCAGGCGGCCCGAGCCGCTGGACGCTCGCCTGGTCATGCATGAGGCGATCGTTCAGTCGGGCGTCACCTCGGCGAAGCGGGCCATCGAGCTCGGTCTCGGCCCCGACCGCATCGTGATCTCCGCCAAGGTGTCGGAGGTGCAGGACCTCATCGCCGTCTATCGCGAGCTCGCCCGCCGCACCGACCATGCTCTTCACCTCGGCCTGACCGAGGCCGGAATGGGCTCCAAGGGCATCGTCGCCTCGACCGCGGCGCTGGCAGTAGTGCTGCAGGAGGGCATCGGCGACACCATCCGCATCTCGCTCACCCCCGAGCCGGGCGGCGCCCGCACCCGCGAGGTCACCGTGGCCCAGGAGATCCTCCAGACCATGGGCTTGCGCTCCTTCATGCCCATGGTCATCGCCTGTCCCGGCTGCGGCCGCACCACCTCCACCGTGTTCCAGGAGCTCGCCCAGGACATCCAGAGCCATATCCGTACCCGCATGCCGGTGTGGCAGAAGGCCTATCCCGGCTTCGAGACCCTGCAGCTCGCGGTGATGGGCTGCATCGTCAACGGCCCGGGCGAATCGAAGCACGCCGATATCGGCATCTCGCTGCCCGGCACCGGGGAGGTCCCGGCGGCGCCGGTCTATATCGACGGCAAGAAGGTCAAGACGCTGCGCGGCAGCGACATCGGCCAGCAGTTCAAGGACATCGTCGAAACCTATGTCGCCGAGCGCTGGGGCGGCAAGCCGGCGGCTTGAGGGCAATTTAGGCAATAGGCAGCGAGCGGAGACCTTCCCTACTGCCTACTGCCTACTGCCTACTGCCTACTCACTCTTTCCCAACAACGCCTCGAGATCGAGCCGGCGCGTCCCCATGCTCAGCTCGCCATTCGGCCCGCGCGGCCATTCGCTCTTCGGCCGGTCCCAATAGAGCTCGACGCCATTGCCGTCGGGATCATCGAGATAAAGAGCCTCGCTGACCCCGTGATCGCTCGCCCCGGTGAGCGGGATGCCCGCCTTGATGAGCCGCCTGAGCGCATCGGCGAGGTCGGCCCGCGTCGGATAGAGCACCGCGACATGATAAAGGCCGGTGGTGCCGGGCGGCGGCGGCCGGCCGCCCCGGCTCTCCCAGGTGTTGAGCCCGATATGGTGGTGGTAGCCGCCCGCCGACACGAAAGCGGCATCGCGGCCATAGGTCTGCATCAGCTCGAAGCCGAGCACGCCGCAATAAAAGGCCAGCGCCCGGTCGAGATCGGCGACCTTGAGGTGAACATGCCCGATCCGGGTGCCGGGGGCGATCGGGTTCGGGGTCCTGTCATCGGCCATTGAGGTCTCCTGGAACAGATCCCTTTATAGGAAGCCGGCAATCCAAAATTAAGCCCCGGTCATTAGCGTCGCGGCGGATGAGATGGAGACTTCTCCCGCCGGGACGTCATGCCGCCGGCGCTGCCCTCGCGCTGGCGATCCGCATTGTCTCGGCCGCCATCGCCTTCTTGAGCCAGATTCTGCTCGCCCGCTGGCTCGGTGCCGATGATTTCGGCGTGCTGGCTGCCCTCCTCGTCTGGGTCAATGTGCTCGGCACGGTGTCGACCCTCGGCTTCGCCACCAGCGTCCTGCGTTTCCTGCCGCAATATTTGGCGGAAGCCTCGCTGCCGCTGGCCCGCGGTTTCCACCGCGCCGGCATGCTGATCGCTCTCCTGGCCGGTACCGCGATCGCCGCTTTCGGCCTTCTCCTTCTTGCCGGTATCCCCGCGCTTCTGCCTGCTCCCTATGCCGAGCCGGCGCGCCTGGCGCTGTTGGCGCTCCCCGCCTTCGCCCTTGCCGATTTTCTCGACGGCGTCGGGCGCTCCCGCGGCTGGGTGGCCCTGGCACTCGTCCCGCCCTACATCATCCGCCCCCTGATGATCCTGCTCGGCATCGCCCTGCTGGAGCTCTCAGCGACCCCGCTCGGCGCGACCGGCGCGACGCTTGTCGCCGCGGCTGCCATCTGGATCTCGGCGCTCGCCCAGCTTGCCTTGCAGGCGCGCCCGCTCTCCGTCGCGATGGCAGCCGGGCCTCTCACCTATGATCTGAAGCTGTGGACCCGCATCTCTCTGCCGATGCTGCTGCTCGACGGCGTCGCGCTGCTGCTCCTCAACATCGACATCATCCTGCTTGGCTTCTTCGTCGGACCCGGCGAGATCGCCCGCTACTTTGCCGCCCAGCGTGTCATTTCGCTCGTCAGCTTCATCCATTTTGCAGTCGCCGCTGCCGCCGTGTCCCATTTTGCGACGAGCCATGTCGCCGGCGACGGCCATGCTCTGCGGCAGGAATTCGCCCGCTGCCGCGCCCTCGCCTTCTACCCCTCGCTCATTGCCACCATCGCGCTGCTGGCGCTCGGCAAGCCCCTTCTTATGCTGTTCGGCGCCGATTTCGTCAGCGCCTGGCCAATCATGGCGATCTTGGGTGTTGGCCTGCTCGCCCGCGCCGCCGCCGGCCCGGCACAATCCTTGCTTGTCTCGACGGGCCAACACAATGCGACGGTTCTCGTTCTGTGCGCCACGCTCATCGTCAACTGCTGTCTCGGCATCGCTCTCATCCCGCGGCACGGCCTGATCGGTGCCGCCCTCGCCAGCATGCTGGCGACGCTGGTCGAATCCGCGATCTTCGCTCTCCTCCAGCATCGCCTCCATGCCGGACCGCCTCCGCCGCTGAAGGGAGCCGCCCATGGCATTGATCAGCCCGCTCAATGACCACGGGAAGGCGGCCCCGTTCGCCGGCAGGAGCCCGCCGCGCTATGCCGGCTGCCTCGCCATCGATCTCGCCGAGGAATCGGCAATGAGCCTCTTCGCCCCTGCCTGGGAACGGCTC
>JBIOYR010000106.1:0-34614 GCA_044870245.1 Aestuariivirgaceae bacterium | reverse complement strand
CCGCAATAGATGCATTTCACCATGTCGATGTCGTAGCGCGTGGTGCGGCGGGTGCCATCATTGCGCCGCGGCCCCGCCTCGATGGTGATCGCCTGGGCCGGGCAGATCGCCTCGCACAGCTTGCAGGCAATGCAGCGCTCCTCGCCATTGGGGTAGCGGCGCAGCGCATGCTCGCCGCGGAAGCGCGGCGACAGCGCCCCCTTCTCGAAGGGATAGTCGACGGTGGCCTTGGGCGCGAACATATAGCGCAGCGACAGCAGGAAGGCCGAGATGAACTCGGTCAGGAACAGCGCGCGGGCCGTGCGGGCGAGCCTCATGGGATCATCCTCACGCTCAGGCAAGCCACAGGCGCAGGAGCGGCGGACCGATCAGGAAACCGAGCGCCGGCAGGCCGATGAACAGCCCGATCCGCATGAACGCCATCACCACATTGGGCTCGACGCCGCGCCGGCCCATCGCCTTGCGCCGCTCGTAGCGCTGCCTCAGCGGTCGATAGGCCACGCGATCGGTGAGCACATAGATCACGAAGCCGATGATCAGCATCATAAAGGCTGCGAGCAGCCGGAGCGCCGCATCGCTCATTCGCCGACCTCCTCACGGGGCCCATCCGAAGCTCACCAGCACGCCCGCCGTGAGCACCACCCAGAACAGCGACAGCGGCAGGAACACTTTCCAGCCGAGCCGCATCAGCTGGTCATAGCGGTAGCGCGGAACGAACGCCTTGACCATGGCAAACATGAAGAAGACGAAGCACAGCTTGGCCAGGAACCAGATCACCCCGGGAATCCAGTTGAATGGCGGAATGTCGAGCGGCGGCAGCCAGCCGCCGAGGAACAGCACCGTCGTCATGGCGCACATGGTGGCGATCGCCACATACTCGCCGAGCATGAACAGCATGTAGGGAGTGGAGGAATATTCCACCATGAAGCCGGCAACCAGTTCGCTTTCGGCCTCCACCAGATCGAACGGCGGCCGGTTGGTCTCGGCCAGCGCCGACACGAAGAACACCACGAACATCGGCAAGAGCGGCAGCCAGTACCAGTCGAGGAAGGAGCCGGGAAGGCCGAGCCTGGTGCCGAGCCCGACCCGCTGGGCGAGGACGATCTCCTGCAGGTTGAGCGAGCCGGCGCACAGCAGCACCGTGATGATGACGAAGCCGATCGACACCTCGTAGGAAACCATCTGCGCCGCCGAGCGCAGCGACGCGAGGAACGGATATTTCGAGTTCGAGGCCCAGCCGCCCATGATCACGCCATAGACGCCGAGCGAGGAGATGGCGAAGAGATAAAGGACCCCGACATTGATGTTGGCCACCGCCCAGCCCTCATTGAGCGGGATCACCGCCCAGGCGGCGAGCGCCAGGACCGAGGTGACGAGCGGGGCGATGACGAACACGCCTTTGTTGGCGCCGTCCGGGATGACGACTTCCTTGAACACGAATTTCAGGAGATCGGCAAAGGACTGCAGCAGGCCGAACGGGCCGACCACATTGGGACCGCGTCGCATCTGCACCGCCGCCCAGATCTTGCGGTCGGCATAGATCAGATAGGCGACGACGATCAACAGCGAGATGAGCAGCGCCACCGACTGGATGACGATCAAGGCGAGGGTGGTGAGAAGCTCGGTCATCCGCTGCTACTCCGCCGCTTCCAGCCGGCGCTCGCGCCTGAGCTTCGAGCATTCGGCCATGATCCGCGAGGCGCGCGCGATCGGGTTGGTGAAGTAGTAATCCTTGATCGGGCTGCGGAAGGCGCCATGGCCAAGCGTCCCGCCGGCGCTCGCGAGCTCGCCGAGCGAGCCCGGGTCGGCCGGCGTGATCTCGTCGGCGAGCGCCAGATGCGGCAGCCTGTCATAAAGCGTCGCCCTCAACTGATCGAGCGTGTCGAACGGCAGGGTGGCGCCGAGTCGTTCCGACAGGGCGCGCAGGATCGCCCAGTCGTCGCGCGCCTCGCCGGGCGGGAAGAGAGCGCGCCGCGTCAGCTGCGGCCGCCCTTCGGTGTTGAGGAAGGTCGAGGATTTCTCGCTATAGGCGGCCCCGGGGAAGATGATGTCGGCACGATGGGCGCCGGCATCGCCATGGCTGCCCTGATAGATGACGAAGGCCTTGCCGAGCGCCGCCATGTCGAGCTCGTCGGCGCCGAGCAGATAGACGAGGTCGATCTCGCCGGCTCGGGTTCCCTCGAGAATGCCGGCGGTGTCGCGCCCGCCATTCTGCGGAAGGGCGCAGAGCTCGAGCGCGCCGACCCGGCCGGCCGCGACATGCAGCACCGAGAAGCCGTTCCAGCCCTCCTTGACCGCGCCGACATCGAGCGCGAGCCGCGCCGCTGCGCCGAGCGCCGCGCTGCCATGGGGCTGCGCATAAGCGCCGGATCCGATGATGACGAGCGGCCGCTCCGCCTTGCGCAGTGCCTCGATGAAGGGCAGCCGGCCGGCCTCGAGCTCCGCCAGCGTGTCGGCCCCATGGCCGAGATGGGCATAAGGATAGGTGAGGTCGGCCCCCTCGCCGATCACCCCGATCGGGACGCCGCGGGCCCGGAAGGCGCGGCGGATGCGGGCATTGAGCACGCTCGCCTCGCGCCGCGGATTGGCGCCGATGATCAGGATGGCGTCGGCCCGGTCGATGCCGGCAATGGTGGCGTTGAACAGATAGCCGGCCCGCCCGCCGCGGCTGCCGAGCGGCGAATGCGGCTCGCGGCAATCGATATGCGGCACGCCGATGCGCTCCATCAGCAGCTTGAGCGCGAACACCTCCTCGACCGCGGCGAGGTCGCCGACCAGCGCCGCCATGCGCGACGGCTCGGCGGCCTTGATCCGCTCGGCGGCCAGCGCCAGCGCCTCCGTCCAGCTGGCCGGCCGCAGCCGGCCGGCGTCGCGGATATAGGGCCGGTCGAGGCGCTGCGCCTTCAGCCCGTCCCACACGAAGCGGGTCTTGTCGGAGATCCACTCCTCGTTCACGTCCTCATGGGTGCGCGGCAGGATCCGCATCACCTCGCGGCCGCGGGCATCGAGCCGGATGTTGGAGCCGACCGCGTCCATCACGTCGATCGATTCGATCTTGCGCAGCTCCCATGGTCGGCCGCGGAACTCGTAGGGCCGCGACGTCAGCGCGCCGACCGGGCAAAGGTCGATGACATTGCCCTGAAGCTCCGACGTCATGGCGCGCTCGAGATAGGTGGTGATCTCCATATCCTCGCCGCGGCCAATGGCGCCGAGCTCCTCGATGCCGCCGACCTCGGCGGTGAAGCGGACGCAGCGCGTGCAGTGGATGCAGCGGTTCATCGAGGTCTTGACCAGCGGTCCGATATATTTGTCCTCGACCGCCCGTTTGTTCTCCGCGAAGCGGTTGCGGTCGATGCCATACGCCATCGCCTGATCCTGGAGATCGCACTCGCCGCCCTGATCGCAGATCGGACAGTCGAGCGGGTGGTTGATGAGCAGGAACTCCATCACCCCCTCGCGCGCCTTCTTCACCATTTTCGAGCGGGTGAACACCTCGGGCAGCTCGCCCTTGGGGCCGGGGCGCAGATCGTTGACCGACAGCGCGCAGGACGCCTGCGGCTTCGGCATGCCCTTGACCTCGACCAGGCACATGCGGCAGTTGCCGGCGATCGACAAGCGCTCATGATAGCAGAAGCGCGGGATCTCGGCGCCGGCCAGCTCGCAGGCCTGAATCAGTGTCAGACCGTTCTCGACCTCGGTCTCGACCCCATCGATGAGAAGCTTCGGCATCTGCTTATCCTTGCGCCTTTGCCGGCCCGAGTCTGGCGGCCATGTCGTCGAGCTCGGTGAGCAGCAGGCGGACCTCGCTGATCATCACCGTCTCGGGCGCCTGGCCGCGCCCCCGGCAGTCATCCGCATCCTGGAAATTGCACAGCATGATCCAGGCGTCCTTCAGCCGGTCATAGCGCTTGAAGTCGCGCTGGTTGAGCGCCTCCCAGACTTCCTTGCGCAAGGTCTCGACCAGCAGGGGCTTGGGATGCGGCAGCTCCTTCTCCTCGGCAACCAGCGACGGGCGGCCGGCGATGAAGCGGCAATAGTCGTCGAGCGCCGCCCGCTGGTTGCGCTGCTCGGGCGTGACCGTGGCGGTCGAGCCGCGCCATCTCCGCTTCAGCCATTCGAGCACCGGCGTCGCGTCCTCCCGTCACCGTCGCGCCGAGCCGCTCTTGCGGCCTGTCGGCTTGGCCGGCCGCTGCAGCGCGACCGGCGTCGCGGGCCTTGCCGTCTTGAGCTCCGGCGCCGGTTCATCGGCCGGCTGAACGGTGTTGCGTGTCGCGGCATTCATCGCACCCATGGCGAGCCCGTACCACATGCCCGACCAGGCAGCGGCGGCGGTGCCCGACTGGGCGACCATGCGGGCGATGATGAGCGGCAGCGGGTTCCCAAACCCCAGATTCATGACGGTGTCTCCACGGTTCTCTTTTTCGATTCCTCCTTCATTCGGCGGCTTTGGCCGCCACCGCGCCTTGGCCGTCGGCATTGGCGCTGTAGCGGTCGATCCGCTCTTCGATAACATGACGGAAATGCCGGATCAGGCCCTGCACCGGCCAGGCGGCGGCATCGCCCAGGGCACAGATGGTGTGGCCCTCGATCTGATAGGACACGTCGAGCAGCATGTCGATCTCGCGCTTCTCGGCGCGACCATCCGCCATCCGGGTCAGGACCCGCCACATCCAGCCCGTTCCCTCGCGGCAGGGCGTGCACTGGCCGCAGGATTCATGCTGGTAGAAGCGGGCAAGCCGGGCGATGGCGCGGATGATGTCGGTGGACTTGTCCATGACGATCACCGCCGCGGTGCCGAGCCCGGATTTGAGGTTGCGCAGCGAGTCGAAATCGAGCGGGCAGTCGATGATCTCATGCGCCGGCACGCACGGCACCGACGAGCCGCCAGGGATCACCGCCAGGAGATTGTCGAAGCCGCCGCGCACCCCGCCGCAATGGGTCTCGACCAGCTCGCGGAAGGTGATGCCCATCGCCTCCTCGACGGTGCACGGCCGGTTCACATGGCCCGAGATGCAGAACAGCTTGGTGCCGACATTGTTGGGCCGCCCGATGCTGGCGAACCACGCCGCCCCGCGCCTGAGGATGGTCGGCACGACGGCGATCGACTCGACATTGTTGATGGTGGTGGGCGCGCCATAAAGCCCGACATTGGCCGGAAAGGGCGGCTTCATCCTGGGCTCGCCCTTCTTGCCTTCTAGGCTCTCGAGCATCGCCGTCTCCTCGCCGCAAATATAGGCGCCGGCCCCGTGATGGACGTAGAGGTCGAAGTCCCACCCATTGATGTTGTTGCGGCCGATCAGCCGGGCATCGCGCGCCTCCGCGATCGCGGCCTCGAGGACCTCGCGCTCGCGGATGAACTCGCCGCGGATGTAGATGTAGCCGACATGGCAGCCCATCGCGGCACCGGCGACGAGACAGCCCTCGACGAGCAGATGCGGATCATGGCGCATGATCTCGCGGTCCTTGCAGGTGCCGGGCTCCGATTCATCGGCATTGACCACCAGATAATGCGGCCGATCGCCGATCTCCTTCGGCATGAACGACCATTTGAGGCCGGTCGGGAAGCCGGCGCCGCCGCGGCCGCGCAGCCCGCTCGCCTTGACCTGCTCGATCAGCGCCGGGCGCCCCATGGCGATGAGCGCCGCCGTGCCGTCCCAGGCGCCGCGCTTCATCGCCGCCTTGAGGCGCCAGTCATGGAGCCCGTAGAGATTGGTGAAGATGCGGTCCTTGTCGTCGAGCATCACGGCGTCTCCGAAGGCTTCGTGAGCGTCGTCGGGCCGCCCTCCGGCGCGGCGAACTGCCGACCGTTCTGCGGTCCGGGCGGCGGCCGCTCGCCGCGGGCAATCATCTCGATGATCTGCTCCAGCCGCTCAGGGCTGAGATCCTCATAGGTGTCGCCGCCGACCTGCACCATCGGCGCGTTGACACAGGCCCCGAGGCACTCCGCCTCCTCCCAGGAGAAATCGCCGTCGGCCGACAGCTGGTGGGGATCGGGAGCGATGCGACGGCGGCAGACGGCGATCAGCTCCTCCGCCCCGCGCAGCATGCAGGGGGTCGTGCCGCAGACCAGGAAATGGCCCCGCCGGCCGACTGGCGACAGCTGGAACATGGTGTAGAACGTCGCCACCTCATAGACCCGGATGTAGGCCATCTCCAGGAGCTTCGCGACATATTCCATCGCCGGGCGGGTGAGCCAGCCTTCCTGCTCCTGGGCGCGCCACAGCAGCAGCAGCACCGCCGAGGCCTGCTTGCCCGGGGGATAGTGGCTCATGATCTCCTCGGCCCAGCGCAGATTCTCCGGCGTGAAGGCGAAGCTCGCGGGCTGGACGGGATCGAGACGGCGCACGCTCATCGGTCCACCTCGCCGAAAACGATGTCGATGGAGCCGAGCACCGCCGAGACATCGGCCAGCATGTGGCCGCGGCACAGGAAGTCCATCGCCTGGAGATGCGGGAAGCTCGGCGCGCGGATCTTGCAGCGATAGGGCTTGTTGGTGCCGTCCGACACGAGATAGACGCCGAACTCGCCCTTCGGCGCCTCGACCGCCGCATAGACCTCGCCTTCGGGCACCCGGTAACCCTCGGTATAGAGCTTGAAATGGTGGATCAGCGCCTCCATCGAGCGCTTCATCTCCTCGCGCCTCGGCGGCACCACCTTGCCGTCATCGGCCGAGACCGGCCCCTGCCCTTCCACCGAGGCGAGCCGCTCCAGGCACTGGATCATGATTCGGACCGACTGGCGCATCTCTTCCATGCGAATGAGGTAGCGGTCGTAGCAGTCGCCGTTCTTGCCGACCGGTATGTCGAAATCGAGCGCATCATAGCATTCATAAGGCTGCGCCTTGCGCAGGTCCCAGGCGGCGCCCGAGCCCCGCACCATGACGCCCGAGAAGCCCCAGGCAAAGGCTTCATCCAGCGAGATGACGCCGATATCGACATTGCGCTGCTTGAAGATGCGGTTGTCGGTGAGCAACCCCTCGATGTCGTCGAGCACCTTCGGGTGATGCTCGCAGAAGCCCCAAATGTCGTCGAGGAGCGCAGGCGGCAGGTCCTGGTGCACCCCACCCGGGCGGAAATAGGCGGCATGCATGCGCGACCCGGAGGCGCGCTCGTAGAACACCATCAGCTTCTCGCGCTCCTCGAAGCCCCACAGCGGCGGGGTCAGCGCGCCGACATCCAGGGCCTGGGTCGTGATATTGAGGAGATGCGACAACAGCCGCCCGATCTCGCAATAGAGCACCCGGATGAGCTGGCCGCGGCGCGGCACCTTCAGATCGAGCAGCCGCTCGACGGCGAGCGCGAACGCATGCTCCTGGTTCATCGGCGCGACATAGTCGAGCCGGTCGAAATAGGGAATCGCCTGGAGATAGGTCTTGTGCTCGATCAGCTTCTCGGTGCCGCGGTGGAGCAGCCCGATATGCGGATCGACCCGGGTCACCACCTCGCCGTCGAGCTCGAGCACGAGCCTGAGCACGCCATGCGCGGCGGGATGCTGCGGGCCGAAGTTGATGGTGAAATTGCGCAGCTCAGTCATCGCAGCCCCACGCGAGGGGGCTTCAGAGAGAAAGGCAGTAGGCAGTAGGCAGTAGGCAGCTCAACCATTGTCACCACCTCGGATGATCGAGCGAATGAGCGACCGTAACATCTTGCCCAGCTCGTCGCACAGAATGAGCAGCTGGCCGAAGTCCCTCGTCGGAGCAAGAGACACGCGATCGGCGATCATCAGAAGCGTCTCGAGTTCTTTGAGGGACCCTTGGGAAACCTTCAAGAAATGAACATAGGAACCTGTGCTGTCCCGGCCATAACCTTCGGCGATGTTCGCCGCGACCGAAGTGGCCGCGCGTCGAATCTGCGAGGCCATTCCGAAGACCTCTTCCCGAGGAAAAGCAGCTGTTATGCCGTATGCCTGAACTGCCAAAACCATTGCTTCTTGCCAAACCTTCAAGTCGCGATATGAACTGACGCCGCCCCCGGCCATTTCCCGATTCCCGCACCTACTGCCTACTGCCTATTTGCCTACTGCCTACCGCTCTTCTCATCCCCCGGCAGCACATAATCCGTTCCCTCCCACGGCGATAGCGCATCGAAGTGACGATATTCCTGCACCAGCTTCACCGGCTCGTAGACCACCCGCTTCGCCTCCTCGTCCCAGCGCACCTCGACCTCGCCGGTCAGCGGGAAGTCCTTGCGCATCGGATAGCCCGAGAAGCCGTAATCGGTGAGGATGCGGCGAAGATCCGGGTGGCCCGAGAACAGCACGCCATAAAGGTCGAAGGCCTCGCGCTCGAACCAGTTCGCCGCCGGAAAGATCGCCACCGCGCTCGGCACCGGCTCCTCGCCGCTGGTCGCAAGCTTCACCCGGACCCGCGCGTTCCGATAGGGGCTGAGCAAATGGTAGACGATCTCGAAGCGCTGGCTGCGCGATGGATAGTCGACGCCGCATATGTCGATCAGGCACACGAAGCGGCATTGCGGGTCGTCGCGCAGGAAGCTCAGGAGCGCCAGCAGGTCCTCGGCCTTGCAGACGACTGTCAGCTCGCCAAAGGCGACCGATGAACCGAGCTTCGCGTCGGGAAGCCCTTGCGCGATATGGTCGGCAAGCTCGGACAGGCGTTCGCTCATGACATCAGCGCTCGATCGTGCCGGTCCGGCGGATCTTCTTCTGCAGCTGCATCACGCCATAGACCAGGGCCTCCGCGGTCGGCGGGCAGCCCGGCACATAAATGTCGACGGGAACGATGCGGTCGCAGCCGCGAACCACGGCGTAGGAATAGTGGTAGTAGCCCCCGCCATTGGCGCAGGAGCCCATGGAGATGACATAGCGCGGCTCCGGCATCTGGTCATAGACCTTGCGCAGTGCCGGCGCCATCTTGTTGGTCAGCGTGCCGGCGACGATCATCACATCCGACTGGCGCGGCGAGCCGCGCGGCGCGAAGCCGAAGCGTTCGAGGTCCCAGCGCGGCATCGAGGCCTGCATCATCTCGACGGCGCAACAGGCGAGGCCGAAGGTCATCCACATCAGCGAGCCGGTGCGCGCCCAGTTGATGAGATCGTCCGACGCCGTGACGAGAAAGCCCTTGTCGGCGAGCTCGGCATTGATGAGCTTGAGATCGGACGTCTGGGCGGCGATCAATCCCATTCCAGCGCTCCCTTGCGCCACTCATAGATGAAGCCGATGGTCAGCACGAGGAGAAACACCATCATCGACCAGAAGCCGAAGGCGCCGATCTCCTTGAGGGTGATCGCCCAGGGGAACAGGAAGGCGACCTCGAGATCGAAGATGATGAACAGCAGCGACACCAGATAGAAGCGGACGTCGAACTTCATTCGCGCATCGTCGAACGGGTTGAAGCCGCATTCATAGGCCGACAGCTTCTCCGGATCGGGGTTGCGGACCGCGATGATGAAGGCCGACGCCATCAGCGCGACCGCCAGTCCCGCCGCGATGGCCATGAAGATGACCATCGGCAGATAATCGCGGAGAAGATCCTGCATCGGTGGCATCGGCCTTCCTGCTCAACTGCCATGAAACTGCCGGGATTCCGGCGAGGTGGTAGCGCACCCCCGCCGGCCAGGCAATAGGGAACCCGGCATGACTGCCTGCTCCCCTGCTACCGCCGGCTGCCGACCGCCCGGTGGGTCGGGCGCACGCGCTTCGCCAGGACCTTGTCGACCCGCCGGCCATCGAGGTCGACCACCTCGATCTGCCAGCCCTGAAGCTCGAACAGCTCCCCGGTTTGCGGAATCCGTCCCAGATGCTCCAGCACCAGCCCGGCGACGGTCGAGAAGCTGCGGCGGTCGGGAAGCCCGATGCCGAGGAGCTCGGAGAACTCATCGGCCGGCATCGTCCCGGAAATGAGATAGGAGCCGTCGGCCCGCCTTGCAACGGCCGGCTCGGCCGGGCCCTCCTCGGTCTCGAAGGTGCCGACGATGGTCTCCAGGATGTCCGCCGAGGTGACGACACCCAGGAAATGGCCATATTCGTCATGGACCAGGCCGATATGGATGGTCGAGTTCTTCATGACGTCGACCACGTCGAGCGCATCCATCGTGTCCGGGATGACCGGCGCCTGCTTGACCAGCGAGCGCATGGTGAAGCGCTCGCGTCGCAACAGCGCGTCGGCGACGTCCTTGGCCTGGATGACGCCGATGATTTCCTCCGGGCTCTTCTCATAGGCGACCACCCGGGAATGGACGCATTGGCGCAGACGCTTGCGGATCTCGCGGTCGGATTTGGCGAGGTCGACCATCTCGGTTTCATGACGCGGCGTCATTACGGCGGCGACCGAGCGGTCGGCCAGCCTGAGCACGCCGGTGATCATTCGATGCTCCTCCGGCTCGAGAACGCCGGCGCTTTCGGCCTCGGCCACCAGGCTCCTGATCTCCTCCTCGGTGACCAGATTGCTCGCCGGCTGGCTGAAGCCGAGCAGGCGCATCACGCTGCGGCCCGACAGGTCGAGCACCGTCACCACCGGCCCGGCGACCTCGGCCAGGATCTTCATGGCCGGGGCAACCCGGCTGGCGATCGCTTCCGGGTCGCGCAGCGCGATCTGCTTGGGCACGAGCTCGCCGATGATCAGCGACACATAGGTGATCACCGCCACCACCAGGCCGAAGGCGAGCGGCTCGGCGATATGCGCGCTCATCCCGGCGGCAATCATCAGCGCTGCCAGCCGGTCGCCCAGCACGGCGCCGGAAATGGCGCCGGACAGCACGCCGACAAGGCTGATTCCGACCTGGACGGCGGACAGGAAGCGGCCGGGCTCGGCGGCGAGCGCCAGCGCGGTGTCCGCCCCCGGAACCTGGCGGTCGGCCAGGGTCTTCAGCCGCGACGGCCGGGAGGACACGATGGCGAGCTCGGAGAGCGCCAGCGCGCCATTGGCCAGAATAAGCGCGAGGACCAGGCCGATTTCGACGAGAATGCTGACGGACATGGGTTGCGGGGGGCTTTGCGGGCCGAACCTCATCAGCGCCGGCGCACCATCGCGACCGCCGAGACATGGCGCGAGTGACGGGGCTCGAACCCGCGACCTCCGGCGTGACAGGCCGGCGCTCTAACCGACTGAGCTACACCCGCAAGCGAAGCGCGCCGCATTCACCCTTCGCGGCAGCGGTCGCGGTGGCATAGGGCAATGGGGCCAAGGCTGTCAAGGAAGGTGTGGTGAAAGGCAGTAGGCGTTAGGCAATAGGCAATGAGTTGTGCTTTCCCTGCTGCCTACTGCCTACTGCCTACTGCTGGTGGGCGGTGAGAGGATCGAACTCCCGACTTCTTCGGTGTAAACGAAGCGCTCTACCAGCTGAGCTAACCGCCCCCGAATCTGGAAACCATTTCTGGCAATCAATTCGGGTCAGTTGTTGTTGGCCGCATTGTTGACTGCGTCCTTGAGACCCTTGCCGGCCTTGAATTTGGGATTCTTCGATTCGGCGATCTGGATCGGCTCGCCGGTGCGGGGATCACGGCCCGACGAGGCCTTGCGCTTGGAGACCATGAAAGTGCCGAAACCCACGATCCGGACTTCTTCGCCCTGCTGCAGCGCCTTGGAGATGTTCTCGAGCGTCGCCTCAACCGCTTCGCCGGCCTCGCCCTTCGACAGCTTCGCATCCTCCGCGACACGCGCGATCAGCTCATTCTTGTTCATGGGTTAGGATCCTTTCGGTTACCTCGATATTGGTGACACTCCACCGCGCCCAAGGCTGAAAGTCCCCGATTTCCGCGGGAAACCAGCCCGCGCGAAACTGGACGCAAACTCGTGAGATTTCAACCGCTTGTTCCGCGCCGTCAACAAAAAGTGGGTATCCCGCCTACGCAGGACACCCACCAATTACGTGAACATACCACTCCAAGCTATTGAAATCCAGCCCCTTTAGAGCAGGTTGCTCTAATGGGCGGTCACCTGCTCGCCCTCCGGCTTGGTCGTAGCCGTCCTGGCGGCCTCCTCCGCCGCCTCGTCCCATTCGATCGGCTCCGGCATGCGCAGCAGCACATGTGTCAGCGCCTCGTCCATCCGCGCCACCGGCACGATCTCGAGACCGCTCTTCACATTGTCGGGGATTTCCGCCAGGTCCTTGGCATTCTCCTCGGGGATCAGCACCTTCTTGATGCCGCCGCGCAGCGCCGCCAGGAGCTTCTCCTTGAGGCCGCCGATCGGCAGCACCCGGCCGCGCAGGGTGATCTCGCCGGTCATCGCGACATCCTTGCGGACCGGGATCCCGGTCATCACCGAGACGATCGCGGTGACCATGGCGATACCGGCCGATGGCCCGTCCTTCGGGGTCGCCCCCTCCGGCACATGGACGTGGATGTCACGCTTCTCGAAATTCGGCGGCTTGATGCCGAACTCGATCGCCCGCGAGCGGACATAGGATGCCGCCGCCGAGATCGACTCCTTCATGACGTCGCGCAGATTGCCGGTGACGGTGATCTTGCCCTTGCCCGGCATCATCAGCGCCTCGACGGTCAGGAGCTCGCCCCCCACCTCCGTCCAGGCGAGGCCGGTGACCACGCCGACGCGGTCCTCGAGCTCGGCCATGCCGTAGCGGAATTTCGGCACCCCGAGATAATCGGGCACCTTTTCGGCAGTGATCTTGACCTTCTTCTTGCGGCCCTGCGACAGCATCAGCTTCTTCACCGCCTTGCGCGACAGCGAGTTCAGCTCCCTTTCGAGATTGCGCACCCCGGCCTCGCGGGTGTAGCGGCGGATCAGCTCGAGCACCGCATCCTCGGAGATCTCGATCTCCTTGGAATCGAGCCCATGATGCTCGATCGCCTTGGGGATGAGATGGGTCTTGGCGATCTCGAGCTTCTCGTCCTCGGTGTAGCCGGCGATACGGATGATCTCCATCCGGTCGAGCAGCGCCGGCGGGATGTTGAGCGTGTTCGCGGTGGTCACGAACATCACGTCCGACAGGTCGTACTCGACCTCGAGATAATGATCCATGAAGGTCGAATTCTGCTCGGGATCGAGCACCTCCAGCAGCGCCGATGACGGGTCGCCGCGGAAGTCCATGCCCATCTTGTCGATCTCGTCGAGCAGGAACAGCGGATTCGACTTCTTGGCCTTGCGCATCGACTGGATCACCTTGCCGGGCATCGAGCCGATATAGGTGCGCCGATGGCCGCGGATCTCCGCTTCGTCGCGCACGCCGCCGAGCGACATCCGCACGAATTCGCGCCCCGTTGCCTTGGCGATCGACTTGCCGAGCGAGGTCTTGCCGACGCCCGGAGGGCCGACCAGGCAGAGAATCGGGCCACGCAGCTTGTTGGTCCGGCTCTGCACCGCGAGATATTCGACGATCCGCTCCTTGACCTTCTCCAGGCCGTAATGGTCGGCATTGAGCACGCTCTCGGCAAAGGGCAGGTCGCGCTTGATCTTGCTGCGCCGGCCCCACGGGATCCCGAGCAGCCAGTCGAGATAGTTGCGCACCACCGTGGCCTCGGCCGACATCGGGCTCATCTGCCGGAGCTTCTTGACCTCCGCCATCGCCCGCTCGCGGGCCTCCTTGGAGAGCTTCGCCTTGGTGATCCTGGTCTCGAGCTCGCCGATCTCGTCGCGCTCGTCGCCGTCGCCGAGCTCCTTCTGGATCGCCTTCATCTGCTCGTTCAGGTAATATTCGCGCTGCGTCTTCTCCATCTGCCGCTTGACGCGCGAGCGGATGCGCTTCTCGACCTGCAGCACCGAGATCTCGCCTTCCATGAAGGCGAACACCTTCTCGAGCCGTTCGGACACCGACGGCATCTCGAGCAGCTGCTGCTTGTCGGGAATCTTTACCGCGATATGCGCCGCCACCGTGTCGGCGAGCTTGGCATAGTCGGTGATCTGCCCGATCGAGGCGACGGCCTCCTGCGGGACCTTCTTGTTGAGCTTCACATAGCTTTCGAACTGCGTCACGACGGTGCGCACCAGGGCCTCGACCTCGTCGCGGTTGGTGACCGCGTCGGGCATGACCTCGGCACGAGCCTCGAAAAATTCCTCGCGTGCCGTGAAGCCCTGCAGCTTGGCGCGCTCGGCGCCTTCGACCAGCACCTTGACGGTGCCATCGGGGAGCTTCAGCAGCTGCAGAATGGTGGCAAGGGTGCCGACGCCATAAAGCTGGTCGGCGGCCGGATCGTCATCGGTCGCATTGCGCTGCGCCACCAGAAGAATCCGACGATCCTCGCGCATCACCTCCTCCAGCGCGCGAATCGACTTCTCGCGGCCGACGAACAGCGGCACGATCATGTGAGGAAACACCACGATGTCGCGGAGCGGCAGCACCGGATAAATGTCTTGTCCGCCGACCGAGGCAGGCCTGGAGGTGGATTCGATCATCTCTGTTCCTTTCTGGCGTTGGGCCTCGCTCGAGGCTGCCCCAGTTCCGTGCGCCTCCCAAGGGAGCGGCGAAGCGCCAAGCAATCGAAAATGCGGCGGCAGACCCTCATGGAGCCTGGCGCGAAGCCTGTCGGGCTCGTCCGAAAAACCGGGAAAACCGGCTTCCATAGAATGCGGGATAGGGTTTCGCGACGCCGGCTAACATGGCCTCCGCCATTGCCGAATTCAAGTATCGCCCCGTGCCGGTGCAAATGAGCCGGCAGCCGTTGCCCAACAGCCACGGCACGGCACCTCCCGGTTTCATCCGGATGCTGGCCCCCTCCCCGCCCATCGTCGTCTCAAGAGCCGAGCGATGCTTTCGCCTTGGTCAGCGTCGGCTCGCGATCGGCATAGATCAGCAGCGGCTTGGCATCGCCATCCACCACATCGCGCGAGATCACCACCTCCTCCACCCCGGTCATGCCGGGCAGGTCGAACATGGTGTCGAGCAGGATGGCCTCCATGATGGAGCGCAGGCCCCGGGCGCCGGTCTTGCGGTCGATCGCCTTCTTGGAGATCGAGCGCAGCGCCTCGTCCGGGATGGTCAGGCGGACGTCCTCCATCTCGAACAGCCGCTGATACTGTTTCACCAGGGCGTTCTTCGGCTCGGACAGGATCTGGACCAGGGCCTCCTCGTCGAGATCCTCGAGCGTCGCGATCACCGGCAGGCGGCCGACGAATTCGGGAATGAGCCCGAATTTCAGCAGATCCTCCGGTTCGAGCGCCCGCAGCACCTCGCCGGTGCGCCGGTCCTCCGGCGACTTAACCTCGGCGCCGAACCCGATGCCCGAGCCCTTGCCGCGGGCCGAGATGATCTTCTCGAGCCCGGCAAAGGCGCCGCCGCAGATGAACAGGATGTTCGTGGTGTCGACCTGCAGGAACTCCTGCTGCGGGTGCTTGCGCCCGCCCTGGGGCGGCACCGAGGCGACCGTGCCCTCCATGATCTTGAGAAGCGCCTGCTGGACGCCTTCGCCCGACACGTCGCGGGTGATCGACGGGTTGTCCGACTTGCGCGAGATCTTGTCGACCTCGTCGATATAGACGATGCCGCGCTGCGCCCGGTCGACATTGTAGTCGGCGGCCTGCAGCAACTTGAGGATGATATTCTCAACGTCCTCGCCGACATAGCCCGCCTCGGTCAGGGTGGTGGCATCGGCCATGGTGAACGGCACGTCGAGGATGCGGGCAAGCGTCTGGGCAAGCAGGGTTTTGCCGCAACCGGTCGGCCCGACCAGCAGGATGTTCGACTTGGCGAGCTCGACGTCGTTGTTCTTCTGGGCGTGGTTCAATCGCTTGTAGTGGTTGTGCACCGCGACCGACAGCACACGCTTGGCATGATTCTGCCCGATCACATAGTCGTCCAGCACCTTGCAGATCTCGGCCGGCGTCGGCACCCCGTCCCGCGACTTCACCAGCGAGGACTTGTTCTCCTCGCGAATGATGTCCATGCACAGCTCGACGCACTCGTCGCAGATGAAGACGGTCGGACCGGCAATCAGCTTGCGGACTTCGTGCTGGCTCTTGCCGCAAAACGAGCAGTACAGCGTATTTTTCGAGTCACTGCCGCTAGACTTGCTCATCGGTCCTCCTTTGGGCCGCGCCCCCTATAGTTCGTCAAGGTTCCGTCACCCACCAGTGACCGTTCTGACGCATCTGCCCGGCATACAGTGCAAGTACCGCGCCCCCGCGACTCTCAGCCAGAAGAAGTCTCCCGACCATCTCAGCATGGTAGCCGATGGTTAATCAACCCTTGACAGATGTCCCAATTCGCGGCGACGCGCGCCAAACCCCGAATTTTTTACTTTTCACCAGCGATTTCCGGACGTTTGTCGATAACCTGATCCACAAGACCGAATTCCCGTGCCCCCTCGGCTGTTAGGAACGTATCCCGTTCGAGCGCATTGCGGATTGCTTCCAGAGATTGGCCGGTATGCTTGCCATAGATCTGATCCAGCCGCTGGCGCAGATCGAGAATCTCCTTGGCATGGCGCTCGATATCGGAGGCCTGGCCCTGGAAGCCGCCCGAGGGCTGATGGACCATCACCCGGGCATGCGACAGCGCATAGCGCATCCCGTGCTGGCCGGCACAGAGGAGCAGCGAGCCCATCGAGGCGGCCTGGCCGATGACGGTTGTCGATACCGCCGGCCGGATGAACTGCATCGTGTCGTAGATGGCGAGACCCGATGTCACGACTCCGCCGGGGGAGTTGATGTACATCGCGATCTCTTTCTTGGGGTTTTCCGCCTCGAGGAACAGGAGCTGGGCGACGATCAGCGTCGCCATGTGGTCTTCCACCGGGCCTGTGATGAAGACGATTCGCTCCTTGAGCAGGCGGGAATAGATGTCATAGGCCCGTTCGCCGCGATTTGTCTGCTCGACCACCATGGGTACGAGAACAGAAGCATAGGTGTCGATTGGGTCGCGCATGGGCTGTCCTGCCGTTTAATCCGCTTCGGTAACTTAGATAAGCGATCGCCCACCGACCCGCAAAGGCCCTTCAGGAAGTTCCCACCAGCCGAGAGAGCGTCTCTCTTCTCCATAGCTCATTTCGCCCGCCGGGGGGTGTGCCGAAAGTGACATCAGCAGCAATTGTTGCCGGCTGCCCCTCGAGGCGGATGATGCGGTCGGCAAGGGTCAGCGCTTCCTTTGCGTCATGGGTGACGAGAACGACGCTCACCCGATGCTGTTGCCATAATTCCACAACCATCCGGCGGAGTTGATCGGCGGTCGCTTCGTCGAGCGAGGCGAAGGGTTCGTCGAGCAGCATCAGCCGCGGTCGGATGACCAGCGCCCGGGCGAGCGCCACCCGCCGGGCCATGCCGCCGGACAGCGCCCGCGGAAAGGTGTCCCCCTCGCCCTTGAGTCCCACCTGGGCGAGCGCATCGGCGGCACGCCGCCGATTGTCCGGCTGGCGCGGCGAGCCGGGGAGAGCCAGCGCAACATTCTCGATTGTGCGCCGCCACGGCAACAGCCGTGGCTCCTGGAACACCATGCCGATCGGCCCTTCCACATCGATCATTCCCGTGAAGGCCTTGTCCAGCCCGGCAATGAGCCTGAGCAGCGTCGTCTTGCCGACCCCCGAGCGCCCGACGATCGCCAGCACCTCGCCGTCGGCAAGCGCGAAATCGATGCCGCGCAGCACCTGGCGGTCGGCGAAATTCTTGGCATCGACGGTGACCCGCCCCATCCTGCTCTAAGCCTCGAGCCGCCAGCCTGTGGCATGGCGCTCCCAGGGCTGGAGCACCAGAAGATCGATCGCCTGGATCACCGCCATGAAGGCGAGCGCATAAACGAAGATCATGCCGATTTCGAAATTCTGGAAATTGAGCTCGATCTCGAAGCCGACGCCGGAGGAGCGGCCGATCAGCTCGACCACCAGCACGATCTTCCAGATCAGCGCCAGGCCGGAGCGCGCCGCGGCCGCCAGATAGGGCTCGAGCTGCGGCAGAACGACATGCCGCAGGATCTTCAGCCGATCGAAGCGGAAGACCCGCGCCATCTCGTCATAATGCGGGTCGACCGCCCGCGCTCCCTCCCGAAGCGTCACCGCCACATTGGGGATCTTGTTCAGCGCGACGGCGGTGATTGCCGCCGCCTCGTTGAGGCCGATCCACAAATAGCACAGCACGATGGTGATGAGCGCCGGCACATTAAGGAAGAAGATCAGCCAGCCGTCGAAGAAGCGGTCGGCGTCGCGGTGGCGCCCAAGAAAGATGCCGATCGCCGTGCCGATCAGGAAGGCGATCACCGAGGCGGCGGCGACCCGCGCCAGCGTGATGCCGACATTGCGCAGGAGATCGCCCGACACCAGCTCGAAGAAGAAGAGCCGCGCCACTTCGGCGGGCGACGGCAGGTAGCGCGACTGGAGCAGCGCGGCAATGACCGCCCAGCCGATCACCAGAACCGTCAGCGACAGCGCGGTCCACAATGGTCGGCTGGCATTGGCAGCGATGCGGCGTCGCCCGGCCACGTCAGGTCATTTCAGCTGGTAGAAGGTGCCGTCGGCCAGTCGCGGGTCGCGGCCGACCAGATCGGGTCCGCCAAGCCGCGCCAGGAGCGCGAACATCTTGGCGGCGCTGGCCGGGTCCGGCCTTTGCCCACGGCTTGGAATGCCGGCGCGGAACCCGTCGCGCAGCGCCTTGAACTCGCTGTCGTCGGCCGCCCGCATCAACGGCTTCAGCCGCTCCCATTCGGCATCGGAGCTGCGCAGGATGTCCTTGGCATCGGCGGAAGCCTGCACCAGGCCATCGATGGCGCCGGGATGCGCCCGCGCGAAGCCTTCGCGGAAGGTGAAGCCGATGAGCGGCAGGTCGGGATCGAGACCGAGCTCGGCGGCGGCATCGGCGATGCGGATCAGCGGTCGGAAGCCCCGCGCCTCGAGCTTGGCCAGGAACTGCCAATAGTTCAGCACCGCGTCGAGCGCGCCATCGATCGCCTGCTCGTTGAGGAGCGGCGGCGCGGCGAACACCGGCGCGGCGTCGCGCGCCAGGTCGAGCTCGTGCTGCTGCATCGCGATGGCCCGGATGATGAGCCAGCTCTTGTCGGTGGGGCCGCCGGCGACCCCGATCCGCTTGCCCTTGAGGTCGCCGAGCGATTTGAGCGGCGACTCCGCCCTGACCATGACCGCACCGACCGCCCGCGAATAGGGCACGAAGGTGTAGTCGCTGCCGGCGCTGCGCTGGCGCGACACCCACAGCCAGTCGGTGGTGATCACATCGGCCTCGCCGCCCATCAGCATGAGATCGGCGGCGCGCTTGCCGGCAAGGTCGATGAGCGCGATGCGAATGCCGTGCTTGAGGTCGAGCTCATGAGACTTGATGACGTCCATCTCCCACGCCACCGTGCCGAATTTCAGCGTCGCGACGCGAATGGTGGTGGGCTCGGCTGCGAGGCTTCGTCCCGCCATGCCGAGGCTCAGCGCGCCCGCGGCGGTGCGAAACCATTGTCGGCGAGTCAGAAACACCTGACCTCCGCCTCGGCCTGCGCCCGGCGCAGCTCGTTCAGGGCCTGATGTGCCGGCTCGCTCTGGCGGAACAGCGCGCCGTTCTCGCCGGGCACCTGACCCATGCTGAGCGTCGTCTCGGCCCGCACATAGCTGTCATAGGGAATGATGGTGGCGATGACATCGATCGAGCAGGAGCATTTGTCCAGCGCCTCGCGGGTCTCGCCATTGCTCGCCATGCAGCCGAACACATAATCGGCGCGGGCCGCCGTCGGATAGTCGTTGATCACCTCAGCTGAGGCCGGCACGGCCGAAAGCGGGATGAGGCACAGGGCAGCAATCTTCCAATTCATCGACGGAATCCTACTGGCTGACGGTTTCGACGGGAAACTCTCCCTTGAAGCGGTGCCCATCGGTATCGGCGGCCTCGACGGTGAACCGGTCGGCGCCGTTGGGCGTGAAGTCGAAGCGGATGTTGGGGTCCTCCGACAGCGAGATGCCGCCCTCGACCTTGAGCAGGAGATCGTCGCCCTGCCGGACGGTCAGCTCGCGGATGAACATGGCCGGCGTGTAGTAATGGGTGATCTGGTCCATCTGGAAGCCGGAATGGTTGGGGTGACGCAGCATCAGCTGCGCTTCGCGTCGCCCATCGGCGGCGGCAAGCTGCCGGAGCTTCATCTTGCCCATATTGGCCTTGGCCTCGGCCGGGTCCTTGCCTGCCGGCGCCGAGCAGCCGCCCGAGGCTTTGACGAACCTCTCGGCAACATGGAGCTTGCCGTCGCTCGTCTCGGCAACAACGTGGACCGTGGTGTAGGAATTCACCCGGAACCGGGTGGAGATCTGGCTGATGCCCGATTTCTCGCCGAGCGTGAACACCGCCGAGATCGGCGCCGGGTTGCGGTCGATCACCACCGTCACCTTGCGCACCGGCGTCGGCGTTGCCTCCGGCTTGAGCGTGATGGTCATCGGAACGATGGCGGCATCCTCGGCGCGGTAAGGCGCCTCGAGCGCGACGACCCCGCTGTCGGCGATCATCGGCCGGGACGCGAAGGCATCGGCCTGGAGCCCGGGCCAGGGATCATCGGCAGCACGCGAGAGGCCAGGTGACAGGCCAACAACGATCCCGAGCGCCATGCCGCCAATTCGCAACATTGATCGTCTCCTCGAGCAGCGAGCCTTCCGCATGAGGTGAATATAGGACGGCCATCCCGTCCCGTCATGGCCGCCATGACGTCGCGGCGGGGGCCCTACTCCCATTCCAGCTCGGCAAAACCGGCGGTGGCGTTCCGTGCATTGTACTCGTCGAACAGGCTCCAGCGGTCGTGCTCGGACCGGCCGGCCGAGTCCGCCGCCTGGCGCAGGTCCCCGCCCTGCTTGATGATGGCGCGCAGATCCCCCGCCAGCCTTTCGAGATAGCGCCGCTGATCGGCGAGCGCCGCCGCGAGGGGGACGGCCGGCGGCCCGTGCCCCGGCACCATCAGCGTGACCGGGAGCTTTGCCAGCCGGTCCATCACGGCGAGCCAGCCGGTCAGGCGCCCGTCGATCACAGGCAAATGGCCGACAAAGACGAGATCGCCGGCGAACAGCGTGCCGGTCTGGCGGTCGAGCACCGTCAGATCATTGTCGGTATGGGCCACCGGCCACGCCGTGACCGCCAGGACCCGGTCGCCGAGATCGAGCTCCAGCGTCTCCTCGACCGCCATGTCCGGCGGAACGATCCTGACGTCGGCGATCAGCTTCGCCCCGATCAGGCTGGCATTGGCGGCGAGATACTGCTCGCGCCGCGCCGCCAGCGCCGCGGCAAGCCTGTGGTGTCCGGCGAAGCGCACTCCCTTCTCCGACTGAAACGCGGCATTGCCGAAAACATGGTCGGGATGCATGTGGGTGTTGATCACATAGGCGACCGGCAGCGCCGTGGTCTGTCGGATGCTGGCGAGGAGCGCCCTCCCCTCGGCAACGCTGCCGCCGGTGTCGACCACTGCCACCGCCCGCTTTCCCACAATGAAGCCGATATTGGCGATGGCGCCGCGATTGGCCTCGCTCATCAGCTGGTTCTGACCTTGGAAGACATAGACGCCCGACGCGACCTCGCTGACCGGCAGAGGTTTGACGACGGCGCTGTTGCGGAAGGCCCGCGTCGCATTGCGCAGCCGGTCCATGTTGCGGGCTTTGTCCTCGCCCGTGAGGTTGAGGAGCCGCGTCGAGGTGACATCGGCATTGTCGAGATCGGCACCGGCAATCGTCGCACCGGTGAGGTCGGCGCCGCCGAGCTCGGCCGAGGCGAGATTGGCATTGGAAAGATCGGCATCGCGGAAGGAGGCGAACTCGGCCATCACCCGCGACAGGTTCGCACCCTTGAGCGATGCACCGTCGAGCTTGGCCTGCTTCAGGATCGCCCGCATCAGCCCCATGGACTGGTTCTTCATGTCGGCCGAGAGATTGGCGCCGTCGAGCTTGGCACCCCTAAGATCGCTGCCGGTCAGGTCGCCGGCGATCCGGGCGCCGGTGAGATCGGCGCCTGCGAGGCGCGCACCGACGAGCTGCGCGGCGAAGAGGCTCGCGCCCTTGAGGCTCGCATCGCTGAAGTCGGCCTTGAGCGCCCAGGCCTGGTCGAGGATCGCCCCGTCCAGCCTGGCGCCATGGAGCTTCGTGTTGTTGAGCCGGGCATTGCGCAGGATGGCGCCGGAGAGATCGACGCCCGAGAGATCGAGGCCGGAGAGCCGCATGCCGGTGAGATCGGCCCGCCCGCCCGGCGGGACGGCGGCAAGCTTCTCAAGCAACGCCGGCCGGTCGATCTCGGCCGTGGTCATGGCGGGCGAGGAGAGATCGACCTGATCGAGCATGCCCTGCGCCATTGCCGGGCAAGCGAGGCTCAGCAATGCCGCAACCACCAGAATCAGACTTCGCAAATTGAGGCTCCTAACGGCGACTGCGCCGGAAACCAGCTCCGACGCAGGCCACTTCACCCCGATATCGCCGCCGGCGCAATCCTATAGATCATGTGCGTTCTTATAACTAACGATCCTGTCCAAGTACTTGAACCGCATGAGGATCTCCAGGGCATAGATCGCGGGATGCTGCGGCGTCGTCTCGGACCGGACAGCCAAGTCCAACTCATACAGCTCCTTGTCTGAAAAATTGGCAAGCACCGTATCCAGCATGCTTTGCATCATGTCGCGCGCCTGCTTCTCGTCGGGTTTTTCATCTCCCCACTTGTTCGGGTCGCAACTATTCCTGACCACATCTGCGAACTCCCACGCCTTTTCTGACCGACCCTCTTTGATCGCGTTGATCAGCTCGAGAGGCGCCAAAATCCGCGCGATGCCACGCCGCACGCTGTCGGCCATGAGGTTCTGCGCAGGGAGCTGTTCTATGGCAGACTCGTAAATTTGCCTAAGTGCGACCCTTGCATAGATTCTGCCAGCCGAGGAAATCCAGCCGTTAATCGTATCGTCAGCGAACTTTTGCTCCCGGGCGACGTTGCGCATTTTCCCGAAGGAACGATCGATCTTTTTCTGATCACGATCGTCGAGACTCTCGAGCAGATCTGACATGCATGTAGATGCCCTGGTGTTCCAGTCGTCGACCTTGGCCGGCTGCGACCCGCTTGGCTTATTGGCCGGCTGCGACGCGCTCAGCTGAAAGGATGGCTGAGGTAGCAAATGCGGCGTCGCCAGTTGCGAGGCGATGAAAGGATGTTGCTGCTGCGTGGTGGTGACGACATGCGCCGGCATCTGCGCCGGCGTCAGGTACTGAACGGGAGGCTGCGGCGCGTTGGGCACAGTCGGCGCCACACTCCCAAACTGCTGCTGCAGTATGTAAGCCTGATAGTTGATGTCTTGCTGCGTGACGGGCGCCGGCATGCCCGGCATCACCGGCACCGGTACCGGGACATAGTGGGTTATCACCTCTTGCGTATGCACGACCACGGGTGCTGGAGCAGGTGCAGGCTGCCCTTGGTTGCCCTTCCCCTTCTTTTTCTTCTTCTCTACCACCTCTGTTTTGACAATCTTCTCCTTCCCGAGGCTCGCTCTCCTAAGGTGGGTCTTGGCCCGATAAAGCGTCGCACGGATGCCTTTGGCCTTTTTCACCGGCTTATCTGACGGCGTTCCGTTCGGTGGCGTTCCGTTCGGTGGTCCTGGTGGTGGTGATCCCGAGGTATACGACATGATTGATGTCCCCCTTTGCTTGCTGACGATCAGTGATTGACACGCGCGACGTTTAACACGCAGTGCGCAAACCACCTGTGCCGTTCGACACAAGGACCGGAAACAATCTCCCCGCCTGGGCGGGGAGATTCAGGAGGCGATGAGCGCACTATTGTGAATTGAGTGGCTTAGGCAGCAGAAATCTGTTCTCGACCTCTTTGGCAGCCAATCTGCTGAACCTATTCACGATTGGCATATCGACCTTCGTCATGTCGCTCTCGCTCAGGCGTTCGCTCAAGCGAACGAGGTCCTCCAATCTGAGGCCGCGAAGAGCCTGATTGATGGCGTTCTCCAAAGCATCGGTCAACTGTATCGGACCTCCCTCCGCCAGACTTATTGCCGAGGTTGTGATTGACTCCATCGCACCAAGAGCCTCGATCGGAGGGGGGCGATAGGCCAGACATTCCTCGATGAAATACTGCGGCGCGACCTTTGAAATCGCTGCGCTGATTCCGCCAACCAGGTAGGGGTAGAGGCCGTTTTCGGATTGCGGAAGCTTCTTTAAGCTTGCAACGATGGCGATCGTCTGTTGCGGTTTGAGATCCTTCAAAGCAACCTCGATCCTCGACTTGATGTCCGCGCCCTCTCCAAGTCGCAGCTGATCATCCGCGAGGCGGAAAAGCGCGCGCAATCGAAGCGTTCCGTTTTCGGTCAGATCTCCCTTCGCCAGTTCACCGAAAAGATTCTCGACTGCCTTGGGATCGATCATGCCGAGACACTCGCGGAGCGCTGTCACACCACCATAAGCCGGCAAGTCGCGGCATCTCTCCTTGAGGGTGGCGATATTGACAAGAGAAAGGTTCGCCGCAATGAGCGCCACCATGCGCCCATGCATGAGTCGATCGTCTCCAAGTGTGCTCTGTCTGACTGCAGCGAAAAATTGATCAGCGGCCTGACCGATGTCACCCCCCTTGAGAACAGTGCTCACGAATTCATCGGCAAGGCGGTGTTCGATATTCCGGTCCAATGCGATTTCCAGTTCCTGGAAAACGCCTCCTCTATGGCAGACGAGCGTCTGCTTGTTCTGCTCGATGGTTTTCGAGATCTTGGTGAGCTCATCGATCGAACATCCTTTGAGGGCCTCACCAACCCATCTGTCGAAACTTTCCTTCTGCCGGGCTGGGTCCTGGTCCTTGATCATTTCATAGAGCTTGGGATCCTCCCCATATTTCTCCGTGTTATATCCGGGATCATAGAAGGCGTTCTTCAGTTCTTTTGTATCGCCGGTGAGCAAGGCGGCCACGACCTGCTTGGTATGCCTCATGCCGCGCGCATTCCAACCCGCTTCTTTCCTGCGGAGCAGATCGGCCTGGCGGAACAGGCGAGCGCGGACGTTGAAATAAATGTCACCCTTGGCACCAAAGCCCTCTGTCAGTGATTTCACGATGCTATCGATCTCCTGCTTCGACCGTCCCTCGAGCGCGTGATCGATCCAGCCGTCGAGCTCGCTGACATCGGCATGACCGGTCTGGTCGGTGACCTCCTTGATGACTACCCACAACCCCTTGGTGCCATAGAACGCGTTGAGCTTGGCCTGTTCGTCAATTCCCTCCAAGGCAAAGAGAAAGGCGATCATCGCTGTCTTCCCACGGCTCTCCCAGTCCTTCTTCGCATCCTGAACTGTCGGCGGGTTCGATGTCGCCAGCGTCGACGGCGCCTTCGGTGCCGGGTCTTGTGGCATGGAGAGCTGCTGCGCCGCCAGAGCGTGTGTAGCAGCATCGTGAATGTCCTTGCCCACTATATTTGCGAGAGGTTCAGCGATGTGCGGAATCAGAGCTTGCGTGTTCTCGGCAATTCTTTGTTGCTCTTGCCAAGATTTCTCCCGCACGGCTGCATAAATGACCTGCCTGTCGCCGTGCTGATATCCTCTCTCTTCTCCAAGCATCGCACCAACCCTGCGAATGAACTCGGAAGCGTTCAGCTGGCCCGCGCTCAAATTTTTGAGCAGAACATCCAGATCCCTGTCCATCTTTTTGGTCCAACCGGTCACGTCCACCTTGCTAGGAGGCGTTGCCGTCTTCACCGGTTTGGTAGGCTGATTCAGCGACAAGCTCCGCTTATGTGGTTGCTTCTGCATCAGCGTTTTCCGCTTCGCTACGAGAGCCGCAGAAGGGACCTTCGGCTGTGTCGGCGGAGTCTGTTGCGTCCCCGTCGGCGGAGCATATTTATTGAATTTGTCCATATCTTCCCCCTATCGCTGGAATGGTGCCGCCCCCGATTAGCATCCGCTGCACCGTACCCCTGTGCCGTTCGGCACAGCGCGGCTTCAAAATGAGTGTCGGTTACTTGCCGTCGGCATCGCTTTGACCCGCTCGCCGATGAAGCGACCGACAGTTTCGTTTCGCGCCGACAAGTCCCCCACCATCTGCTGCAACTGAGCGTCGGAGTAGGCGCTGCTCTCGAGCGCATCGTCGACGCTCGATTTGATCGCATGCTCGCTCAGGCTTCCCCGGCTCAGGCAGAAATAGAGGAACCGATAGAATCGATCGACCTCGTCGATCTTGGTCTCCTCGTCGATCACCGCCTTCGTCAGAGAACGGACGATCCGCGGACACACCTCGTCCAATATTGCCGTGCTGATGCGCGAATTGATCGGCTTGCGCGCGGCCTTGATGTTCGACACCAGGCCATCGAGCATGGCGACGAGTTCATCGTCGGTGCAGACGCCGAGCGACGCCTTTGCCCACCGGCCGAGATAGCGAAGCCTGCCGGTCTCCTGGTCGCGCTCGACATCCTTGCGACCATATCTTCCGCTTCGCTGCTCGACGATCGCCTGCAGATCGCGGGCGCATCGCTCGACCGTTTCGGGGTTGCCGCCGCCGAGACTCGTCACGAGCGCCTGCATCGCCTTCAGTCCCTCCGCATCGAAATTCGGATCGAGATCGGCAGCCTTGTTGATCGCCTCCAGAAGGGTTCGCACCTCCCCCTCCGTACTGTCCTGAGCCAGCAGATCGCAGGTCCTCAGGAAGATCCTGATCCGGACGTCATCCGGCAGTTCCTTCACCTTGATCGCCGCCCGATCGGACAGGCCGGGGGTCAGTCCGCTCGTCTCTTCGATGAGGCCGCCCGCCTTGGCCGCGACATCCTTGTCTTCCGGCAGCGCGATGATGAATTTGCCGAGCTTCCTCTGCAGCTTCTCGGTCCACACCGCCTCGGCCGGGGCGACCTTCATGTCCTCGAGGCGCGACGCCTTGGGCGATGGGAACAGGTTCTTCCTGATCGAGGAGAGCCGCGGGCTCAGCGGCTCCTTCCTGGTCCGCGGTGACTCTGGTGTCTTCGGACTGTGGCCGATGCGGAACATGGATCTTCCTCTTGAAGCATGGAACGGGGGAGGGCCTTGCTAGCATCGCGCCGGATCCTCGCCTGTGCCGTTCGGCACAAAGATGCGATCTTTGCCCGTTTGCTGCGCCGCATGGGGGATTTTTGTGCAGTGCACGATCAAGCTTTGAGCTTGACTGTTGCAAGTGCGTTCGAGATGGCCTAGGCTTTTCATCGGTTTCCGGCTTCAAGGGCGGCTGCTGTCAGGGAGCAGCGACCGTCAATTCGCAGGCTTAGGTGGGGTAAAACCAGATAACGGTGCCCCTCTGGAACACCTCGCTGAGGTCGTGACACGCTGCCGGAGACCCTTCCCATAAACCTGGCGACATATTGCGGCGGACCTGGCTCGCGGCAATTGAGTCTGATTTCCTCGGGAGGAAAGCAAATGCGAAAAGTGCTGACCTTGACAGCCTCGCTGCTGGCTCTGGCGGCCTATGCAGGGCCGACGCTTGCCAATGACGAGCTGATCAAGCTGGAAAAGGACCCCAAGCAGTGGGTCACCCAAACCGGCAACTATGCCAATCAACGCTATTCGACTCTGAATCAGATTACCAAGGACAATGTCGGCAAGCTGCAGGTTGCCTGGACATTCTCCACCGGCGTGCTGCGTGGCCATGAGGGCGGTCCGCTCATCATTGGCGACGTGATGTTCGTCCATACGCCGTTCCCCAACATTGTCTATGCGCTCGACCTCAACAATGACGGAGCCATCCTGTGGAAGTATGAGCCCAAGCAGGATCCGAACGTCATTCCGGTCATGTGCTGCGACACCGTCAATCGCGGCGTCGCCTATGCCGACGGCAAGATCATCCTGCACCAGGCCGATACGACCCTGGTCGCCCTCGACGCCAAGACCGGTGAAGTGAAATGGTCGGTGAAGAACGGCGATCCTTCGATCGGCGAGACCGGCACTTCGACTCCGGTCGTGGTCAAGGACAAGGTCCTGGTCGGCATCTCGGGTGGTGAGTTCGGTGTGCGCGGCTCGATCACCGCGTACAATCTGAAGGATGGCTCCAAGGCTTGGCGGGCCTATTCGATGGGTCCGGACTCCGACACCTTGTTGGATCCCGACAAGACCACCCATCTCGGCAAACCGGTCGGCAAGGATTCCGGCACGGCGACCTGGGAAGGCGAGCAATGGAAGATCGGCGGCGGCACCACCTGGGGCTGGTACTCCTATGATCCGGCGCTGAACCTCTTCTATTACGGCTCCGGCAATCCCTCGACCTGGAATCCCAAGCAGCGCCCCGGCGACAATCGCTGGTCGATGACCATCTTCGCCCGCGACCCCGACACCGGGATGGCCAAATGGGCCTACCAGATGACGCCCCATGACGAATGGGATTATGACGGCATCAACGAGATGATCCTTGCGGACATCAAGGTGAAGGGACAGGACCGCAAGGCCCTTGTTCACTTCGACCGCAATGGTCTCGCCTATACGCTCGACCGCGAAACCGGCGAGTTGCTGGTGGCCGAGAAGTACGATCCGGCGGTCAACTGGACCACCGGCGTCGACATGGACAAGAACAGCGCCAATTTCGGACGTCCCTCCGTCGTGGCCAAGTACTCGACCGACAAGAACGGCGAGGACGTGAACTCGACCGGGATCTGCCCTGCTGCCCTTGGCACCAAGGACCAGCAGCCGGCGGCATTCTCGCCCGAGACCGGCTTGTTCTACGTGCCGACGAACCACGTCTGCATGGACTATGAGCCGATGCGCGTCAGCTACACTGCCGGCCAGCCCTATGTGGGTGCGACGCTGAGCATGTATCCGGCGCCCAACAGCCATGGCGGCATGGGCAACTTCATCGCCTGGGATGCCGGCGAGGGCAAGATCGTATGGTCGAAGCCCGAGCAGTTCTCGGTGTGGTCGGGTGCCCTTGCGACCGCAGGCAACGTGGTGTTCTACGGAACCCTTGAAGGCTATCTGAAGGCGGTCGATCCGGCCGACGGCAAGGAGCTGTTCAAGTTCAAGACCCCGTCGGGCATCATCGGCAACGTGACCACCTATGAGCATGGCGGCAGGCAGTATGTCGCCATCCTCTCCGGCGTCGGTGGCTGGGCGGGCATCGGTCTCGCTGCCGGCCTCACCGATCCGAATGCCGGTCTCGGTGCCGTCGGCGGCTATGCCGGGTTGAAGAAGTACACCAACCTCGGCGGTCAGCTGACCGTATTCGCACTGCCGCAGTAAGCCTCCATGCCGGACCGGTTCTCGCCGGTCCGGCCCTGTTCCTTCGCGGGGTCTGGTCGAGCCTCTCCGTGAGGCTCGAACCGGGCCCTTCTCACGCTGACCACCCAAGCCATTTCGCGAGAACCTGTCGATGTCGAGAGTGAGCTTTGCCGTGCTGGCCCTGTTGTTTGCCGTGGCTGTAAGCCAAGCCGGCGAGACCCCGGAGAAGAGCAAGGCCGTCAAGCAGGACGACCAGGGCAAATACACCGACAAGGACGGAACCCCGACCTACAACATCAAGCCGGATGGCACGGTCGACTGGTTCACCTACGCCGGATTTCGCGCCTATCACTCGGATTGCCATGTCTGCCACGGTCCCGATGCGGCCGGCTCCTCCTACGCGCCGGCCCTTGCCGATTCACTCAAGACCATGACTTACGAGGAATTTCAGAATGTCGTGGTGAATGGGCGGACGGTCACCAATGCCGCAAAGCAAAGCGTGATGCCGGCATTTGGAACCAATCAGAACGTCATTTGTCATCTTGACGATCTCTTTATCTATCTGAGGGCCCGGGCCGATGGTGCGCTGAACCGAGGCCGCCCGGCCAAGAAGGAAGCGAAAACCGATGCTGCCCGCGCCGCTGAGAATCAGTGCCTGGGCGTGAAGAGCTAGAGAGAGATGCGCGCAAGCTTCATTGCCACACCGATTGTCGCAGCCCTGCTGTGGTCGTTCGGCCATGCGCCGGTTTCGGGCCAGTCCACCGGGCTCGGCAAGAGCGTCGAGCTGGTCGACCCCGACGTGCTCAGGGTCTGCGCCGACCCCCACAACATGCCGTTCTCCAATGAGAAGGAGGAAGGCTTCGAGCAGGCGCTTGCCAAGCTGCTCGCCCCCAAGCTCGGCCGCAAGTCGGTGTCCTACACCTATTTTCCCCAGGCCACCGGCTTTGTCCGGATGACGCTCGGCTCGCGGCGCTGTGACATCATCATGGGCTATCCCCAGGGCGACGAGCTCGTCCAGAACACCAATCCCTATTACCGCAGTTCCTATGTCCTGGTGTTCAAGCCCGGCTCCGATCTCGAGGGGATCGAGAACATCGAGGATCCCCGCCTCAAATCGAAGAAGATCGGCGTGGTGGCAGGAACACCGCCGGCCACCAGCATTGCGAGGGCCGGCCTCATGGGGCATGTCAAACCCTATCCGCTGATGGTCGACACCCGGATCTCCAACCCGGCCGAGATGATGATCAAGGATGTCGCGTCGGGTGCGATCGACGTTGCCGCGGTCTGGGGGCCGGTCGCCGGCTACTACGCCGGCAGGATGCAGCCGAAGCTGATGGTTGCGCCGCTCACCAAGGAGAAGGTGAGCCGGATGACCTATCGCATCACCATGGGGGTGCGCCCCGCCGATCAGGAGTGGAAGCGCCAGCTCAACCGCGTGATCTCCGAGAACCAGGTCGAGATCAACCACCTGCTCCAGTCCTTCGGCGTGCCGCTGCTCGACGAGCAGGACAAGCCGATCGTGGATTAGGCCGTCGGCAATAGGCAGAAGGTCGTGCACGGCGCCCTTTCCAGATGCCTACTGGCTACTGCCTACTGCCTTCTTCTTCTCATTTCCCCGCTCGCCGCCGCGACGGCCGAGCCAGACGGCTACCGCCTCGACCATTTCCGCGCCGAGGTGCCGGCCACCCTCGAAGGGGCGACGGTGGTTACCACCGCCGAAGCCGAGCGCCTGTGGGGCAGCAAGGAGGCGGTGTTCATCGATGTCCTGCCGAAGCCGCCGAAACCCGCCAATCTTCCGGCCGGCACCATCTGGCGCGAGCCCGAGCGCGATGACATTCCGGGCTCGATCTGGCTGCCCAATGTCGGCTTCGGCGAGCTCTCGCCTGCCATGGAAAGCTATTTCCGGCAGGGCCTTTCCGAGGCCACGGGCGGCGACAGCGGCCGCCCGATACTGTTCTACTGCCTCGAGCGTTGCTGGATGTCGTGGAATGCCGCCAAGCGCGCTCTCGCGCTCGGCTACCGCAAGGTGCTGTGGTACCCGGAAGGCACCGACGGCTGGTCGAGACAAGGACTTCCGCTCGAGAGGCGGATGCCGTTGGGACAGTAGGAAGCGTTGTCTTGCCTACTGCCTGCTGCCTGAAGGCTACTGCCTACAGCCTCAATTCACCACGCGGATCCGGGTGCTGCCGCGGCCATAGCGCTTGATGAGCGAGTAGAAGGCAGCGGCATTGGCGGTGTGCAGCCGGATGCAGCCATGGGATGCCGGAGTGCCGAGCCGGCGCACATATTCGGTCCCGTGAATGGCATAGCCACCATGGAAGAACACCGAATAAGGCATCGGCGAGTTCTCATATTTGCTGGAATAATGCATCCGCTTCAGAACTTTCGGGCGGAAGCTGCCGCGCGGCGTGTAATAGCCACGTCTCGCGGTCGACACCTTCCAGACTGCATACGGTCCGCCATCGACCGTGACATACATTCGCTGGGTTGAGACATCGACCACCGCGACGACGCTTGCCGAGGCTGTCCCGGCGCTGGCGATCAACAACAAAGGTACAAAAAGCGTGCAGACGAGACGCCAAATGCCACTGCCAAACACTGTTCGAGCCTCTTCAACCTGTGCCGTCCCTTTTATGGGAGAGTCGAGCCCGATCAGTTGCCGCTTGCTCAGTCGAGCAGGAACTCGCGTCCGATCTTCACTCGAGCATCACCGTTGTAGAGGATGATATCAGCAGTCGCGTAAGTTTCAGTTAACGTCGCCGGCAAAAAGCTACCCGATCCGATAACGTTTACGGGAGCATTTGCGTGTCCCATGATCTGGCACTTCTGCGGATCGAAGCCGGAAGACGCCACGATCTGGGTGGCGGCGAAGCCGGCATCGTCCAGCGCCTTGCGGGCGTGGATGATCGAGGCGACCGACACGCCCTTGCCGAATAGGATGCGCCGGACCTTGTCGACCAGGATGTTGCCGGGATCGAGCTGCACGGCGCTCCGGCCCAGCACCTGCTCGACGATATTGTACTCGCCCTCGACGCCAAGCCATTCACCGACGGTCTCGACTGATTTCTCGTAATCGAGACCTTCGGCGAAGCGGCCGCCATGGGTGTCGAGTCGGATGCCGAAGCTCTTGCCCTTGCGGTCGAGCTGCGCCTCGCGGAAGAACCAATGGGCGGTGCGCAGCGCGTCGGTGATCTCGAGTCCGCGATAATCGACCAGCGCCGTCAACACCGGCAGGTCGGGGAGACGGCCGGCCAGCAGCTTGGTCGCCTGGAGAACGTCGCCGCCGGCATAACCGACCAGCGCATGCGGCATGGTCCCGATCCCGGCTTCCGAGTCGTAGAACGGCGCCGTCAGGTCCTGCGACGAGCCGATGAAGCCCTTGACCGCCGGATCGGTGTTGCGGGCAGCCCGCGAGCCGACCGAGGCGCCATAGGCGGCGAGCAGATTCATCTCCGGGCCGCTGGCATGGCGGGCATGCATGTCGATGAAGGCGGCGTAGGGAATGGCGAGGCACATCTCGAAGGCATTGTTGGCCGCGACCGAGGGAATGCCAGCCTTCTGCAGCATCAGCGTTTCGACCTCGGAAAGGCGCGACATCGGGCCGGTGATCTCGAGCATCTTGCGCTCGGCCGGGACGATCTCGCCCTCCTGGTAGAACCGCTTCACCCGCGCCGCCGGCACCAGCCGCTCGACCAGCCGGACCACCGCATCGAGCGCCGCGATCGACCGCCGCCGCAGGAACACCGCATAGGTGACCTCGGCGTCGCCATGGGCCTCGACCACCAGCCTTGTATTGGTGAAATATTTGTCGGTCAGCTGGTCGAACGGACCGGCCGCGAGCGCGAGATCGACCAGTCGGTCGAGCAACGCCTCCCGCCGCAAACCGGTGGGTGCCTTCTGGTCCATTGGCACAACCTATTCCGGGGCTTCAGCTCTTCTCCGCCTGGATCTGCTCTGCCGCAGTGACCAGCAGCTCCTCCATGGTGCGGCGGATCTGATGGTCCGACAGCGCAATATTCTTGGCGTCGAAATCGGTCCGGATCTTGCGCAGCACATCGTCATCGCCCGGCGACTCGAAGTCGGCCTTGACCACGTCCCGGGCATAGGCGTCGGCATCGGCGCCGCTCAATCCGAGCTTCTCCGCCGCCCAATGACCGAGCAGCCGGTTGCGCCGCGCCGTAGCCTTGAACTTGAGCTCCTCGTCATGGGCGAATTTGCGCTCGAAGCCATCCTTTCGCCGTTCGAAACTCTCCATTGAGCTGCCTCCGCTGCGCTCTCGAGATAACGTCAGATGCAAGGTGAGATAGACGGAGCGGCGACGCAATTCAACTCTCGAGCAGAGGAGGAGCCTCAGCCAACCTGTCGACGGCAATTACCAACCGTCACTTGCGCTGTTCTATCCAAGGTTGCAGAGCGAAAAGAGGCCTGCGCTCAATATGCGGATTGATTTTGCGGCGCGAAAAGTCCACTTAAGAACCGTACCCGGTTCCATCGAGTTGCGTCCCTTTCACTGGCGTTGGAACATAAGCTGAAGAACCTCTCGACAAGCTGGATCTGGTTTGCTCCGCTCGTCCAGTCGAAGGACGGCCGGTCGCCCTGAGGTGTTTTGAATGAGGATCTACCCGATGAACACGCGCCGCACCCGGATTTATGAGGGAAAGGCCAAGATCCTGTACGAGGGTCCCGAGCCGGGAACGCTCGTCGTGCACTATAAAGATGACGCTACGGCATTCAACGCGCAGAAGAAGGCGGTGATCGAAGGCAAGGGCGTCATCAACAACCGGATCTCCGAGTTCGTCTTCACAAAACTCAACGAAATCGGCCTTCCGACGCACTTCATCCGACGTCTCAACATGCGTGAGCAACTCATCCGGGAGGTCGAGATCATCCCGATCGAGGTGGTGGTGCGCAACATTGCGGCGGGGTCGCTGGCCACCCGCCTCGGCATGGAGGAAGGAACCGCATTGCCGCGCTCGATTATCGAGTTCTATTACAAGAACGACGAGCTCGGCGACCCGATGATTTCCGAGGAGCATATTACGGCCTTCAACTGGGCCACCCCTCAGGAGATCGACGACATCATGGCGATGTCGATTCGGGTCAATGACTTCCTGTCGGGCCTCTTTCTCGGCATCGGCATCAAGCTCATCGACTTCAAGCTCGAATTTGGCCGGCTCTATGAGGGCGAGATGGTGCGCACCGTGGTGGCCGACGAGATCTCGCCGGACAACTGCCGGCTGTGGGACATCAAGTCGGGCGACAAGCTCGACAAGGACCGCTTCCGCCGCGACATGGGCGGCCTGGTCGAGGCCTATCAGGAGGTGGCGCGCCGGCTCGGCATCATTCCGGACAGCGAGCAGCCGGAGCGCTCGCGCCCCGTGCTGGTCAAGACCGACTGACCGGCTTCTCATGAAGGCGCTGATCACCATCACGCTCAAGAACGGCGTGCTCGACCCGCAAGGCAAGGCGATCGAGGGCGCGCTCGCCACCCTCGGCTTCGACGGTGTCGGCACTGTCAGGCAAGGCAAGGTGTTCGACATCGAACTCGCCGGCGCCGACAAGGCCAAGGCCGAAGCCGAGCGCATGCAACGCCCCGGCGATGGCCTTGCCTTGCGGATCGAGCAC
>JBIOYR010000105.1:0-12619 GCA_044870245.1 Aestuariivirgaceae bacterium | reverse complement strand
TTGATTCAGCAATGTTTTCAATCATTAGCCAGCAATATCTCGAGACTGCGGGAAATCCCGGGAGAGTCGCAGGTCGGCGCCCCGTGACGTCTGGGGGGAGGTCGGAACGCCGCCTACGCTCTCCCGGTAGCCAGGCGCGAATTCTCACCGGCCTACAAGCTGTAACATTGCTGTCAGAAAGTTGCAATGAGGATTCAATTACATCTTTTTGGTGAGAGCATAATTTCCTAACCCGGGATTCCGGCCAGCATCGCCTCGACGCCGCGCGCCACCTGGAACAACCGTCGGTCGCTGCCACCCTTGGCCATCAGCATGAGGCCGGTTGGCGGCTCGCCGGGCTCGGCCATCGGCAGCGAGATGGCGCACACCCCAAGAAAGTTGCCGATGATGGTGTTTCGCAATGACAGCATGTTGAGCCGGACATAGTCGTCATCGCTGGCCAGAGCGCTGATCGGCGGCGCGATGTTGGGGGTCGTCGGGAGAATCAGCGCGTCGAAACCCTCGGCGATCATGTGGAACTCCCTGATCAGCTCGGCGCGCGCCCGATGAATGCCGATCAACTCGGCGCTGGTGATCGCGGCGCCGTGCAGAATCCGGTTGACGACCCGCGGGTCATAGGCATCGCGGTGCGCGGCGATCCTCGGCGCATGGTGGGCATAGGCATCGGCCGCACCGATCCCGCCCTTGGCATTGAGCGCCGGGAACTGCCTCACCGCCTCGAAAGTCACGTCGTCGATCCTGACCCCCGACTCGGCCAGCCGGGTGAGCGCCCGTTCGAAATCATGCGCCACCGGCGGATCGAGATCGTCAAGCACGAGGCTGCGCAGCGCGCCGAGGCGCATCCCGCGAGCTGGCAGCGTCCCGAGGCTCACGACCTCATCATCGGCCATGATCGCATCGGCAATGAAGCAGTCCGTCACCGTGCGAGCCAGCGGGCCAATCGAATCGAGCGTGGCAGACAGGGGATAGACCCCACGCGTCGGTACCCGGCCGACCGTCGGCTTCCACCCGACAATGCCGTTGAACGCCGCCGGGATCCGGCATGACCCGCCGGTGTCGGTCCCGATGCCGACGGCGCAGATCCCGTCGGCGACCGAGATCGCCGCGCCCGATGACGAGCCGCCGGGGATGCGAGCGGTCGCCCGATCGTAAACACAGAGCGGGGTACCATAATGCGGATTGAGGCCCACGCCGGAGTAAGCGAACTCCGTCATGTTGGTGCGGCCGAGAACAATGAAACCATAGGACTTGAGGCGGGCGATCGCCAAGGCATCGACCGTGGCCGGCGGCGCCTCCTTCAGGATCACCGAGCCGGCGCGAGTGACCTCGCCGGCGAGATCGAACAAGTCCTTGACCGAGATCGGGATGCCGGCGAAAGGCGACGGTGCGCGGCCGCGGCGCCGCAAGCGGTCGACATGATCGGCGGTCTCTCTTGCTCCCTCCCGGTCGATCGAAACGAAGGTGCGCGCGCCCTCCCCACCAGGGTCAAGGGCGCCTGTCAACGCCTCCTCGACAAGAGAACGGGCCGAAACACGGTTGTCCGCAAGCTGGAGGGCCAGGCTCTCAACAACGCTCACCTCGGATCTCCTGGAAGTCTCAAGAACTCATCGCGTCCTTCACAGCTTCGGCGAGTTGCTTCAGCGTGAACGGCTTGGGCAGGAAAGCAAAATCGGTCTGGCCCTCGAGATTCTTCTCGAAGGCATCCTCGGCATAGCCGGAGATGAACACCACTTTGGTGCCGATCCCTCGCCGACGCAATTCCCTGAGCAGCGTCGGACCGTCCATCTCCGGCATCACCACGTCGGAGAGCACGAGATCGATGGCATCGCGGTTCTCTTCGACCACCGCCAGTGCCCGCTCGCCGGTTTCCGCGGTCAGCACGGTGTAGCCGCGCGACTGGAGCGCGCGCGATGCAAAGGAGCGGACGGCATCTTCGTCTTCGACCAGCAGGATGGTGCCCATGCCCGTGAGATCAGCGGCGCCTTCGTCTCGGCGGCTTTCCATTTGCTGCACTGCAGCAATCTCGCGTTCGGCCCCGGAATGCCGTTGAAGATAGATTCGGAAAACCGTGCCGCGACCCACTTCGCTGTCGCAGAATATGAAGCCGCCGGTCTGCTTGACGATGCCATAGACGGTGGAAAGGCCCAGCCCGGTGCCCTTGCCGACCTCCTTGGTGGTGAAGAACGGCTCGAATATTTTCTCCAGCACGTCAGGCGGCATGCCGGTGCCGCTATCCTCGACCTCGCACACCACATAGTCGGCTGGCGGCAGCAGCCCCGGTCTCACATTGCGCGCCTCGTCCTCGTCGAGATTGACGGTGCGGATGGTGAGCGCGCCGCCTTTCGGCATGGCGTCGCGGGCATTGACCGCCAGATTGATGATCACCTGCTCGAACTGGTTGATGTCGACCTTCACCAGACCGATGTCGCGGCCATGGACGATCTTGAGCTCGACCTTCTCGCCGAGCAGCCGGCCCAGCAAATGGCCAAGATCGGAGATGATGTCGCTGAGCGAGGTGATTTCCGGCCGGAGCGTCTGGCGGCGCGAGAACGCGAGCAGCTGACGCACCAGATTGGCAGCCCGGTTGGCGTTCTGCTTGATGTTCATGATGTCGGCGAAGGACGGATCGGTCGGCTTGTGGCGGGCGAGCAGCAGATCTGAGAAACCGATGATGGCGGTCAGCACATTGTTGAAGTCATGGGCGACCCCGCCGGCCAATTGGCCGATCGCCAGCATCTTGCGGCTTTGAGCGAGCTGCACCTCGAGGGAGGAATGACGTGTGGTGTCGGTGGCATAGAGTGTGAGCGCTGCGGCGCTGCCGGCATCGAACCGGCCAAAGAACAGCTGCCCGGTCCGCTGCGGCTCGCCAGCGAGGGCGAAATCGATGGGTTCCGGCACCTCGCCCCGCAAGGTCGCTGCGAGGGCATCGGCGAATGCGGAGCGATGGCTGTCGGCTATGGTCTGCGACAGGGTGCTGCCGAGCCGCGCCATCTCCGCCATCTGGGTGAAGGCGGCATTCATCGACAGGATCTTGCCGTCGCGGTCGATCTGGACGATGCCGATCGGCGCATTGTTGATCAGTCGCGCAATCTTAACATCGCCGCCGCCCACCGACTCGCTCTCCCGGCCGCGGCGGTCGAGCACCAGCGAGCGCGACGGCATAGGCTGGCCATCGGCGCTGAAATCGACGCGGTGGATGATATGGACGGGGATCGGCTTGCCATCCCTGTCCTGCAGATCGAGATCGAAGCTCGCGACCCTGACGCCGCCGGGCACCGGCTCGATCCTGGCAATGCGCTGGGCACCCTCTGTGGTCACGAGCTGATCGAGCGTGAAGCTGCCGTCGGTGGTTCGATCGAGATCGACGTCGAGCCAGCCCGCGAGAGTGGCGTTGACATAGACGATCTCACCGCCGGGGGCGGTCGAGAAGAATCCCGCCGGCGCATGGTCGAGATAATTGATGATGTATTGGAGATGGCCGAAGGCCTCCTCCTGGCGGGCGCGATCGTCGGTCAGATCGATCAGGCGCCACAACGTGTGTATCGGTCCGGTGGGCAGACTGACGGGCCTGATCTGGGCGCGAATCCAGGCCGGCCTGTCCTGCCGCGCCAGGGCAGCCGCCGATCCGGGCGACAGGCGAAACTCCTCATGCGCTGCCCTGCCTTCGCGCGCCGCCTGGGACAGGCGATAGACCTTGTCGGCAACGTCAGGATAACCGGCAAAGAGATTCTCCACGCCGATGAGCCGGCTCTGACCCGCCGCCGACAGCAGCTGGCGATAGGGTTCATTGGTGTAGACGACGCGACCGCGCGAATCGGTGACGACGCAAGGATCGGCGATGGCATCGACGATACTGTCGAAGAAGATCCGCTGCCGCGGCAGCCGGCCGATGTGAACGAAGCCGGCAACCATCCCGAGGGAGAAGATCAGCCCGACCAGTGCGGCCGCCCCCAAGCCGAGTAGGGCCGGGAAACCCAAATGCTGCGGCGCCAAAGTAACAATTCCCCAGACGCCGGCCGCCAGCAGCACGGCGATGACCGCCGCAATGCGGGGATGGCCCTGCCGGCCCGGCACCTCGGGCGAGGTAGCGACCCGCTCGTCGGTCTTGCCAATTGCCGCCCTGAACTCCACCGCCCCGCCCGTCATCAGCCTGGACCTCTGGCCAATCGAATCACCCGAAGTATAAAGGGATCGGCGGCATCAGAGCACGATACGCGCCGAATCGAGCCTGTTTGAGTCGCCCGCGTCGCCATCCTGCCCATTTTTGGGGCTAAGGACCACCCACAGAGCCGGGCTGTCCCGGTCCGACGGAAGCCAACATGCCTGATCTTGGTGACTATACCCTCTATCTCATAGCCGGCGCGGTGGTGCTGGTCGTTCTCATCATCATTTTGGTGATCCTCAGGAGCTTCCAGGGCGGGATGGGCGGCCGCCGCGGCATGCGCCTGGGTATCAGCGAATATTACGAGATCGACAAGACGCGGCGGCTCATTCTTGTGCGGCGCGACAATGTCGAGCACCTGGTGCTGATCGGCGGCGGCCAGGACGTGGTGATCGAACCGGGCATTTCCGGCCGCGGCAGCGAGCCTGGAATGCGCAAGCCGCGCCCGGATTTCGTGCAGCCTCGCGAGTTCGAGCCGGCGTCTCAGCGCGAATATTCGATCGCCGCGGGCGAGCAGACGGAGCCGCTCAGCGCCGATCCGCTGCGCCCGATCGCACCGCGCCAGGCACCCAGACCGGCCGTTTTTGGTGACGACCGCCCTCCGAATTTGCGGGCGGTGAACCGCGACGAGCCACGGCTTGGACGGCGCGACGGCGATGTAGGGGAGAATTTCTGAAGCGTTGGAGAATATCTGAAGCGGCTCAGTCCTCGCGATAGACCTTCTCCCGCCTCTCATGGCGCTCCTGCGCCTCGATCGACAGCGTGGCGATCGGCCGGGCATCGAGCCGGCGCAGGCTGATCGGTTCGCCGGTCTCCTCGCAATAGCCATAGGAGCCGTCCTCGATTCGCTTCAAGGCGGCATCGATCTTCGAGATCAGTTTGCGCTGCCGATCGCGTGTCCTGAGCTCGAGCGCTCGGTCAGTCTCGGTGGACGCCCGGTCGGCCAAGTCGGGCAATACATTGTTCTCATCTTGCAGTGAAAGCAGCGTTTCCTTGCTTTCGTGCAGAATTTCATCCTTCCACTTTAAGAGCTTGAGGCGGAAATAGTCCCGCTGACGTTCACTCATGAAGGGTTCGTCGTCAGTAGGTTGGTAGACGATGCCATTCGTTCTGGACATTACCGGGGTCCCTCATCTCCCGAAGGGCAACGCCCTCCTGGACAGGGCGCCTATATATCGAGGTCAATTACACTCGACAATAGGTTCCGGCAAGTTCCCAAAAGCCACACAAGTCATTGATTCGTCACGGCCAACGGGAACACTCACGATGACGCAATGGCACTCCGGCAACGCACCAAAAATGCCGCGCTGCACAACGGAAGTCTCCCCACCCGCTTTCGCGCCAATATTTGGCGAGCGCAAAGCGCCTCATCCGGAACCCGCCCTGCCGAAACGTCGTCCACGCATCAGTCCTTGGACCGACATCAGGGCGTTAACCAATGCTGATTTTCGAGACAATCGGCCTCGTCCGGCAATTGGAATGCACCTATAGTGATGACCCGGCGATCACGCCATCCGACCGCTGGAGGCCCTTGGCGCCAGCGTGACCCTCACCAGGCAGTGAGCTTTATGTGGTTAGGTCTACCCAGCCTGCGTTGCGCTGCGGCGGATCCGATCCGCCAGGAAGGCGTAGCGCGATGCAGGGACATCGAGCAGGCGCGGCAACGCCACGGTTGGCCGCCGCCGCGCCGGTCGGTACACCTAAGTCCATCATGCTCTAGCGGGAAGAGAGGCTCCCTCCCGATATGAAGTTCCCCTCGGCCAAGGCGTTCATGGACTGGCCGGCAAAGGCCGTCACGATCTTCGGCATGTCCGGGGTCGGCAAGACCAGCCTTGCCCGCTTGCTCCGGCACCATGACTGGTTCCACTACTCCGTCGATTACCGGATCGGCACCCGTTACATGGGCGAGCACATCGTCGACAATTTCAAAAGGGAGGCAATGAAGAACCCGTTCCTGCGCGACCTGCTGCGAACGGATTCGATCTATATCTCCTCCAACATCACTTTCGAAAATCTGGACCCGCTGTCGACCTATCTCGGCAAGCCCGGCAACCCCGACAAGGGCGGCATCTCCTTTGGCGAGTATCTCGAGCGCCAGGACCAGCACCGTCAGGCCGAGATCGCATCGCTCCACGACGTCCCCTTGTTCGTGAAAAAAGCCCGCGAGATCTATGGCTACCAACATTTCATTTGCGATTCCGGAGGATCGCTCTGCGAGGTCGTCGATGTGACGGACGAGAACGATCCGGTCCTGCGCAGCCTCGCCGCCCACACGCTCCTGCTCTATATCCGCGGCACCCCCGAGCATGCCGAGGAGCTGATCGAGCGGTTCCGCCACCAGCCCAAGCCGATGTATTACCAGCCCGGCTTCCTCGAACGGAAATGGGCGGAGTATAAGGTGGTAACCGGTACCACCGCCGACGGCGACGTCGATCCGGATGACTTCCTGGTTTGGGGCTTTGGCCAGCTCCTGCATCATCGGATCCCGCTCTATGAGGCCATCGCCCGGCAATATGGCTATGCGGTGGACATGCAGCGGATCCCCGAGATCGGCGACCAGGAGGCCTTTCTCGATATGATCTGCGAGGTGCTGGACGGACCCTGACGTCAAGTCCCTCCCTTGCATCGGGGAGTTCCACAATTTAGATAGCCCCGACCCGCGTCCCCGTGTCGCTTTCAGGAGTCTTTGGCCGATATGCCGATCAAGGTGCCGAACAGTCTTCCCGCCCGCCAGACGCTCGAGCGCGAGGGCGTGATGGTGATGAGCGAGGAGGATGCCATCCGCCAGGACATTCGGCCGCTGCGCATCGGCATGCTCAATCTGATGCCTGACAAGATCCGCACCGAGACGCAGTTCGCGAGGCTGTGCGGTGCGACGCCGCTGCAGGTCGAGTTCACCCTGCTCAAAATGACCGGGCACACGCCGAAGAACACGCCGGCCGATCATATGATCGCCTTCTATCGCGATATCGGCGAGGTGCGCGACGAGAAGTTCGACGGCATGATCGTCACCGGCGCGCCAGTCGAGCTCCTCGAATTCGAGGAGGTCTCCTACTGGCCGGAGCTTGTGAAGTTCCTCGATTGGACGGTCAGCCACGTGCATTCGACCTTCTGCATCTGCTGGGGGGCGCAGGCTGCCATCTTCAGCCACCATGGCGTCGGCAAGCACCGGCTCGGCCACAAGGCATTCGGCGTTTTTCGTCACAAGAACCTCAATCCGGCCTCGCCCTATTTGCGGGGCTTTTCGGACGATTTCTCGATTCCGGTGTCGCGCTGGACCGAGGTGCGGCGCGACGATCTTCCGATCGATGCCGGCCTCGAGGTTCTGATGGAGTCGGACGAGGCCGGGCTGTGCCTCGTCGCCGACGAGCCGCATCGCGCCCTTTATATGTTCAACCATATCGAATACGACACGGCGACGCTCGCCGAGGAGTATTGGCGCGACACCAACAACGGCAAGCCGATCAGGATACCTGCCAACTACTTCCCGCATGACGACCCGCACGCCCATCCGGAGAACCGCTGGCGCAGCCACGCTCATCTCCTGTTCGGCAATTGGATCAACCAAGTCTATCAAACCACGCCGTTCGACTGTTCAACGATCGGCACCGAGGGCGCGCGACGATGATCCGTGTGCTGCTGCTGCGCCATGCCAAGTCGGACTGGTCGGATGCCGGACTCGGCGATCGCGACCGGCCGCTGAGCAAGCGCGGTCGGGAAAGTGCCCCGGTGGTCGCCCGCCACATGCGGGAGAAGGGCTGGATTCCCGATCTCGTGCTATCGTCGCCCTCCACGCGGACGCGACAGACGGTCGGTCTGGTCCTCGACCGGCTCGGCACCAGCCCAAATATCATTTTCGATGAAGCGCTGTATGATTTCGGCAGCGGCGAGCGGCTGCTGGCGTCGATCAAGGAGCATGGCGGCAATTCGCCGACGCTGATGGTTGTCGCCCACAATCCGGCGATCGAGCGGCTCGCGCTGATGCTCGCCGGGAATGGCGATGCCGAGCTCCTTGCCGCCATGCAACGAAAATTTCCCACCGCCGCGCTTGCAATCATCGATTTCGAGGCGAAGGCATGGTCCTCGATCAAGCCGGGCAAGGGGACGCTGTCGGCCTTCATCACGCCAAAAGGTCTGGCGGCGAGCTAGAGCATGATGTGTCCAGGCGTGCTCTGACCGTGAACGCTGTGTTGTAAGCCATGGCATCGACGCTCATCGAAGAGGCCCGCGTCGCGCTTGGCGGCATCGGCGACCTGTTCTCCGGCCTTGTCTCGCCGACGGTGCGGCTCGGCGTCACCGGCCTGTCGCGCTCCGGCAAGACGGTGTTCATCACGGCCCTGATCCACAATCTGCTGCATGGCGGCCGGTTGCCGCTGTTCAACGCCCAGGCCGAAGGGCGGATCGTCCGCGCCTATCTCGAGCCCCAGACCCATGACGATGTCCCACGCTTTGCCTATGAGGATCATGTTGCCGCCCTGACCGGCTCCGACCGTGTCTGGCCGGAGGGGACCCGGCGGATCTCCGAGCTGCGCTTGACCGTCGACTACACTGCGCGGGGTCTTCTCGCCCGCAACACCCATGGCGGCCAGCTGCATATCGACATCGTCGACTACCCGGGGGAATGGCTGCTCGACCTGCCGCTCATGTCGATGACCTACGAGGAATGGTCGCAGGCGACGCTTCAGCAAAGCCGGACTGGGGCGAGGCTGCCGCTGGCCGGCGCGTTTCACGTCTTCCTGGCGACGCTCGAGCCGGAGGCGCGAGCCGACGAATCGAGCGCCCAGGAAGCGGCGCGGCTGTTCACCGCCTATCTCGCTCGCTGCCGCAAGGACGACATCTCGCTGTCATCGCTGCCGCCCGGCCGCTTTCTGATGCCGGGCGATCTCGCGGGCTCTCCCCTCCTCACCTTCGCGCCGCTCGAAATCGTGCCAGGGGCGGCTGCCAGGCGCGGCTCGCTCCATGCGATGATGCAGCGGCGCTATGACAGCTACGTCGCGCATGTGGTGCGGCCGTTCTTCTACGATCATTTTGCCAGGCTCGATCGCCAGATCGTGCTTGCCGATCTCCTGACCGCGCTCAATGCCGGACCGGCCGCCGTCTCCGATCTCTCCGCCGCGCTGTCGGCGGTACTCGCCTGCTTCCGGCAAGGTGCCAATTCCTGGTCGTCGGTGTTCACCGGTCGGCGGATCGATCGCATCCTCTTCGCCGCCACCAAGGCCGATCTCCTTCACCATGGCTCGCATGACCGGCTCGAGGCGATCTTGCGGCTCGTGCTCGAGCGCGCGCTCAAGCGGGTCGAGTTCTCCGGTGCCCGGCTCGATGTTGCCGCGATTGCTGCGATCCGGGCGACCCGTGAGGCGACGGTCAGGCAGGGCGCTGACATCCTGCCATGCATCGTCGGCACGCCCGAGGCCGGCGAAGTGATCGGTGAGGAGCTGTTCGACGGTGACACCGAGGCCGCGATCTTCCCGGGGGACCTTCCCGCCGACCCGGCGCAAGCCCTCGACGGCTCGATGGCCGGCAGCATCCGCTTCGTGCGGTTCCGGCCGCCCAAGCTCGGCACCCTGCCCCTTCGAACAAGCCCGGCCTTTCCCCATATCAGGCTCGATCGCACTCTCGAATTCCTGCTCGGAGACCGCTTCAGATGACCAGCACCCGCCGGCCCACCGCCTTTCGGCTGCCGGAAATCGAGGACATCGAGCTCGAACCCGACCTGCCGGAGCCGCCACTGGTCCCGAGCCAGCCGCAGCCGTTGGTCCCGAGCCGCTCGCTGCGATGGGGAAGCGTGCTGGTCTCGGCGGCCACATCGCTCATTCTCCTATGGGCCGGTTTCGCCCTTGCCGCCTTCATCGAGGATCTGTTTGCCCGCTCGGTCGTTCTCGGCGGGATCGCCCTTTCGCTTGCCGGGTTGATCGCGCTGGCCCTCGTCGCGATCCTGCTGCGCGAGGTGATCGGGCTAATCAGGTTGAATGCCCTCGGCTCGATCCAGGACGATGCCGCCCGCGCGATCGCAGCACGCGATGCTGCTGCAGCGCAGCAAGCACTTCGCCATCTGCGGCGCCTCTATGGCCGACGTCCGGAGCTGGCCGCAGCCCTGGTCGATCTCGACCGGCATGAGCACGACATCATGGACCCGGCCGATCGGATCCGGATCGCCGAACGCGACATCGTGAGCCGGCTCGACGAGACGGCGGGGCGGATCATCACACGGAGCTCCAGGCGCGTCACCTTGACGACAGCGATCATGCCGGCGGCAGCGCTCGATATCCTCTTCGTCGCGGCGATCAATCTCCGCATGCTCAGGGATTTGGCGACGCTTTATGGCGGGCGTCCAGGTTTGATCGGGACGTTGCGCGTTGCCCGCATGGTGTTGAGCCATCTGGCAGTGACCGGCGGCCTCGCGCTCACCGACAATATCGTGCAGCACGTGCTCGGCCGCGGCCTGATCGGCCGGCTCTCGGCCCGTTTTGGCGAAGGTGCGGTCAACGGCATCATGACAGCCCGCATCGGCCTCGCCGCCCTCGACATCTGCCGTCCACTGCCCTTCATCACCCGCCCGAAGCCCGGCCTTGCCGAGTTTCTTCAGCAGGTCGGCGACTTCTCCGGGGAGCGAACGGCGTGAGCCAGTCTTTCGCATTCCGGCGGAACGAAACGAACCCTTATTGCACTTGGATACTGGTCGCTAACCATAATCATGCATAATTTATGGAGAATCGCTGCTGGTCCCTGCCCATGAAACCGCTTCTCTCCACCGTCAACCTTGCGCAGCAGCGCCGCCATCAGCGGCGCAATGCGGTGCACACGCTGTTGCTCGTCTGCCTTTCGGGGCTGCTCATGGGCCTGGTCGCCTGGTCGGCGCTCGGTCTTGCCGGGCTCCTATGGGCGGGACTGCTGCTGGCCGGCAGCATGTGGACGGTGACGCGGGTGTCCGCCAGCGTCATGTTGGGCCTGTTTCGCGGGCGCGAGCTCGACGAGAGCGAGTGGCCGCAGCTGTTCCGGATCATCCGCGACCTTTCGGCGCGCGCCGATCTCCGGTCGGTGCCACGCATTTTCTACATGCCGAGCCGGGCAATGAACGCCTTCGCCATCGGTCGTTCGAACGATTCGGCGATCGCGGTGACCGACGGGCTGTTGCGCAAGCTCACCCATCGCCAGCTGGCCGGGGTGCTGGCGCATGAGATGAGCCATATCCGCAAGGGCGACCTCTCGGTGATGGCGCTGGCCGACATCCTGTCGCGGATCACCGTGCTGATGTCGGTGGTCGGCTTGGTCGGAGTGGCGGTCGTGCCGTCCCTCGGTCTCGAGGGGAATGCGGTATCGACGCCCCTGGCGGGCGTGCTGCTCCTCATCGTCGCCCCGTCGGTCGGCGGGATGCTCCAGCGGGCGCTGTCGCGGGCCCGCGAATATGACGCCGACCTCGAGGCAGTCGCTCTGACCGGCGATCCCGAGGGTCTGACCCAGGCGCTCCTGGTGCTCGACCGTCGCCAGCAGGGAGTCTGGGAGCATCTGGTGGTGCCTGGCCTGCGGCTGCACCATCTCTCGGTTTTCCGCACCCATCCCCGCACCGAACGGCGGATTCTGCGGCTTCACAGCCTGCGCGCCCCGCGTCCGGCCGCCATCGCCCTCCATGGCGGCGAGCGCTCCTTCGTCCCGGCGATCGGCCGCTGCCCGTGACACGACCGGCTGCCGTCGAGGCGCCGAAGCCCTCCTTCGGCTGGCGGTGGCTCGCGCCCCTGATCTTCGTCTTCCTGTGGTCGGGCGGGTTCGCGGTCGCCAAGATCGGCCTGAGAGACTCGACACCGATGGCGTTCCTGGCGGTGCGCTATCTGCTGGTGATCATCGTGCTTGCCGTGCTCCTCGCCATCATCAGGCCCACCCTTCCCGGTCGTTGGCGCTCCTACGGGCAACTCGCGGTGACCGGCTTCTGCATTCAGGTCCTCTATTTCGGATTGTCCTATCTCGGTTTCTGGCTTGGGGCATCGGCCGGCGGTCTGGCCTTGATCGTCTGCCTCCAGCCCATTCTGGTCGGCCTGCTGGCACCGGGCCTCGTCTCCGAGTCCGTCAATTGGCAGCGCTGGGTCGGTCTGGTCCTCGGCCTGAGCGGTGCGGCGATCGTCATCATCGCCCGCTCGGAGGTCGACATGCAGTCGCTGCCCGGAACGCTCTGCGCGATCGGTGCGCTCGCCGGGATCACCGCCGGCACGCTCTATGAGAAGCGGTTCGGCCTCAACCACCATCCGGTGCTCGCCAACTTCGTCCAATATCTGGTGGGCTTTGCGGTGATCGGTCCGCTGGCTCTGCTGGTCGAGACGCCGGACGTCCATTTCACCTCGAGCTTCATGCTGTGCCTCGCCTATCTCGTCATCGGCAATTCGCTGATCGCAGTCACCCTGCTCCTGGCGATGATCAGGGCCGGCGAGGCCTCGCGCGTGTCGGCATTGTTCTTTCTGGTCCCGC
>JBIOYR010000104.1:0-7718 GCA_044870245.1 Aestuariivirgaceae bacterium | reverse complement strand
CAAGGCTGACCGCCGACACCCCACCGAGACCCATCTCGCGGAGCCGACCGCCAAACCGGAAAAGGAATACCCATTGCTTCGAGCCGCCCTTGGCGACGACGAGATACAGCCCGTCTCCGTCAGCGTGGCGGCCGGGCTTGCCGAGCGCCGCGACCAGCCTCGAATTCAGTCTTCGCACCTTGCGCGCCATTCCCGCTTACCCCAACATTTATCCCAACAGGCAACACGGATTTTAGCGCATGTTCGCGGACGAAGGTAGATGATTGGAACGAATTTCCGCTGAAATTCCGGAGGTTAACCGGACGGCGCTGGACGGGGGCGAACAGCAATTAGACGGTCAAGGCCTCCGCCATGATCATCGGCTCGCTGCCCTTCTTCATCTGCGGTGCCTTGAGCGTCCTCAACCCCGAATATCTCATTCCGCTCTGGGACACCGAGATCGGGCATCTCATGATTGCCGGCTCGCTGGCGTGGATGGGGACAGGGGTCCTGATCATGCGCAAGATGATCAACTTCGAATTTTAAGCTTGGAACGGAGTCGGGGATCATGGTCGGACTTTTGACATCGTTCCTCGAGACGAGGACCCTGGTGACCATTCTGGTCGGCCTGTCCGCCTTCGCGACGGTGCTGACGCTGGCCGGTTCGCTGCTTCAGGGCGACAGGTTGGCGAGCCGCATGAAGCAGGTGGCCTCCGAGCGCGAGCAGCTGCGCGCAAAGGCCCGCGCCGTGAACGCTGCGTCCGAAGGCCGGTTGCGTGAACGCTCCAAGGGGACGCTGGCCGAGATCGTCGCGCTCCTCAATCTTCACCAGCTGTTCGAGGCCGAGACCTCGCGCGAGCGCCTGCGCCAAGCAGGGTTGCGAAGCGAGCGCCACCTCGTCACCTATCTCGCCTTTCGCCTGATCGCGCCCCTCCTCCTTGCGCTTCTCGTCTTCATCTATTCCGCGACGGTGTTCGCCGACCGCATTCCTTCATCGATGCGCCTCACCACCACCATGATCGGGTTGATTGCCGGCTTCTATCTACCCAATATCCTCCTCAAGAATATGATCCAGCGCCGCCAGGCATCGATCAGGCGTGCTTGGTCAGACGCGCTCGACCTGTTGCTGATCTGCGTCGAATCGGGCATGGCGATCGAGCCCGCCATGGCGCGGGTCGCCAGCGAGATAGGCAGCCAGTCGCTGCCGCTCGCCGAGGAGCTGACGCTCACCAATGCCGAGCTCTCCTTTCTCGGCGATCGCCGCCGCGCCTATGAGAATCTCGGCAGGCGCACCGGCCTTGCGACGGTGAAGTCGGTGGTCACCAGCCTGATCCAATCGGAGAGATATGGCACCCCGCTCGGCACCGCGCTCCGCGTCCTCGCCCAGGAGAACCGCGACACGCGGATGTCGGAAGCCGAGAAGCGGGCCGCCGCGCTGCCGCCCAAGCTGACGGTTCCGATGGTGCTGTTCTTCCTGCCGGTGATCTTCATCGTGCTGCTCGGCCCGGCGGCGATCATGGTGTTCGGGAAGTAACGAAGAGGCAATAGGCATTAGGCGAATAAGCAGTGATTGATGCTCTTCCCGACTGCCTGCCTTACCATCGGGTCGGAGGTTCGGCTGCTCCCGGCGCCGGCCTCTCCGGCCGACTTGCGACCATAACGGGCACATGCGTCGGCGGCATCTGCTTATAGCGCTCCTTATATTCTGCGAACAGCCGGAGGACATCGTGCTGTTGATTCTTTTTGGCGATGTCGACGGGACGGCTGCGAAACAACTTGAAATTGGTCTGCTCCTTTGGATTGCCGCAAGAAAGCAGCACCTTGACAATGTCGAGCGCGCCGCTTTCGAGCGCGTAATGCAGCGGCAACTTCCCGAAATTGTCGGCAATGACGACAGTATGCCACTCTTTCAGTTGCTCGACGGCTTCTACCGAGCCTTCAATGACGGCAAGATGCAGCGCCGTCCGGGCGTCATTGTCTTGACGGCTGGTCTCGAGTGCGTAGCGCAACCCGCCGCGATCTTTCAACATGAGCTCGAGGATTGCGATTTTTCGTTTTTTGAGACCATCGAGATCGCTCCGTTGCGGAACGGCATGATGGAGCGGTGTGCGTCGTTGATTGTCGCGCATCTCGTGATACCTCCGATCCGCCAGCCTGATCCAGCCAAGCACCTCCACGCGCCCATAAGCCGCGGCGATGTGAGCCGCGTTCATTCCCAGCGCATTGCGGTATTCGAAGGGAGTGCCGCGCTTGAGCAGTCGGGACACCGCATTGGAGTAACCCTCGCGGGCGGCTACATAGAGCGCTTCGCAGCTCATGCTTGCAACCTTGTCCGGCGGCAGCTGGGCAATGATGAAATCGAAGATGGTGTCGTCATCCGTGTCGACGATCAACCCGGCGGTGAATGCCGTGCGACGCCAGCCGTCCTCTTCACCGAGCTTCGCGCCCTTCGCGATGAGATGCTTGACCATGGCGAGCGTCCCATAGCGAATGGCCCTGACGAGCGGCAGGCGGCCGTCCTCCGACTTGATGTTGAGATCGAATCCATGGTCCAGGAATTCTTGGCACGCCTTGACGAACGCCTGGAATGCGGAGTCCCCGCCGCTTCGCTTGGTCGGCCTCTGGATGGCATGCATGAGATCGGCCATCAATCGCTGGCGCAGCAGTTCACGATGGTCCGGGATCGTGCTGCAAGTGACGGATGCGATCGGCCCTGTGGCGTGGCCGGCGATCTGCGGGACCGAGCCGAAGAGCGAGGCCCAAAGGTCTGGATCCACTTGGGTCGGCACGTCGGCGCGATTGGGCATGTTCGAGCCGGCTGGCGGCAGGTTGAAGTCGCGACTCATCTCGTCTCTCCATTCTTTGATGGACAAACCCCCATCGAGCGCTGCGACATAGCACGGGGAACGAGCGGCGGCTGTGCCGTTTGATACAGGCGAGAGACCCTCACCCGCCTTCGCGCACCCTCCCGCCCAAGCGGGAGGGGCGAAGGCTGTGGAACTACCTTGCGAACTGCTTGTACTTGATCCGCTTCGGCATCACCGCATCCTCGCCGAGCCGGCGCTTCTTGTCTTCCTCGTAATCGGCGAAGTTTCCTTCGAACCATTCGACATGGCTGTCGCCCTCGAAGGCGAGGATGTGCGTCGCCAGCCGGTCGAGGAACATCCGGTCGTGGCTGATGATGACGCAGCACCCGGCAAAGTCCTCGAGCGCCTCCTCGAGCGCCGCCAGCGTCTCGGTGTCAAGATCGTTGGTAGGCTCGTCGAGCAGGAGCACATTGGCGCCCGACTTCAGCACCTTGGCGAGATGCACTCGGTTGCGCTGGCCGCCCGACAAAGTGCCGACCTTCTGCTGCTGGTCGGTGCCCTTGAAGTTGAAGGCGCTGGTATAGGCCCGCGAATTGACCTCGCGCTTGCCGAGCGACAGCACGTCATTGCCGCCGGAGATCTCCTCCCATACCGTCTTGTCCGGATTGAGCGCGTCGCGGCTCTGATTGACATAGCCGAGATTGACGCTGTCGCCGATCCGAATGGCGCCGCGATCCGGCTTCTCCTCGCCGGTCAGCATGCGGAACAGCGTCGTCTTGCCGGCGCCGTTCGGTCCGATCACCCCGACGATGCCGCCGGGCGGCAGCGAGAAGCTCAGGCCCTCGATCAGCAGCCGGTCGTCATAGCCCTTGCTGAGGTCGTCGATCTCGATGACCGTGGTGCCGAGCCGCTGCCCTGGCGGGATCACGATCTGGGCGGCCTGCGAGCGCAGCCGCTCCTCGTTCACCCTGAGCAGCTCGTCATAGGCCTTGATGCGCGCCTTCGACTTGGCCTGCCGCGCCTTGGGCGAGGCGGCGATCCATGCCTGCTCGCGCTCGAGCACCCGCTGGCGCGCCGCGTCCTCCCGCGCCTCCTGGGCGAAGCGCTTGGCCTTCTTGCCGAGATAGGCCGAGTAGTTCCCCTCATAGGGGATGCCGCGGCCGCGATCGAGCTCGAGGATCCAGCCGGTGACATTGTCGAGGAAGTAGCGGTCGTGAGTGACGATGAGGATGGCGCCCGGATAGGCCCGCAAATGATGCTCGAGCCAGTTGACCGATTCGGCATCGAGATGGTTGGTCGGCTCGTCGAGCAGCAGGAGATCCGGCTGGCGTAGCAGGAGCTGGGTCAGCGCCACCCGGCGCTTCTCGCCGCCGGACAGCCGGTCGACCGTGGCATCGCCCGGCGGGCAGCGCAGCGCGTCCATCGCCTGCTCCACCTGCGCTTCGAGGTCCCACAGATTCTGGGCATCGATGATGTCCTGCAGCTTTGCCGCCTTGTCGGCATTCTCCTCATTGTAGTCGCTCATCAGCGCATTGTACTGGTCGAGCACCGCCTTCTTGGCCGCCACCCCTTCCATGACGTTGCCCATGACGTCGAGCGCCGGATCAAGTTCGGGCTCCTGCGGCAGATAGCCGACGGTGGCGCCGTCCGCGACCCAAGCCTCGCCCGAGAACTCGCGGTCAAGACCGGCCATGATGCGCAGAAGGGTCGACTTGCCCGAGCCGTTCGGGCCCAGCACGCCGATCTTGGCATCGGGATAGAATTGCAGATGGATGTTCTCCAGCACCTTCTTGCCGCTGGAATAGGCCTTGGTGAGCCCGTGCATATGATAGATGAATTGACGCGCCATCGGCCGCCTCTTGCTGTCGCGATCGTCTCGGGATAGTGGCTGTTTAGCCAACGCGCCACGAGGACGCAATGTCGATTTGGGTCAAAATTGCCGAGCAGGTGACGGCGCTGGGCAGCGACATCGCTGCCGGGTTGCGCCGCATTGCCGGCAAGGGCGATTCCGGTCTGGCCGATCCCGAGAGATCGGTCGGCTTCACCATCGGCATGATCGCGCTCGGCGCCAAGATGGCCAAGGTCGACGGGGCCGTCACCGAGCGCGAGGTGAAGGCCTTTCGCGAGGTTTTCCACATCCCGCCCGACGAGCTTCCGAATGTCGCCTATGTCTTCAACCTCGCCAAGCAGGACGTCGCCGGCTACGAGCTTTACGCCAGCGAGGTCGCCTCGCTGTTCGGCGACCAGCCGGGCGTGCTCGAGGACGTTTTGGACGGCCTGTTCCATATTGCCAAGGCCGATGGCGCGGTCGGCCAGCCCGAGCTTTCCTATCTGAGGAGCATTGCGGAGATATTCGGCCTTGCCGAGCGTTTCCGCTGCATCCGCGCCCGTCATATTGTTGCCGGCGAGGACGACCCCTATGTCGTGCTGGGCGTCGACCCCTGCGTCGACGACCGGGAGCTCCGGCGGCTGTTTCGCGAGATCGTTCGCGAATATCACCCCGACCGCCACATCGCTGCCGGCATGCCCAAGGAGCTGATCGAGATCGCCACCCAGCGTCTCGCGACCATCAACGGCGCCTGGGAGAAGATCCGCAAGGAACGGGGCATCTGAGCGGCGTCTTGACGCGGCAGGAAATGGTCCCTAACTCAAGGTTGCCAGCTGGCCGGATGACCGCCGCCGCTCGTCCCGAAAGGGTGCGGGGGAGGAAAGTCCGGGCTCCACGGAAACACGGTGCCGGGTAACGCCCGGCGGGGGTAACCCCAGGGAAAGTGCCACAGAAAACAAACCGCCTTGGCGGCATTGTCCGGCAGGCAAGGGTGAAACGGTGCGGCAAGAGCGCACCGCCGGTCCGGCAACGGAACGGGCATGGCAAACCCCACCGGGAGCAAGACCGAATAGGGACGGCACGGGCCTTGGCCCATCTCGGGTTTCCGGATCGCCGTCCGGGTTGGTCGCGCGAGGCATGCGGCGACGCATGCCCCAGATGAATGGTCATCCAGCCCTCAGCGGGTGGACAGAACCCGGCTTACAGGCCAGCTGGCGTTATTTCGCTCGATGCCGGCGAAACCCTTTGTTAAGCGCGTCGAGAGCAGAGTTCGCCAAGGGCATCAACCATTTATTCGCCATGTCCGACCCGGGAGCGCGATGACATCTCGAGCCGATCCGCAAGCGTCGCCCAGGCATCTCTCGGTGATGCCCGAGGAGGTCGTTGCCGCGCTCGCGCCCAAGGATGGCGGCATCTATGTCGACGGCACCTTCGGCGCCGGCGGTCATGCCCGCCTGCTGCTCGAGCGAGGCCGCACCACCGTCTACGCCGTCGATCGCGATCCCCGGGCCATTGCCGATGGCAAGGCGCTTCAGAGGGCCTACGGCGACCGCCTGGTGCTGGTCGAGGGTCGCTTCTCCGACATGATCGACATCCTGGCATCGGCCGGCATCGACGGCGTGGACGGCATCGTCCTCGATATCGGCGTGTCCTCCATGCAGCTCGATGAAGGGGCGCGCGGCTTCTCCTTTACGACGGACGGGCCGCTCGACATGCGCATGGGCGCCGGCGGCATGAGTGCCGCCGATGTCGTCAACACCCTCGAGGAGGGGGAGCTGAAGCGCCTGCTGCGGCTCCTCGGCGAGGAGAAGCGCGCCCATGCCGTGGTGCGCGCCATTGCCGCCGCCCGGACCAAGGCGCCGATCACCCGCACCGCCGCTCTGGCCGAGATCGTCGAGAAGGCGGTCGGCCGCCGCCCCGGCGAGCGCATCAGCCCGGCCACCCGCACCTTCCAGGCGCTGCGCATCTATGTGAATGGCGAGCTCGGCGAGCTGGTCGCGGGCCTCGCCGCCGCCGAGCGGCTGCTGCATCCGGGCGGCCGTCTGGCCGTCCTGACCTTCCATTCGCTCGAGGATCGGATCGTCAAGCGCTTTCTCAAGGAGCGAACCGGCGCCATGGCGAGCCCGTCGCGCCACAGTCCGCCGGTCGACCGCCGGCCGCCGACCTTCATCGATCTCCTCCCCGGCGGCGCCACTGCGAGCGCTGCGGAGATCGCTGCCAATCCGCGGGCCCGCTCCGCCAGATTGCGGGCCGCCGAGCGCACCGGCGCACCCGCTCTTCCCCTCGATCTCACGGGCTTCGGCGAGGTCATCGAGCTCGCGGCAGGTGACCGGTGCTGAGAATCCTCAACATCATCCTGGTGCTGATGGTGCTTGCCTCCGCCTTCACCATCTATTCCCTCGAGCACGAGACCCGTCGCGGCGAGCGGCGCATTGCCGAGCTGAAGCGCGCCATCTCCGATGAGCAGGAGATGATTCGCCTGCTCGAGGCGGAATGGAGCAACCTCTCGAGACCGCGCCGCATCGAGCAGCTGGTGCATCAGCACCTTGAGCTGAAGCCCTTGTCGCCGCTGCAGCTGGTCGAGGCGAAGGATCTCGATGCGAAGCTGCCGCTCCGCCCCGTTGCGGAGGCGCCGCCGGACAGCGACCCGATTGCCGACATGCTGAAGGTGCTGCAATGAGGAAGGCTCCGGCCGATCTGCTCGGATTGGGCAGCCGCGATCTCGCCGGCCGCCGCCGCATCCGTCTGGTCATGCTCGTCTTCTCGCTCGTCTTCCTCGTCATCGCCGGCAAGCTTGCCTGGCTGTCGCTCATGCCGCGCGGCGAGAAGCTGCCTGCCGGCGCCGAGCAGCAGAAGATGCCGCGGCCCGACATCGTCGACCGCAATGGCGAGGTGCTGGCGCGCGACATCCGCGTCGCCTCGCTCTATGCCGAGCCCAACAAGCTCATCGACATCGACGAGGCCGTCGAGCTCCTGACCGCCAATGTCCCCGCTCTCGATGCCCGCGAGCTCCGCCGCAAGCTGTCGCTCGACCGCGGCTTCATCTGGCTCAAGCGCCAGGTGTCGCCGAGCGAGCAGCAGCTCATCCATGATCTCGGCATTCC
>JBIOYR010000103.1:0-18123 GCA_044870245.1 Aestuariivirgaceae bacterium | reverse complement strand
GCTGATGGTCGAGACGCCGAACATCCATATCACTCAGAGCTTCATGCTCTGTCTCGCCTATCTGGTCATCGGCAATTCGCTGATCGCTGTCACCCTGCTCCTGGCGATGATCCGGGTCGGCGAGGCTTCGCGGGTATCGGCGTTGTTCTTCCTGGTCCCGCCGGTCGCGGCGGCCATGGCCTTCGTGGCGATCGGCGAGGTCATGCCGCCGGCAGCATGGCTCGGAATGGCGGTCGCCGCTTTGGGCGTGGCCATCGCCAGCCGCACCTAGAGCATACGGAACACAGCCCGGGCCCACCCCATTGCTTGATCGGAGTGGATACCATGGACCAAAGAGACAATCCTCCCACGCTCACCTCGCTCAGGAGCCTCAAGCCCGGTCTCGATCGTTGCCGCAGGTGCGATCTGTGGCGCAACGCCACGCAGGGAGTCGGCGGCGATGGCCCCGCACCTGCCTTGGTGATGCTCGTGGGCGAGCAGCCGGGCGACAAGGAAGATCTGGCGGGCGCCCCCTTTGTTGGACCGGCGGGACGAATTCTCGATCAGGCCCTTGCGGCTGCCGACCTGCCGCGCGAGCGGCTTTACATCACCAATGCCGTCAAGCACTTCAAGAACGAGCCCCGCGGGAAGTTTCGGTTGCATCGGAAACCGGACGCAACGGAAGTCGAGGCGTGCCGCTGGTGGTTGCGCCAGGAGCTTCGTCTCGTGCGTCCGAAGCTGATCGTGGCGCTAGGCACGACGGCGGCGCTCAGCATCTTCGGGAAGGCGGTGACGATCAAAGCGATGCGCGGAAAATGGCAGCAACGTCCGGAAGGCGAGGTCCTGATGACGGTGCACCCGTCCTTTTTGCTCCGCGTACCCGATGCGATCGCCAAACGCCACGAGTTTGACAAATTTGTTGCGGACCTCACTTTGGTGAAAGACCGGGCCTTGCGGCTCGACCGATCCTTTGCTGCCTGAAGAAGGACGGACCGCCTTTATGGCAGAATGGCGGAACATCCATCGTAGATGCGCGTTAGTGCGAGAGGCCCCGACAGCAGCAAACCGCAAATTCATGCCGAGCACCCACAACCCGTCCGCGCGCCCCGAAATCTTCAGTGTCGTTCCCCGCTATTCGAATCGCCTGGTCGTGGTTTCAAATCGGGTGGGTGACCTGTCCAACGGCAGTCAAAGCGGCGGGCTGGCGGTCGCTGTCGGGGAAGCGCTGAAGGCCAATGGCGGCCTGTGGTTCGGCTGGAGCGGCCACGTCAGCGACACTCCCGCCCCGCCGCATGAACGCCGGTTCGGTTGCGGCGTCACCACCGCCACGATGGACTTCACGCCCGAAGAGCATGAGCTCTATTATCTTGGCTTCTCCAACCGCTGCCTCTGGCCCCTCTTTCACTATCGCCTTGATCTCATTCAGATCAGCGACGAGGAGAAGGACGCCTATTTCGCGACCAATGACCGGATTGCGGAAGAGCTGTGCCGGCTCATCCATTCGGACGACCGGATTTGGATCCAGGACTACCATCTGATCCCGCTCGCGGCGGCGCTGCGCAAGCGCCATTCCACCGGGCCGATCGGCTTCTTCCTCCACATCCCCTTCCCGCCTCCCGAGGTGTTCACCGCCGTTCCCCATCACGAGCGCCTCGCCCGCTGCCTGTTCGCCTGCGACGTCATCGGTTTCCAGACCCATCGCGACCGCCAGAACTTTGCCCGTTATGTCACCGAGGTCCTGGGCGGCCAGGCCCTTTCCGACAACCGGCTGCAAGCCTTTGGCCAGACCGCGATCGCCGACGCCTTCCCCATCGGCATCGATGCCGGCAGCTTTGCCCAAGCCGCCCGCGACGGGGCGACCAGGATGGACGAGCTGATCGACCGGCAGAAGGTGATCATCGGGGTCGACCGGCTGGACTACACCAAGGGGTTGCCGCAGCGCATCGAGGCCTTCGAGACGCTCCTGACGCGCAACCAGGACCTGCATGGCAAGGTCACCATGCTGCAAATCGCCCCGCCGACCCGCGACGGCGTCAAGGCCTATGCCGATATCCGGGCCGAGCTCGAATCCGCCGCCGGCCGGGTCAATGGCCGGTTCGGCGATTTCGACTGGGTGCCGGTGCGCTATGTCCACCGCTCCTATCCGCGTGACCGGCTTGCAACCGTCTACCGCCTGGCGCGCGTCGGCCTGGTCACGCCGCTGCGCGACGGCATGAACTTGGTTGCCAAGGAATATGTCGCCGCCCAGGATCCTGAAGATCCGGGCGTGCTCATCCTGTCGCATTTTGCGGGTGCGGCGGAACAGCTCAAGGACGCGCTGCTCGTCAACCCTTATGACAGCGGTAATGTCGCCGCGGCCATAGAACGGGGTTTGGAGATGGGACTCGAGGAACGACGTGCCCGCCATCGTGCGCTTTTGCGCAATGTCGTCAGGGAGAATGTTGATTGGTGGTACAGCCGGTTCCTCTCTGCCCTCGACCGGACCGGGGTCGAAAGATTGAAGCCGCCGCGCACGCCAGTGGCCGTCGCGTGAGCGAGCCATGCTGGAAAAGGCGCGAAGGCCCGGCCGGGCCGGCGGGTTGGCCACTGCAGCACGCCGCCGGTCGGAATCGCTGATCCGCTCCATCATCGACCAGCGCATCGCCATCGAGGCGGTCGTTCCCGAGATCAATGGTGGGCGGTTTCGCGCCAAGAGTTCGGTGATCGAGCCCTTCATCGTCGAGGCCGACATCTTCGGCGACGGTCACGATCGGATCGCCGCCGCCCTGCTCTATCGCAAGAAGGGCGACGGCGACTTTCTCGAGGCGCCGATGCTGCCGCTGATGAACGACCGCTGGCGGGCCGAGATCTGGCTCCCCGCCGGGCATTGGGTCTACACCATCATTGCCTGGCGCGACGTCTTTGAGACCTGGCGCCAGGACACCGGCAAGAAGCGGGCCGCCGGTCTCGACATCCAGCTCGAGCTGGCCGAGGGCCTCGAGCTGCTCGAGGATGCGCTGGTCAACGGCACCAGGGGCGCGCCGGAGAGCCGCGAGGCGCTGCGCGACCTGCGCGAGCGCATGCTGGCGGGAGGCGATCCCGAGCGGCTCGAGATCCTGTCGTCGGAGGTCGCCGCCGAGCTGTTCAAGGAAACCGCAGTCAGGGACGGCGAGACCCGCTACCGCCGCGAGCTCGAGGTGACGGTCGAGCGCGAGCGGGCGGCCTTCAGCGCCTGGTACGAGATGTTTCCCCGCTCGCAATCCCCCTCCTCCGGCCGGCACGGCACCTTCGATGATGTGATCGCCCGCCTGCCCTATGTCCGCGATCTCGGCTTCGACGTCCTCTACTTCCCGCCGATCCACCCGATCGGGCACACCCACCGGAAGGGCAGGAATAACGCGCTCGAGGCTGCGCTGGGCGAGCCCGGCAGCCCCTATGCCATCGGCTCGGAGGCGGGCGGCCACGAGGCGATCCACCACGAGCTCGGCACGCTCCAGGACTTCCAGCGCCTGATCGATGCCGCGGCTGCAATGGGGATCGAGATTGCCCTCGACTTCGCCATCCAATGCTCGCCCGACCATCCCTGGATCAAGGAGCATCCCGAATGGTTCGACTGGCGGCCGGATGGCAGCCTCAAGCACGCCGAGAACCCGCCGAAGAAATACGAGGACATCGTCAATGTGCACTTCTACGGAGCGGCGGTCCCGGCCTTATGGCTCGCCTGGCGCGACATCGTCCTCCTCTGGGTCGCCCGCGGCGTGAAGATCTTCCGGGTCGACAACCCGCACACCAAGCCGTTCCCCTTCTGGGAATGGCTGATCGCCGAGGTCCATGAGCATCATCCCGAGGTGATCTTCCTGTCGGAGGCCTTCACCCGCCCGAAACCGATGCGCTATCTCGCCAAGCTCGGCTTTACCCAGTCCTATACCTATTTCACCTGGCGCACCGCCAAGCAGGAGATGATCGATTACGTTCTCGAGCTGACCCGCTCCGAGGTCCGCGACTATATGCGGCCCAACTTCTTCACCAACACGCCGGACATCAATCCCTACCACCTGCAGACCGGCGGCCGGCCGGCCTTCCGCACGCGCCTCGTGATGGCGGCAACCCTCGTCAACTCCTACGGGATCTACAACGGCTTCGAGCTGTGCGAGGCCCGCCCGATCCCCGGCAGGGAGGAATATGTCGACAGCGAGAAATACGAGATCAGGGCCTGGGATTGGGACCGGCCGGGGAACATCAAGGACGACATCAGGCTGATCAACCGCCTGCGCCGCGACCACCCGGCGCTGCGGGCCTACCGCAATATCGAGTTCTACAATGCCTGGAACGACCACATCCTCTATTATGGCAAGAGGACGGCAGACCGCTCCGATTTCCTTCTGATTGCGGTCAATCTTGATCCCCATAACCCCCAGGGTGCACATTTCGAGGTGCCACTCTGGGAGTTCGGGCTGCCGGACGAGGCCTCGATCGGGGTCGAGGATCTCCTCAGCGGGCGGTCGTTCCGATGGCAGGGAAAAGTCCAGCACATGTGGCTTGACCCGCAGGAAAGGCCCTACGCGATCTGGCGCCTCTCGGAATGAGGAGCTTGGCGTGGACACGACGGCGGAAACGAAACTTGGGTCTGAGGGGCTTGTCGATCGTTCTGTAACCGATTGGTACAAGGACGCGATCATCTATCAGCTCCACGTCAAGGCCTTTCAGGACTCGACAGGCGACGGCGTCGGCGACTTCGCCGGCCTCATCCAGCGCCTCGACTACATCGAGAGCCTCGGCGTCAACACGGTGTGGCTCCTGCCCTTCTACCCTTCGCCGCTCAAGGATGATGGCTACGACATCGCCGACTACCAGGCGATCAATCCGAACTATGGCGATATGGAGCAGTTCGAGACCTTCATCGCCGAGGCGCACCGGCGCGGCATGCGCGTGATCACCGAGCTCGTGATCAACCATACCTCCGATCAGCATCCCTGGTTCGAGCGGGCGCGGGCTGCCTCCGAAGGATCGAGCGAGCGGGATTTCTATGTTTGGAGCGACACCGACACGCGCTACCGCGGCACCCGCATCATCTTCATCGACACCGAAAGCTCCAACTGGACCTGGGACCCGGTGGCCAAGGCCTATTTCTGGCATCGCTTCTATTCGCATCAGCCCGATCTCAATTTCGAAAATCCACGAGTGTTCGAGGAGGTCACCAAGGCGCTGCGCTTCTGGCTCGACAAGGGTGTCGACGGCTTGCGACTCGATGCCGTCCCCTATCTCTGCGAGCGCGAGGGCACCAACAACGAGAACCTTCCCGAGACCCATGATGTGCTGCGCCGCGTCAGGGCGACGATCGACGAGGGCTTTCCCGACCGCATGCTGCTCGCCGAAGCCAATCAGTGGCCGGAGGACACCAGGCCCTATTTCGGCGACGGCGACGAATGCCACATGGCGTTCCATTTTCCGCTGATGCCGCGCATGTACATGGCGCTCGCCCAGGAGGACCGTCATCCGATCACCGACATCCTGCGCCAGACGCCGGAGATTCCCGAAAGCTGCCAATGGGCCATCTTCCTGCGCAATCACGACGAGCTGACGCTCGAGATGGTGACCGACGAGGAGCGCGACTATCTCTGGCGGGTCTATGCCACCGACAGCCGGGCGCGGCTCAATCTCGGCATCCGCCGCCGGCTCGCGCCGCTCATGGGCAATGACCGGCGCAAGATCGAGCTGATGAATGCCCTGCTCATGTCGATGCCCGGAACGCCGGTCATCTATTACGGCGACGAGATCGGCATGGGGGACAACATCTATCTCGGCGACCGCGACGGCGTGCGCACCCCGATGCAATGGTCGGCGGATCGCAATGGCGGTTTCTCGCGGGCCGACCCGCAGCGCCTCTATCTGCCGGTCATCATGGACCCGGTCTATGGCTATCAGGCGGTCAATGTCGAGGCCGAGCAACGCGACTCGGCATCGCTGCTCCACTGGATGCGGCGGCTGATCCAGGTCAGGAAGCAGCACCGTGCCTTCGGTCGCGGCAGCTTGAGCTTCCTCTATCCCGGCAATCGCAAGATCGTCGCCTATGTCAGGGAGCTCGGCGAGGAGCAGATCCTCTGCGTCGCCAACCTTTCGGCATCGGCGCAGTCGGCCGACCTCGATCTGTCGCCCTGGGCCGGCGCGGTGCCGGTCGAGCTGCTCGGACGCTCGGCCTTCCCGCCGGTCGGCACCGCACCCTATACGGTGATGCTGCAGGCCTACGGCTTCTTCTGGTTTCTGCTGACCCGCGAGGCCGAGCTGCCGCGCTGGTACACCGCACCGCCGCAGCCCTTGCCGGAGTTTCTGACGCTCGTGCTGCGCAATGGCCTCGACAGCGCCATCACCCAGCGCAATCAGCACCAGATCGAGACCGAGGTCCTGCCGCACTATCTCGTGCGCCAGCGCTGGTTCGCAGGCAAGGACAGCGCTGTCGCCGCGGCCGCGATCACGCTGTTCGCCCGTTTCGAATCGCAGGGCACCCACCATCTCCTCACCTTCGTCGACCTCGCCTTGCGCGATGGTCGGCGCCAGCGCTATTTCCTGCCGCTCTCGGCGCGCTGGGGCGGTCACGAGCTTCGCCCCGACGCAGGGATTGCGCCCTATACCCTTGCCAAGCTCCGCGAGGGACCGCGCGTGGGTGCCATCTTCGACTCGGCCAATGACGAGACGCTTGCCTTGGGTCTCGTTCATGCCATGGCGCAGGGCGAGGATCAGAAGGCAGCCGCCGGCACCCTTCGCTTCAGCTGCAGCCTCAAGATCCGCGACCTCCTGGCCGAGATCCCCGACGGCGCAACGGTGCGCGGCGTCGGCGTCGAGCAGAGCAACAGCTCGGTCATCATCGGCGATCGCATCCTGCTCAAGATCTATCGCCGGCCCGAGACCGGCATTCAGCCCGAGCTCGAGGTCGGCCGCTATCTCACCGAGGAGGCGCATTTCGACAGGAGCCCTGCCCTGCTCGGGGTTGCCGAATGCATGCCGAGAGACGGCGCGCCCACCGCCATCGCCGCCGCCTTCGAATGCATCACGAACCAGGGCGACGCCTGGGGCATCATCGTCGAGGCGCTGTCGCGCCATCTGCAGCAGGCGGTGCTGACCAGCGATCCGGCGCCTGGCGATCCGGGCCGAATGCCCGAGACGCTGGCCTATCCGCTCGACCTCGCCGACAGCTTCGGCAAGGTGACGGCGCGGATGCACAATGCTTTTGCGGCGGCGCAGTCCGATCCCGCCTTCGTGCCGGAGCCGGTCAACGAGGGCCATATCGCCTCTTGGGTCGAGCGTGCCCGCGAGCAGGGCGAGGCAGCCTTCGATCTGCTGGCGGCGAGCGCCCCGGCAATGAGCGGCGGCAGCGAGATCGCCGATCTCATCGACATGCGCAACGAGGTCATCGGCTGCCTCGAGGAGTTCGCCGCCATTCCGCCGGCCGGCCAATGCATCCGCGTCCACGGCGATTATCATCTCGGTCAGCTGCTGGTCAGCAAGACCGATCTGTGGATCATCGACTTCGAGGGCGAGCCGCAGCGACCTTTGGCGGAGCGCCGCGAGAAGACCTCGCCGATGCGCGACGTCGCCGGCATGCTGCGCTCCTTCGACTATGCCGCGTGGTCGGCGTTCGACCGCGCCGCGAGCCTCGCGCCCGATCAGGCCGGCGCCATGCGCGATCTCGCTCTCAACTGGCGCGATGCCGCAACCGCCGGCTTCCTGTCGAGCTATTTCGGCTCCTATGCCGGCGACATCCGCTCGAGCGCCCTCAAATCGGACCAGCAGCTCCTCGATCTCTTCCTGCTGCACAAGGCGTTTTACGAGATCGCCTATGAGGCGACCAACCGGCCGGGCTGGCTTACCATTCCGGTGCGTGGCGTGATGGAGCTGCTGCGCCGCCGGGGCATCGTGCCGTGACCGCGGCAAGCGGCCGGCGGGCTCTGTCGCGCGACCCGCTATCTCAGGGCGCGATCGATGCGCTGGTCGCCGGCCGCCATGGCGACCCTTTCGCGGTGCTCGGCCCGCACCGGCTCGATGGCGGTTTCGTGGTCAGGGTGTTCCGCCCGGGCGTGGCGCGCGCGCTGCTGATCGATTCCGCGAGCGGCGAGCCGGTCGCCGAGCTTGCCGGCATCCATCGCGAGGGATTGTTCTCAGGTCTCCTCCCCGACCGGACCGAGCGACCGCATTATCGCCTGCGCTTCATCGAAGCCGATCACATCTTCGAGGAGGAGGATCCCTATCGCTTCCCGCCGGTGCTCGGCGATGTCGACAATTACCTCTTCGCCGAGGGTCGGCATCTGCGCCTCTATGAGAAGCTCGGCGCCCATCCGGCGGTGAGCGAAGGGGTTGCCGGAACGAGCTTCGCGGTATTCGCGCCCAATGCCAGCCGCGTCAGCGTGGTCGGCGACTTCAACGGCTGGGACGGCCGGCGCCATCCGATGCGCAAGCGACAGGAATCGGGCCTGTGGGAGATCTTCCTGCCGGCGCTCGAGGGCGGCGCGCTCTACAAATACGAGCTGCTCGGGCCCACTGGCGAGCTCTTGCCGCTCAAGGCCGACCCGTTCGGCTTCGAGCAGGAGCTGCCGCCCTCGACAGCCTCTCGCATTCACGGACTGCCGAGCCATTCCTGGCGCGACGAGGACTGGCGCGCCGCCGCTGCCGCCGCCCACCACATTGGCGCACCGATCTCGATCTACGAGGTCCATCTCGGCTCGTGGCGGCGCGGCGCCTACAACACCTTCCTCGACTATGACGAGCTCTCCGAGACGCTCGTTCCCTATGTCAAGGACATGGGTTTCACCCATATCGAGCTCTTGCCGGTCACCGAGCATCCTTTCTATGGATCATGGGGCTATCAGCCGATCGGACTCTTCGCACCCACCGCCCGCTATGGCAGCCCGCAGGCCTTCGCACGTTTCGTCGAGGCCTGCCATCGCTCAGGCATCGGCGTGCTCATGGACTGGGTGCCGGCGCATTTTCCCTCCGATCCGCATGGGCTCGGCCGGTTCGACGGCACGGCGCTCTACGAGCATCAGGACCCGCGGCAAGGCTTTCACCGAGACTGGAACACGCTGATCTACAATTTCGGGCGCCGCGAGGTGACGAACCTCCTGCTCGCCTCCGCGCTGTTCTGGCTCGAGCGCTTTCACATTGACGGCCTCAGGGTGGATGCCGTCGCCTCCATGCTCTATCTCGACTATTCGCGTCCCCCCGGCGAATGGGTGCCCAACATCCATGGCGGTCGCGAGAACATCGACGCGGTGCGGTTCCTGCGCGAGATGAACAGCGAAGTCTACGCCGCCGATCCGGGTGTGGTGACCGTCGCCGAGGAATCGACCGCCTGGCCGCGCGTGTCCCATCCCGTCCATCTCGGCGGTCTGGGCTTCGGCTACAAATGGAACATGGGGTGGATGCATGACACGCTCGACTACATGTCGCGCGACCCGATCCACCGGCGCTATCACCATGACCGGCTGACCTTCGGCCTGCTCTATGCCTTCAGCGAGAATTTCATTCTGCCGCTGTCCCATGACGAGGTGGTCCATGGCAAGCGCTCGATCCTCGGCCGCATGCCCGGCGACCGCTGGCAGCGCTTCGCCAATCTGCGCGCCTATTACGCCTTCATGTGGTGCCATCCCGGCAAGAAGCTGATCTTCATGGGCAGCGAGTTCGGCCAGGAGAACGAATGGGCGCATGAGTATTCGCTCGACTGGCATCTCCTCGCTGATCCGCTGCACCGGAGCGTCCAGGACCTGGTCCGCGACCTCAATAGGCTCTATCGCACCACCCCGGCGCTCCATCGACTGGACACGAGTCCCGACGGCTTCTCCTGGGTCGATGCCAATGATGCCGACAACAGCGTGCTGTCGTTCCTGCGCTTTGCCCCCGACCAGCCGCCGGTGCTGGTGGTGTGCAACTTCACGCCGGTGGTGCGCCATGACTACCGGGTCGGCGTGCCCGCCGGTGGCTATTGGCGCGAGCGTCTCAACACCGATGCGGCCGTCTATGGCGGCTCGAATGTCGGCAATGCCGGCGGGGTGGTGACCGAAGGAACCTCCTGCCACAACCGGCCGTTTTCGCTGCGACTTGCTTTGCCGCCGCTCGCGACACTCATCTTCGAGCATGTGGCTGGTTGACGGAGAACGTGATGGCGGCATTGGAAGTCCAACCCGGATGGCCATTCCCCTTGGGCGCAAGCTGGGACGGCTCGGGTGTCAATTTCGCACTGTTCTCGGCTCATGCCGAGCGGGTCGATCTGTGTCTGTTCGACCGCTCGGGCCGCCGCGAGACCCATCGCATCACGCTTCCCGAATATACCGATGAGATCTGGCACGGCTTTCTGCCGGATGTCAGGCCGGGTCAGCTCTATGGCTATCGGGTCCATGGTCCCTACGATCCCAAGAACGGTCATCGCTTCAACCACCACAAGCTCTTGATCGATCCTTATGCCAAGGCGCTGTCGGGCGAGCTCCATTGGCATGATGCGCATTTCGGCTACCGGGTCGGCTCGCCGCGCGAGGACCTCTCCTTCGACCGCCGCGACTCGGCCTTCGTGATGCCGAAGAGCGTCGTCGTCGATTTCGCACCGGCCTGGGGACGCGAGCGGCGGCCCAGCACGCCATGGTCGCAGACGGTCATCTACGAGGCGCATGTCAAGGGCTTCACCGCCCGCCAGGACGAGCTTGCGCCGCATCTGCGCGGCACCTTCGCCGGCTTCGCAAATCCGCGCACCATCGACCATCTGGTGAAGCTCGGGGTGACGACGGTCGAGCTCATGCCGGTGCAGGCCTTCTTCGACGACCGCTATCTCGTCGAGAAGGGCCTGAGCAACTATTGGGGCTACAACACCATCGCCTTCTTCGCCCCGGCGCCGCGCTATGCCTCGGTGCTCGGCGACGTGCACGAGTTCAACGTCATGGTGCACCGGCTGCACGAGGCCGGGATCGAGGTCATTCTCGACGTCGTCTACAACCACACCGCCGAGGGCAATCATCTCGGTCCGACCCTGTCCTTCCGCGGCATCGACAACAGGAGCTACTATCACCTCGCCGACGACCCGCGCTTCTATTTCGACACGACGGGCACCGGCAACACCGTCAATCTCGACCATCCGCGGGTCATGCAGATGGTCACCGACTCGCTGCGCTACTGGGTCGAGACCTGCCATGTCGACGGCTTCCGCTTCGATCTCGCGACCTCGCTCGCCCGCGAGCGGCGAGCATTCGATCCGGACTCGTCCTTCCTCGATGCCGTTCGCCAGGACCCGGTGCTGTCGAAGGTGAAGATGATCGCCGAGCCATGGGACCTCGGCGAGAACGGCTATCAGCTCGGCAGCTTCCCGCCCGGCTGGGCCGAGTGGAACGGGCGCTATCGCGACGACATGCGAAGCTTCTGGAAGGGCGACGATCACATGCTGCCGGCCTTTGCCCGCGGCATTCTCGGCAGCGCCGAGATTTTCGACCGGCGCGGCCGACGCCCTTGGACGAGCGTCAATCTCATCACTGCCCATGACGGCTTCACCCTCGCCGATCTGTGGTCCTACAACGACAAGCACAACGAGGCCAACAAGGAGAACAATGCCGACGGCCACGACGACAATCGCAGCTGGAACTGCGGCGTCGAGGGCGAGACCGATGATCCCGTCATCCTCGGCTTGAGAGACCGCATGCGCCGCTCGCTGATGGCGACGCTGATGCTCTCGCAAGGCACGCCGATGCTGCTGATGGGCGACGAGAACGGCCGCAGCCAGGGCGGCAACAACAATTCCTATGCCCAGGACAACGAGATGAACTGGTTTGCCTGGGAGCGCATCCCGGAGCGCGATCTCGCCTTCCAGCGCTTCTGCTGCGGCTTGTCGCGCATCCGCACCGGCCATCCCCTGTTGCGCCAGCCGCGCTATCTCCACGGCGAGCCGATCGGCGAGAATGGTCCGGGGAACGTCGGCTGGTTCCGCCCCGATGGCGCCGAGATGCGCCCCGAGGACTGGAACAACGGGCTCGGACGCAGCCTCGGCCTCAGGCTGGCCGGTCGCGACGGCTCCTCGGCGCTGATCCTCCTCAACGCCCATTACGAGGACCTTCGCTTCCGGCTGCCGGCCACCGCCCGCGGCAATGGCACGAGCTGGCGGGTCCTCGTCGACACCGGCACCGGCGAGATCGAGCCGCAGCGGCCGCTCGTGGCGCCGGAGAGCGAGATCAAGCTCGGCCATCACACGCTCATGGCATTCGCGGCGGAGGCGCCATGAGCCAGCGCCTGCCCATCTCCTGGGGAACCGAGATGATCGGCGCCGATCGCGCTCGCTTTCGCCTGTGGGCGCCGGGTCGCAAGGAGATCGGCCTCATCGCCCATGGGCCTGGCGAGGTCCTGGCGATGGAACCCGACGACGATGGCTGGTTCGCGATCGAGACCGACATCGTCAAGCCCGGCGAAGGCTACAGCTTCGTGCTCTCCGACAATCTCAAGGTCCCCGACCCTGCGGCGCGCGCCCAGCTTGGCGACGTCAACGGGCCATCGCGGCTGGTCGACCCCGATGCCTATGAATGGCGCCTGCCCTATTGGAAGGGCCGGCCCTGGCATGAAACGGTGATTTACGAGCTCCACGCCGGCACCTTCTCGGTGCCGGGCAATTTCGACGGGGTGCGGGCCCGCCTCGATCATCTGCAGCAGCTCGGCGTCACCGCGATCGAGCTCATGCCGGTCGCCCACTTCGCCGGCAATCGTGGCTGGGGCTATGACGGTACCCTGCTCTATGCGCCGCATGCCGTTTATGGCGGCCCCGAGCAGCTCAAGCGCCTGGTCGATGCCGCCCATGAGCGTGACCTCATGGTGTTCCTCGATGTCGTGTACAATCACTTCGGACCGGAGGGAAACTATCTGTCGCATTATGCCCCGGAGTTCTTCCACCCCGAGCGCCACACGCCATGGGGCGGCGCGATCGCTTTCGAGAAGCACCCGGTCAGGCGCTACTTCATAGACAATGCGCTCTACTGGATCGGCGAATATCTGATCGACGGCTTGCGCTTCGATGCCATCGATCAGATACAGGACCAGGCGGGAACCCATCTTCTAGACGAGCTGGCGCTCGAGGTCCGACAGCGCTTCCCGGGACGCCATATTCATCTCGCGACCGAGGACGACCGCAACATGGTCGACCATATCGAGCGCGATGCGAGCGGCGCGGTCGTGCTGTTCGAAGCCGAGTGGAACGACGACTTCCATCACGCCGCCCATGTCATCGCCACCGGCGAGGAGGAAGGCTATTACGGCGACTACATCTCGGGCCGCCTGCAGAAGCTTGCCCGGGCACTGACCGAGGGCTTCATCTACCAGGGCGAGCGCTCGCAATTCCGCAACGATCAGCCGCGTGGTGCGTCGAGCCGCCATCTGCCGCCGACCGCCTTCATCCACTTCCTGCAAAATCACGATCAGATCGGCAATCGTGCCTTTGGCGACCGCCTCGATGATCTCGCGCCGCCCCGCATCGTCGAGGCATTGACTGCGATCCTGCTGCTGTCGCCGCAGATACCGCTGATCTATATGGGCGAGGAATGGGGCGAGCGCACGCCCTTCGCCTTCTTCTGCGACTTCCATGGCGAGCTTGCGGCCACCGTCAGGGAGGGACGCCGCCGCGAATTCTCCCGATGGTCGAGCTTCCGAAATCCGCAGAACCGCGAGCTCATCCCCGACCCCAACGCGCTCTCGACCTTCCTCGACTCGAAGCTGGAATGGAACGGCGCCGAGACCGAGGAGGGTGAGGCGCGGCTCGACTTCGTGACGCGGCTCATGGGCCTGCGCCGCCATGAGATCGTGCCGCGGCTTGTCGGCATGGAGGGCGGGGCCGGAAGCGTCGAGCTCGCCGCCGGCAACCTGCTGGTGATCCGCTGGACGCTGGGCGACCGATCGAGGCTCGAGCTCTTTGCCAATCTCGGCGACCGCCCGTCGAACATCCCGGCCTCGGCCAGGCCCGGTGACGATTCCAGGCTCCTGTTCGAAAGCGTCGACGGGGCCGATGGTCTGCTGAAAAGCGGGACCCTCCCCGAATGGTCGGTGGTGTTCCGCCTCGCCGCACCGGCTCTGCCATGAGCGAGGCCCTCGACCAGCTTGGCCGTGCCTACGGAATTCTCGCCGACTATGTCAGCGAGACCGGCGAGCGGCGGATCATCTCCGACGATGCCAAGCGCCGGCTGCTGGCGGTCATGGGCGTGCCTGCCGCGAGCGATCAGGAAATTGAAGCCGCGCTGCAGGCCGCGCCGTCGCTTCAGGACGCAGCGCACGAGCCGCCGGCGCGATGCTATTTCCCCTCATGGCTCGAGCAGGAACGGGTCTGGGGCGTGAGCTGCCAGCTGTACAGCCTGCGCTCGGCGCGCAATCTCGGCATTGGCGACTTTGGCGATCTCGCAGCACTCGCCGACATTGCCGCTGCCGCCGGCGCTGATTTCATCGGGTTGAACCCGCTCCATGCCCTGTTCGCCGCCGATCCCGCGCGGTTCAGTCCCTACGCCCCCTCCGACCGGCGCATGCTCAACTGGATCTATATCGCGATCGATCGCATCGAGGACAGCGAGGCGATGCTCGCCGGGCTCGAGCCGCCGCTGCTGGCCGGTCTGCGCATGCCCGGCCTGATCGACTACCCCGAGGTCCATGGCCTGAAGCTCGACCTCCTCAGGCGATTGTTTCATGAGGGCGCGCAACAACCGCCCGAATTCCACGGCTGGCGCGCGGCCGCCGGTCCTGTTCTCCAGCGCTTCGCCTTGTTCGAGGCCCTGTCGGAATGGATGGTGACGCAGGGCTTCTCCGCCGGCTGGCATGGCTGGCCCGCAGCCTATCAGGATCCGTCCAGCACCATGGTGACCGATTTCGCCAACGACAACGCTGAGGCCGTCACCTTCCATTGCTGGCTGCAATGGTTGGCCAATGAGCAGCTCGCGGCCGCCCAGCGTCACGCGCGAGCCGCCGGGATGCGCATCGGCCTCTATCTCGACCTGGCGGTCGGCGCCGCCCCCGACGGCGCCGCCACCTGGGCCGATCGCGATCTTGTCGTGCCCGCGGCGCGCATCGGCGCCCCGCCCGACCTCCTCAACGATCACGGCCAGGATTGGGGCCTCGCACCAATCGCACCGGCGACGCTCGTCGGCCGCGACATGGCGCCGCTCGACGACATCATCGGGCCGCTGATGGCCCATACCGGCGCCATCCGCATCGATCACGTGATGGCGCTCGAGCGGCTCTATTGGATTCCGACAGGCGTCGATGCCCGTGACGGCGGCTATGTCAGCTATCCCTTGGCGCGGATGATCGGGGTTCTCGCCAATGCCTCGCATCGCTCTCGCTGCCTGATCGTCGGCGAAGATCTCGGCACCGTGCCTTTCGGCTTTCGCGATCGCATGCGGGCGGCGGCCATCCAGTCCTACCGGGTGCTGTGGTTCGAGCGCGATGGCGATCACTTCCGCCCGCCATCGCACTGGCCTGCCGAGGCGCTCGCCTGCGTGTCGACCCACGACCTGCCGACGCTTGCCGGCTGGTGGGCCGGCAGCGACATCGCGCTGCGCGCCGAGCTCGGCACCGTGCTGCCCGACAGGATCGAGCCGATGCAGGCATCGCGCGCTCATGACCGGCGCATGCTGCTCGACCTTCTGGCGCTCCATGGCGCGTTGACGCCCGGCTCCTACGAGGTCGACCCGCCAAGCGCGATTGCCCCCGAGGTGGTGAGCGCCACCCATCGGCTGCTCGCCCGAACGCCGTCGCGGTTGCTGGTGGCTCAGATCGAGGACCTGCTCGGCGTCGTCGAGCAGGTCAACATGCCGGGCACCATCCACGAATATCCCAATTGGCGTCGCAAGCTGCCGCTGACCATCGAGCAGATCGCCGACGACACGCTGTTCCGCTCGGTGTCGGCAGTTCTTCGCGAGGAACGGCCGAGGCCGCCATGACAGCGCCATGCGCCACCTACCGGCTGCAGTTCCGGTCGGGGATGGATTTTCGACGGGCGGCGCGGCTCGTTCCCTATCTCGAGGCGCTCGGCGTCAGCCATCTCTACGCCTCACCGATCTTCCAGGCGACGCCGGGATCGACCCATGGCTATGACGTGACCGACTATGGCGCGCTCGACGCGGCGCTTGGCGGCATCGAAGGGTTCGCCGATCTCGCGGCGACGATGCGGCAGCACGGCATCAAGCTGATTCTCGACATCGTTCCCAATCACATGGGGGCGAGCCCCGGCAACGCCTGGTGGCGCGACGTCCTGGAATGGGGCCGCAGCAGCGCCTATGCCGACCATTTCGACATCGATTGGTCGGCGCCCAAGCTGCTCGTGCCGGCTCTCGCCAGCTCCTACGGCCAGGCTCTGACCGACGGCGCCTTCTCGCTCGCCTTCGAGGCCGAGACCGGCAGCTGCTCCTTCGAATATGGCGGGCTGCTGCTGCCGCTCGCCCCACCCTCCTATGCCCACATCATCGGCCGCCTCGACCCCTCGATCTTCGGCGCACTCGCCCGCCGTTTTGCGGTCGCCACCCAGGAGGATTCCACTCAGCTCAAGGGCGATCTCGCCGCGCTGGCCGAGGATCAGGCAGTGCGATCGGCGATCATCGAGGCGACCGAGGCGATCGCCGCGGATCGCGAGGCGATCCATCAGCTGCACGAGCACCAGGTCTGGCGTCTCGTCCATTGGCGGGCGGCGCGCGAGCAGCTCACCTACCGCCGCTTCTTCGAGATCGCCGATCTGGTCGGGGTCAGGGTCGAGAGCCAGCGCGTGTTCGACGACGTCCATGGCCTCGCTCTGTCGCTGGTCGCGTCCGGCGATGTCCACGGTCTGCGGATCGATCATGTCGACGGGCTCGCCGATCCGCGCCGCTATCTCGATCAGCTGCAGGCGGCGGCCGGCCTCGATGACGGCCTCTATGTGGTGATCGAGAAGATCCTCGGCCGCGGCGAGGAGCTTCGTGCCGAATGGCCGGTAGCCGGCACCACCGGCTATGAGTTCATCGCGGCGCTGGCCGGCCTGCTCACCGATCCGCAAGGCCTGGCCGAGCTCAATGAGCATTGGGAGCAGTTCGCCGGGCCCGCCGATCTCGCGGCCGAGATCACCCGTGCCAAGCGCGAGATGATGTGGCGCAATCTGGCCGGCGAGCTCGACATCCTCAAGGACATGGTGCTCGCGCTGACCGACCGCGATCCCATGACCCGCGATTTCGGCGCCGATACCATGCGGCGGGCGCTGGTGGAGTTTGCCGCTGCCCTGCCGCTCTACCGGACCTATGTCGATGTCGACGGCGCAGCACCCGCGGACGAGGCGGTGATCGCCGCGGCCGTCGCGACGGCAAAGGCTTCGCGCGAGGTCGACGATGAGGCGGCGATCGACTTCGTCGGCCGCCTGATGCGGCTCGATTTCATGAGCCCGGAGGATCAGGCGGCAGCCCTCCTCTTCGTCACCCGTTTCCAGCAGACGACCGGCGCGGTGATGGCGAAGGCGCTCGAGGACACCGTGTTCTACCGGCTCAACCGGCTGATCGCGCTCAACGAGGTGGGCGGCGATCCCGACCCGAAGGATCTGGGGCTCGAGCCGTTTCATGCCGCGATGGCGCTGCGCCGACAGAACCAGCCCTACGGCCTCAGCGCCACCGCCACCCATGACACCAAGCGCGGCGAGGATGCGCGGGCACGGCTCTATGTCCTGAGCGAGATGGCGAGCGAATGGGGCGAGGCGGTGATGCGCTGGCACGGGCTGCTCGCGCCGGCCATTGTCGAGCTCGCCGACGGGCTCGCGCCCGAGCCCAATGTCGAATGGCTGTTCTATCAGGCGGCCGCCGGCGCCTGGCCCTTCGATCTTGCGCCCACCGACACGGCCGGGCTTGCGGCCTTCCGCGAGCGCCTCGGCGACTTCATGGAGAAGGCGGTGCGCGAGGCCAAGTTGCGCACCACCTGGATCGCCCGAAATGAGGCCTATGAGCAGGCTGTCCGCAACTTTGTCGAGGTGGCGCTCGATCCGGCGCGAAGTGGCGAATTTCTGGGCGATTTTACCGGTGTGATCGGGCCGTTGATGGTCGCCGGAGCACTGACCGGCCTGACCCAGACACTCGTCAAGCTTGCCGCACCGGGAATACCTGATATCTACCAGGGCTCGGAAGGTTTTGACTTGAGCTTCGTCGATCCGGACAATCGACGGCC
>JBIOYR010000102.1:0-9975 GCA_044870245.1 Aestuariivirgaceae bacterium | reverse complement strand
GGTCAGATTGTTGATCGAGGTCTCGATGAAGGTTGCCGGGCGGAAAATCTCGGGATCGATCTTGACGTCCTTGAGCCCCGGCGCGATCTCCTTGAGGGCTTCGTCGGTCCCGCGCGTCACGTCGAGCGTATTGGCCCAGGGGAACTTCTCGACGATCAGCAGGATGCCTGGCCCGTCATTGATGATGGCATCGCCAATGAGAGGCGGATTGTCCTCGACGACTCGCGCGACATCGGTGAGCTTGAGCTCAGGGTGGTCCTTGAGCGTGACCTTGCTCAAATCGTCAGGCGTGACGATCGGCAGGACATAGCGAACCTGCATGCGCTGGTTCGGCGTATCGATGAAGCCGCCCGTTCCGATGAAGTGACCGTCCGAGAACTTGACGAGGCTCGCATCGAGCGCGTCGCCGATGGTCTCATGGACCGCCGTCAAGGGCACCTTGTGCTGGACGAGCTTGTCGGGCTCGACCTGCACCGTGTACATCTTGATGCGCTCGCCATAGATCATCACATTGGAAACCCCGGGGACGCGCAAGAGGCGGGCCCGGATCTTCCAATAGCTGATCATCGAGAGGTCCCTCAGCGACAGGGTGTCGGAGGCGATCCCGATTTTCATGAAGCGGCTGGTCGAGGAGAGCGCCGGCATCAGCACCGGCGGGCTCGTCCAGGACGGCAAGGTCGGCGACACGGTCGCCAGACGCTCGGCGACCAGCTGACGAGCCTTGTGCAGGTCGGTGCCGCGCTTGAAGATCAGGTTGATCGCGGAGAGCGACTGGACTGACTTCGAGCGCATGACATCGAGGCCATCGACGCCGTTCAGCGCATCCTCGATCGGGATGGTGACCAGCTCCTCCACTTCCTTGGCGGAAAGGCCGACGGAGGGCACCTGGATCTCGACGCGCGGCGGAGCGAATTCCGGGAAGACGTCGACCTGGGCGTTCCGCAGCTCCCGCATGCCGAAATACATGAGAGCACAGGCGATGGCGAGGACCAGAAAACGGAACTGGATACTCTTACTGACAATAAAGCGCATCATGACAGGTCGACTTCCCGGCGAGTGATGATTGGGATTTCCCGACTATTTGACGCCGGTCTCGGCGCCGAACAGCTCGGCAGCCCCAACCGACACGACTTGAGTCCCGGCAGGCGGGCCATCCTTCAGCACCGTCTGCGCACCTTGGCTGTAGTCGATGTTGATCGGCTGCCGGACATAGGTGCGGGGCTCGGTGTTGACATAAGCCCAGGCCTGACCCGTGAGGTCATAGATCACCGCCGAATAGGGGATGATCTTGCGTGTTTGCGATCCCGACTCGGTTCCTATTGCATCGCTCACCGGCACGGAATCGGCAGAGGCATTGGCGGCGACGGTCAAGGCGGAGACACCGGCGACCAGCGGTTTGCGCGGCATCACGGTCTCTTCGCGGACCGGCGTGGTCTCAAGGCCGAGCCGTGCCATGGCGGATTCGGTGAGCGTCACGCGGGCTATATTCGAACCCTCGATCTTCTCGACCTTGGCGGGACCGGGCTTGCTAGAACTCGAGCTCGAGTCAGCGGCGAATGTGCCGAGGTGTCCGAGAGCCAGCAATGCTGTGGAAGCGACAGCTGCGAGCAACCAATTGCGATAAGTACTCATGTTGATTCCCTCACTGAAGGTGACCAAACGGCTGCGTAAAGAGCAGGTAGGAGAAAGAGCTGCAGCAGGATGGAGGTGATAAGACCGCCCAGCACCACGATGGCCAGCGGTCGGATGAGCTCGAGGCCGGGGATCGACCCGGCAAACAGCACGGGCAGGAATGCCACGGCTGCGGCGATGGCGGTGATGGTCACCGCAAGCGCATTGTCCGCGCCCAAGGTGGCGATCTCGACACCGTTGGCGCCGGCACTGGCCTGTTCGATCGCCTGGTAGCGGTTGAACTGCGTGATGCCGTTTCGAACGCTGAGGCCGAGCAGCGCCAGGAACCCGAGATAGGCGCCGATCGACAGGCTGGTGCCGGTGATCAGCAGCGCCACGACGCCTCCGGCCAGTGCAGCCGGCAGCGCGACGAAGGAAAGGAACGCCAGGCGCCACGAGCCGAAGACTGCCTGGAGCAGAAGGAGGATGCCGATCGCTGCCGCAATCAGATAGGGAAGGATGCTGCTGCGGGTGGCACGGAAGCCGGTCGCCTTGTCGGTGACGACTTCGGCATGATACTCGATCGGGAAGGTCATCTTCTTCAGCGCACCTTTGATCTCGTCCTCTGCCGAGTCGACGCTGCGCCCCGTGACATTGGCGGTGACGTCGAGATAGCGCGACACCGATTCCCGCTTGATCAGGGCGGGGGTGGCGGCAACCTTGACATCGGCCACATCACCGAGCCGGACATAATTGCCTTGGGGCGTGTCGAGAACGATGTCGCTGACACTCGAGGGGCTGCTGCGCCGCTCCTGGTCGCTCCAGACGACGACGTCGAAGACCTTCTGCTGCTGATAGAGGCTTCCGACCTGCAGCCCGGAGATGAGGGTCGTTGCCTGACGGCGCACGTCACCCGGCTTCAGACCCACCTTCTGAGCGGCAGCGAGGTTGACCTGAACCTCGACCGCAGGCTCCTGGTCGGGCGCTTCGATCGTGACACCGGACAGGCCGCCGATCTTGGCCAAGGCCGCCTTGACATTCTCGGCCTGGGCACCGAGCTGCGCCCCATCCTCGCCATAGACCCGCACGACGACATCCTTGGCAGCGCTTGCCATGGCATCGGCTTGCTTCTGCTGGTAGGTCTGCAGCTTGAGGCCAAGGCCGGCATATTCCTTGATCGCGGCCTTGATCGACTTGACGGTGGAGTCGTAATCGGCGTCAGGCGCAAGGGTCAGCCAGATTTCGCCCGAGTTGATATTGGCCACCTTGTCGGAGGTGATCGCCCGCCCGACATGGGAGCCGATATTCTTGATGCCGGGAAGGGTCGCGAGCTGGTTGACCGTGCGGTTCAGCACCCGGGTCATCTCGGGATGCGACACGCCCGGAGCAGCCGTCCACTCGACGAGCAGGTTGCGCTCCTTGACGTCGGGCAGGAAGGCCCCGCCCTTCAGCTGGGTGTATGCACCGATGCCGATCAGCAAGAACAGGCCGGTGGCGAGGAATGCCATGGCCGGTGCCTTGAGCATGCCGGAAAGGGCCCGCCGATAACCGTCCGACACCTTGCTCGCGAAGGCCGAGTCGGCCCGCGCGGTTGCTTCCGCTGGCGCATCGGCCGGATAGAGCAGCATGGCGAGGGCAGGGGCCAGAACGATGGCGACGACTGCCGAGACCACGACCGCAGTCCCATAGGCGAAGGCGACCGGCGGGAAGAAGGCTCCCGAAAGCCCCTTGAGGAAGAACAGCGGGACAAGGCCAAGCAGGATGATCAGCACGGCGAAGGCGAGCGGCCCGTGGGTCTCGCTCAGCGCGGCGGTGATGAGCCGTGCAGTCGATTGCTCCGGCGCCCGGGGCGCTGCCAGACGGCGCTTCAGGTTAATGCCGAGGACCACCGCGTCGTCGATGACGAGCACCAGCGCTGCGGCAATGCCGCCGATCACCATCAGGTTCATCGCATCGCCGGCATAATGGAGTGCCAGCGTGGCGGCGACGATCGAGACGGGAATGGTGATGGCAGCGATGAGAGCCGACCGCCAATCGAACAGAGCCCACATCAGCACCAGGAGAATGAGGGCTGCCGCAACGACCATGATGAGGGTCAGATTGTCGATCGCCGACTCGATGTAATTGGCGGGCCGATAGAGCTGGGAGTCGATCTGGACACCCTTCAGACCGGGCGCCATCGCCGCCAGAGCGGTTTCGACGCGATTGGTCACGTCGAGAGTGCTGGCATTCGGCCATTTCTCAACAACCAGAATGAGGCCGGGACCGCTCTTGAGCAAGGCATCACCGATCAGCGGCTGATGATCCTCAACCACGGTCGCAACGTCGGAAAGACGCAGATCGGGCCGGCCCTCGAGGGCGATCTTGCCCAAGTCCTCCGGGCTCTTGATGGGCGAGATGTGGTGGATGCCGATGCGCTGATTGGGCGTGTCGATGAAGCCGCCAGTGCCGGGCACGGAGGCCTCGACGAAGCTCAATGGCGATGACCAGAGCGCGTTGGCAGTCGATTCGATAACATTCATGAGCGGGACGCGCTTGGCCTGCATCCGATCGGGGTCGGCGAGGACCTGAAGCTGCTGCTCGCGCTGACCCCAGATCGCAACATTGGCCACGCCGGGGATGCCCATGAGCCGCGGCCGGATGTTCCAGCGCGCCAGGACCGACATGTCGATCAAGGAAAGGTCCTTCGAGGATAGGCCGATCATCATGGCGCGCGTCATGGACGAACGCGGCTGCATCATCTGGGGCGGCTTCGAAGCCCCCGGCAGCGCCACCACGGCCTCGGCGAGGCGCTCCTGGACGACCTGGCGGGCTTTGAGCAGCTCGGTCCCCGGCTCGAACACGAGCTCGATCGAGGACAGGCCCGGCACCGACTTGGAGCTCAGAATGTCGACAAAGGGGACATTGCTCAGAAGGTCGGCCTCGAGCGGCACAGTGACCATCTCGGCCACCTCCTGTGCCGACAGTCCGAGCGCCTCGCTCTGGACCTCGACGACGACGGGACCGAATTCCGGATAGACATCGACCGCCATTTTTCTGAGCTGGCTTATCCCGAGGAATAGGACCACGGCGGCGAGGGCCAGGACGACCAACCGATATTTGACACTCCAATCGACGATACCGCCGACCATTGACCACGGCTTCGACACCAGGACGACCCTCCGACACACTTTTGACGTAATTTCCCTCGCCCTCGAGGAAAAACCGCCGTCAAAAAACAAACATGTTTCAGGAGGTTAAGTCAGCTCGGGATGGGAGAGTAGGGAAAGTGTGGCAAAACGGTTGGGACTGTTTGTCAAAAATATGTTCTATGGTGAAGGATTGGAGTCAAGTTGCGGCCGGTTGAATGTTTCAACCGCCGAAAGGCATTCCATCGCGGAGCGGATCAGCTCCGGCAGGGTCTTGGCACCGAGCAGCGTCTTCAGCTTGGCGCTGGAATTGACCACCGTCTTGTAGCTGACCCGAAGGCTGGCAGCGATCTCGCTATAGGGCTTTCCTTTGGCGAGGAGGGTCAGTATCTGCAACTCGCGCGAGGTGAGGTCAGCCAGCAGCTTCTTGTTCTTGTCCGGCCCGTGGAGGGCAAGCTGCATTGCGATCTCATGGTCGAGATAGGGGCGGCCGTTGGCTACCGTCCTCACCGCTTCCACCAGTTTGGTCGCCGCTGAGTCCTTGACCAGATAACCGTTTGCCCCGGCATTCAGGGAACGGCTCACAATGATCGGGTCGCGGTGCATGCTGAAGACGAGCACCGCCGCCTTCGAACCGGCGCGCAGGCGCTCGATCAGGTCCAGGCCTGCAAGCTCATTGCCGTCGATCCCAAGGTCGACAATGACCACATCAGGGTTGAAACGGTGGATGGCGCGGAGAGCCTCGGCCGAGGAATTAGCCTCTACGGACGTGCCGAGGCCGGCGTCCTCGATCAGCTGACGACAGCCCTGGGCCACAATAGGGTGATCGTCGATTACCAGAATCGTGGTCATCGGATACGCGCACAAACCTTTCAGCACGCATCATAACCGATATTGATTAAAGGCACAGGCGGAAGCGTATCTCTAGGTTAACCATTCAAGAAAGTGTGTCGCCAGATCCACAGGGCGGCAAGATCTTATCAGTTCTAATGCTACATCGTCGCAAGGGCCTTGCTTCAGGACCCATGGCGCAAAAGGATATGGACCACGGTGCGTGTGAGACAATGCTTGACCGGTTTTTGGCGAAATAGGTCCATTCTCGGACAGATCCTGGCCGTCATGATCGGGATCGAGATCGGTGCCGCTGCTATCGGTGCCGCCGCCGTCATTCACGCCATGCGCCAGCAAAACAAGGACGAAATGAACGCATCGATAGCGCGGGCCGAGACGCTGGTGCGGACCGAGATCGCTGGTGCACTGCAGCATGGCGAGCGGGTGCCGACGCTCGAGTCGGTGGCGCTGCGGCTTCCGGTCATCGAGCCTATCGAAATTGCCCTTGTCGATCCGGCCGGCGAGGTGGTGAGCCGAACCGGCACGCTGGATCCGATGGATGATTCCTATTTCCCGGAATGGTACGCCTTTCTCGTCAGTCCAGGAGAGCCGCGCCGCGTCATTCCACTCGAGGTCGGAGGCAAGAAGATCGGCGAGGTAAGACTCACTGGTCAGCCCAGGGAGAGCATCGAGGATGGGTGGGACGATCTTTTTGAGCTGGCGATGCTGGCGATTGCCGTGAACATAGCCGTCTTTCTCCTGCTCTATCTAACCCTGTCGAAGATATTGAAGCCGATCGGACGGCTGGCCCAGGGGCTTGGCGATCTTGAGCGCGGCCATTACGAGGTTCGCCTGCCGCGCCCGAATGTTCGCGAGCTCGAAGTGATCACCGAGCGGTTTAATTCGCTCTCCGCCCATCTAGAAAACGCCCAATCGGAGAACTTCACGCTGTCGCGCCGCCTGATCCATATCCAGGACGATGAGCGTCGGCAGATCGCCGCCGAGCTGCATGACGAGCTTGGCCCGGATCTGTTTGGTCTGTCGGCCGAGCTGTTGTCGCTGCGCCAGATGGCGGGCAACATCCCCGATCACGGGTCCAGGATCACCACGCGGGTCGGGCGGCTCTTGGAAATCGCCAATCGGATCAAGGATTTGAATCGAGAGCTGTTGCGGCGGCTCAGGCCGATGTCGATCGGCAGGGTCCCCTTGGGCGATGCGATTGCCAGGCTGCTGGCGGAGCTGCGGCCGCTCAGGGAGGGGGCCAGAATCGAGTTTTGCGGCGATGATCTCGCGGCAAGCTATGGCGAGGCGGTCGATCTGACGGTCTATGGCTCGATCCGCGAAGGCGTGACCAATGCCCTTCGCCATGCCGATTGCAGCAAGGTCGAGATCCTGCTGCACGAGAGCTCGAACATCCGGACCCACGGCAGGCGCATTCCCCACAGCCTCTATCTCAGCATCCAGGATGATGGCCGCGGCATTTCACCCGAAGTGATATTTGGCTATGGTCTGACGGGCATGAAGGAGCGCGCCCGCGCCCTCGGCGGCGAGATGACGATCGGGCCAAGACAAGGCGGTGGCACAACGCTCGAGCTGCAGATCCCCTATGATCAGGCGTCGGTGGATGGCGATCGCAGCACCAAACCCGATGTGGCGGTGGCCGCGGCGGGAGAATGACGGGCACGATGGCATGAGATTCTGATGCCGAGGATCGAGCAGGCATTCGCCCGATTGACCGAGGCCGAGACTTTACGTCGTTCAGGTGACCCAGGCCGTGCAAAGGCTCTCTGCGAAGGGCTGCTGCGCGATCATCCCGACTATGCCGGGGCCCTCCAGACGCTCGGCGTGATCCACCTGTCGATGAATGATCCGCACCAGGCGTTCGCCTGTTTTGCCCAGGTCGCCCGGCTCTGTCCGACCGACTGGGTCAATCTCACCAATCTCGGTTCCACCGAGCTAAAGCTCGGGGCCCATGCGGCAGCTGCCGAGACCTTGGAAAAGGCACGGCGGCTCAAGCCCGATGACAGCGCGATGCTCCTCATCCTGGCCGACGCCTATCGGGAAGCGCGTGATTATGATGCGGCGGTCACAGTCTATTCCGACGTTCTCGGGATCGATCCGGCATCGGCGGTGGCGGCGCAGGGACTTGGCGACAGTCTTCTGCAACTTGGCCGTCTCGATGAGGCTGCGCAGGCGCTCGAGGCCGCACATCGTGCCAATCCCGGCTCGGCGGCAATTCTCTATTCCCTGAGCCAGTTGGCGCCGGGGCTGGTGCGCACCGACATCGCCCGCGCCCTCAAATCGTGCAAACGGCAGGACTCCGAAAGCGACGTCGACTTCGCGTCGTTTCGCGATTTCGCCATGGCGGGCGCGCTGCATCGCCAGGGCCGGATCGAGGAGAGCTGGAAGACCCTGGTCAAGGCCAATGACCGCCTCGCTGCCCGGCATCGCGATCCCTGGAAGCGCCAGAGCAGTGGAATGGCGGCAGCGCTGCGCCAGGCAATGGCGACGACTGCGGCTCGGCCACTCGCCGAGGAGGGCAGCCCGACCTCGCTCTTCATCCTCGGGCCTTCCCGCGCCGGCAAGTCGGTGGTCGAGCAGCTGCTGACCCGCCTCGTCGGGCTGAAGCGCGGCCATGAACGGCGCCTGGTCGAGGCAAGCGTCAAGCGCACCGCCGCCCTGTCGGGACTGATTGCGACCGCCAACCCGGCGGAATTGCCGAGCAGCCTTAACGACCGTCTTCGCGCGATCTATCGCGAGGAGGTGGTCGGCTTCGCCAATGGTGCGAGGATCGTCACTGACACCTATCCGGCAATGATCGCCTATATCGGCCAGATTGCCGGGGTTGTCCCCAATCTCCGGCTGATCTTCATCAAGCGCGACCGCCATGATCTCGCATTGCGGATCTTCATGCGGCTCTATCGCTCGGGAAATCACTATGCCTACAGCATTCCGGCAATCTTCGATTACGCGCGCTGGTATGAGCAGATGGCCGAGATCTGGCTGGCCAAGCTGCCGAGCATTTCGCTGGCCCTCACCTATGAGGATGTGGTTGCGGAGCCAGCGGCCGCATTGGGGCGAGTGGCGCGACTATGCGGGGCGGCGCAAGCCCCCGGCGATCCGGCGGTCGCCTATGACGACCGCCATTGCGGGCAAGCCTACCGCAGACTGATCGACGCTGCGCTTCGCTGAGGGGGGATCTCAGTTGCGGGCTATCCAGTCGGGTCGGCAGGCCCAGAACCTGCCGGCCCTGTACCGGCAGCGGCGATTGCTACGCGACGCGCGCCCGTCGTGATCCTCGCCATCAAAGCGGTTTCGGTCGTGGTCTCTACCGCGGCGGCGGGCCGAGCGGGCGATACTGCTGGTGCTGCCGGTATGATCGGAGCTCGATCGAGAGCGATTGCGCGAAAGTCGTGACGATCTCCGGGACGATCTGCGGCGGGACCGGCGGCCGCGATGATGCGAGTGCGAGCCATCGCCCGCTTCAGAATTGTCAGCTGACCCAATTGCGAGCAAAGCTGCCGATAATAGCAGCAAGCAGAATCGCCGTCTCTCAAGCATGTCACCGCTTCCTTTTCCAGATGTCTGGTCAAGTCAGGCAAGTCTTTGAAATGGGCTGGAGATTGGTCTTATTGATCATTCTAGGGGACTTGGCAGGCAACATCTACAAGGATTGTAGGCCTTTGTAGGCTGTGCTAATCAGCCGGGCTGAGGCCGGGTTCCATGGTAACAACGGTGGGGAACCGTCGTTCTTACGCGGCTGTTATTTATGACAGAATTGATTGCAAGGAGTTCAGCAATGACGAGGCCCTTTTTAATCGGTTCGGCAGCTGTGCTTGTAACATTATTGGCGGCTCCCAGCCTGGCAGTGGCGCAACAGCAGCAGACCTATCCCGACCAAAATCAAACTGGAATGGCTCCTGACCAGTCGCAAGGCGGCGGCGGGACCACCACCCGGAAGCGGGCCAATCAACCCCAGACCGGCGGAGAGCAGCAGCCCGAGGACGTCTCGAAGGAACGCAAGCGCGGAAATCAATCGCAGATGGGCTCCAAAGAGTCCGATGACGAGAGCAAGACGTCCCGCAGATACGATCGGGATCGCCATGGCGAGCGCAGGCGCGCCCGCGAAGGCAGGTACCGGTATTTCCACGAGGGCTACTATTATGCGACCCCGTGGTGGACAGTCGGCCCCGGCGTCGTCGTCGGAGGCGGAATCGGCTGCCGCGAAGGCGCAAGGATCGCCAGCCGACGCGGCTTCAACCGGGTCCGTCCGATCGATTGCGGTGGCGAGACCTATCGCTACGAGGGCTGGCGCGGTGGCGAACCCTGGCGCATCCGCATCGATTCCGACACCGGGGCGATCGTCTCGGTTCGTCCGGCCGGTTAGACATTCGGCCTTTCTCAA
>JBIOYR010000101.1:0-38947 GCA_044870245.1 Aestuariivirgaceae bacterium | reverse complement strand
TCCTTCGTTCACCAATCCCGGATCACACTCCGGGCCTTCACAAAGGGGATGGTGCTATGATCAGGTGCGGGCGCGGGTTACTACAATCGACTTTGGCCGCTGGCATGATGCTGCTGCTGGTGGGGCCGCTGCTGGCCGGGCCGTCGATCACGGTCGGGGCCGATCATGCAACGATCGTCTCGGTGGCGGGAACACCTTCTGCAGTGGTCGTCGGCAATCCGCTGTTCGCCGATGTGTCGGTGCAACAGGGCGCGATCATCGTGCATGGCAGGAATTTCGGCGCCACCAATGTCATCGTGCTCGACATCGATGGCAATCAGCTGGCGTCGTTCGATGTCAATGTCACGAATGCAAGCGAGCGCATTGTCTCGGTCTACAAGGCGGGGCAGGCATGGTCGTCAGTCTGCGCACCAATGTGCGAATACACGCTCACGACCGGCGAAGACCAGGAATGGTTCAAGGTTCTGAACGAGCAGCATACAAGCAAGGCCAGCCAGTCGGCCGGTGCGTTGAAGCTCGGCGATTAGGCGCCCACCTCACGCGACATCCTGCACGGTGATGATGCGGAAGGTGCGCATCTCCTCGTCCTGCTCGCGGATCGAGACATATTCGCCCGAGCGAAACCGCTCCGTCGAAAAGCGATAGCCGGCCTCGTCGGCATTGTCGTCACCATGAATGTCGTAGTGAAACGCCCAGGCGCCACCGGGGCGATGAACGAGGTGGCCGATCTCGTCGGCCTCGCCCTCCCAGAAGCGGCGAACCCGGCACTGGTCGCGATGCTTCCTCCACTCGGCGGGATCGAGGCGACCCTCATGGTCGAGGGGAGCAGTGAATTCATATCCGCGGCTGCGGCTGCCATTGGGGAATTCCTTGGTCCGGCCGAGCTCGAGCCTCACTCGCTTAAGCGCCATGGCATCCTCCTTCGTCTAGTCATCATGATGCCAGCCGATGATCCTGGCAACGCTCTCGGGGGTCAGAAGATGACGACCGATCCCGCGTTGCGGAAGGGTCAACGCCAGGGCCGGCCGGGCAAGCAGCAGGAGCGCGGTGATGGTCGCAGGTATCCCTGATAGGGGATCGAGGCGGAACGGCGTCAGCTCCTCACGGCTTCGGACAAAGGGGCCCGCTGAACCGATAAGCCGGCCAACGGTCTTGAGAATCTCGGCACGCGAGCTGGTGCGGGCGGCAATGCCGAGCATCGCCTGGAGGCCCAGACGGGTGCGGATGCCGGGTTCGGCCCGGACGATGGTGGCAACCGGCTCGCCGCAGGAGACCGCGAGCACCAGGCCGGTCAGATCGGCGCCGGCGAAAAGAGCCGTCACCGGCTCGACCAGCCGGGGATTGCAGTCGACAAAATGGACGACCCCGCCCGTCCTGATATAGTCGAAGGAGATGGCACCATGCCAATCGAGGCGCGCGCCGATCGCCGCGACATCGCGCTCGACCGGATCCACCTTGATCGTCTCCTTGAGCGCCGGCCCGCCCCCTGCCCCGGCCATCAGCTGGGCGAAGGCGGCGATGCCGATCAGCCGGCCATGCTGGAACACCGCCTGGACATGCTCGGTCGGACCATCGAGCCATTGCTGCAGCAGGATGGCGCCGCGATGGTTGGCGAGCGCCGAGCGCGCCGTCCCAAGCTCGGCCTGGTTGCGGATGACGAAGGTGCCGCGGCTGGCGGTGCCGATGCTTGCCTTGAGCACATAGGGAAAGGTCAGGCCGGGAGGCGCGGCGTCGAGCGTCGGCAAAATCTCGGTTTGCGGCTGGGCAATCCCGAGGAACTCGAGAAGCCGGCTGAAGGCCGCCTTGTCGAGGGCGGCGAGATAGCTGTCAAAGGACGGGATCGCGAGCTTGGTCAACGAGGCGAGACGGTCGTAAGCCTTGGCGAACACCAGGCCCTGCTCATGAATCGGCAGCAGCACGTCGAAGCGCTCACGAGCCAGCAGATCACGGATGAAGGCGAGATAGCCGCCGGGGTCCTCGCCAATGCCGGGGCAGCGGTGGACGCGGGAAACGAAGCGCGAGAACCGGCCGAGGCATAGCGGCTCGGGGTCGCAGATCTCGATCGAGTGGCCGGCAAGACCAAGCGCGGTGATTGCCTCGCGCGCCGAGGTGCTGTTGCCCTCCGACAGCAGGACCCGCATGTTAGAGCATGATGATGTTAGGTCTACCCAACCTGCGTTGCGCTGTGGCGAGTCGATCCGCCAGGAACCGCGCGCTGCGCGATGCAGGACATCGGGCAAGCGCGGCGACGCCGCGGGCGGCCGCCGCGGCGCAACCCGAAGGGCCGGGCGCTTTGAGTACACCTATCATCATCATGCTCTAGCTCCGCTGAGGCTCCTTCTGCTTGCGCGTATCGGCAGGCGTGCGATCGGGCTCGGGCTGCAAGGGCGGGGGCAGCGGCGCACCACCGGTCCGCGCCCGATGGTCGCGGGCGACATAGGTGTAGACGGCAGGGGTGACGAACAGGGTGAAGACGGTGCCGATGGCCATGCCGGCCGCAATGACCAGACCGATGTCGAAGCGGCTTCTGGCACCGGCACCCTTGGCGATGAGCAGCGGCACCATGGCGACCACCATGGCGGCGGTGGTCATCAGGATCGGCCGGAGTCGAACGGCGGCGGCACGGATGATGGCTTCGCGCCGGTCATATCCCTCATCCTCCTGCAGGCGATTGGCGAATTCGGTCATCAGGATGCCGTGCTTGGAGATCAGGCCGATCAGGGTGACGAAACCGATCTGGGTATAGATATTGACCGTCGCCGCGCCGAAGCTCATCGGCAACAGGGCGCCGAAGATCGAGGTCGGCAGGGCGACCAGAATGATGAAGGGATCGCGGAAGCTCTCGAACTGCGCCGCGAGCACGAGGAAGATCACGATCAGCGCAAAGACGAAGGTGAGCACCAGCGAGTTGCCCTCCTGGACGAATTGGCGGCTCTCGCTCTGGAAGTCGTAGGAGAAGCCCTCGGGCAGGATCTCCATCGACTTGGCACGCAGGAAGTCGATGACCTCGCCGAGGGTGCGGCCGGGAAACGGCACGCCGGAGAGCGTCGCCGAATTGAGCTGCTGGAAGGTCGTCAACGCATTCGGCTGGACGGTCCGCTCGATCGAGGCGACGGCCGACAAGGGCACCAGCTGACCGGTGGCGGTGCGCAGCTCGTAACGCTTCAGCCATTCGGCACTGAGCCGGTAATCGCGCGGGACTTGCGGGATCACCTGATAGCTGCGGCCCGCCAGATCGAAGCGATTGACATAGTTGCCGCCGAGCAAGGTGGCGAGCGCGGTGCCGATATCGGCCATGGTCAGGCCGAGCCGGTTGGCCTTGGCGTGGTCGATCCTGAGCTCGACCTGCGGCGTGTCGAACCTGAGGTCGCTGTCGGTGAAGATGAAAAGCCCGCTTTTGTCCGCCTCGGCCTTCAACTTGTCGAGAATGCCGGAAAGCTGCTGGAAATCGGCGGTGGTGGTGATGACGAATTGCAGCGGCGGCCCGCCGGTGTTGCCGGGAAGCGCCGGCGGCGAGAAGGCGAAGACCTGGATCCCGGCGATGCCGGCGAGCTTGGGCTGCAGGTCCTGCAGGATCTGCTTCTGGTCCTTGCTGCGCTCGCTCCAGGGCTTGAACAGGATGCCGGAGAAGCCCGAGGTGACGCCCTGGAAGCCGTTGATGGCGAACCAGTTGGACTTCTCGGGCACCGTGTCGAACACCTTGCCGAGCTCGTTGGTGTAGTGCTCGAGATAGTCGAGATTGGCGTATTGCGGCGACTTGGTCAGGGCGAACAGGATGCCCTGGTCCTCTTCGGGCGCCAGCTCCTTCTGGGTGGTCGTGTACATCAGCGCCGAAGCAGCGATCACTCCGACGAGAATCAGAATGGTGGTAGGGCGGCCGCGCAGCGTGCGGGTGAGCGCCCGCTGATAGAGCCGCTTCAGCCGCTCGAAATTGACATCGAGAAAGCGGGCAAAGCCGCCGCTCGAATCATGGGCACGCAGCAGGCGCGAGCACATCATCGGCGACAGCGTCAGCGCGATGACGCCCGACACCGCGACGGCACCGGCCAGGGTGAAGGCGAATTCGCGGAACAATGCGCCGGTCAACCCGGTGGTGAAGCCGATCGGGGCATAGACGGCAGCGAGCGTGATGGTCATGGCGACGACCGGCCCGGTGATCTCGCGGGCGCCCTTGAGCGCCGCGTCGAACGGCGTCATCCCCTCCTCGATATGGCGGTAGATGTTCTCGACGACCACGATGGCATCGTCGACCACGAGGCCGATGGCGAGCACGAGCGCCAGCAGCGTCAGCAGGTTCACCGAATAGCCGAGCGCCAGCAGGATCATCATCACCCCGATCAGCGACAGCGGAATGGTGACGATGGGGATGAGGGTGGAGCGGAGATTGCCGAGGAAAAGGAAGATCACCACGACGACGATGACGACGGACTCGCCAAGGGTTCGCACGACCTCCTCGATCGATGCGCGGATGAAGGCGGTGGCGTCGTAGGCGATGGCGGCCTTGAGCGACACCGGGAGCTCGCGCTCGATTGACGGCATGGCCTGGCGAACCGACTGGATGACCGTCAAGGGGTTGGCGCTCGGCGTGGCATAGATGCCGATGAACACCGCCTTCAACCCATCGAACACCGAGGATGAATCGGCGCTTTGGGGGCCGAGCTCGATCCGGGCGATGTTGCCGAGGCGGATCAGGGTGTCGCCGCGCTGGGCGACCACCAGCTGGCCGAAGGCCTCGGCACTCTTCAGCGAGGTCTCTGCGTCGATCGTCGCCTTGACGAAGTCGCCCTTGATCTCGCCGGCGGCCGAGGTGAAGTTGTTGGCGGCAAGCGCGGCGCGCACGTCATTGGGGGTGACGTTGAGGCCGGCCATGCGCTCAGGGTCGAGCCAGACGCGCATGGCGAAGGTCTGGCCGCCGAGGATCTGGGCATTGGCGACACCGTCGATGGTCTGCAGCCGCGGCTGCACCACGCGGATCAGATAATCGGTGATCTGCGAGGAGGTCATGACCTCGCTGTTGAACGACATATAGAGCAGCGCGTAGCCCTCGCCGGTCTGCTTGACGACGACCGGATCGTTGGCCTCCTGCGGCAGCACGTCGGCGACCTGGTTGACCTTGGAGAGCACGTCGGTCATCGCCCGGTCGGGATCGGCGTTGAGCCTGAGATTGAGCGTCACCGTCGAGACGTTCTGGGCCGATGAGGAGGTCATCGTGTCGATGCCCTCGGCGCTCGCCACCGCCTGCTGGATCGGGGTGGTGATGAAGCCCTTGATCAGATCGGCATTGGCCCCGGGATAGACCGTGGTGATGGTGATGGTGGTGTTGGTCAGCTCGGGATATTGCCGGATCGGCAGCTTCCACAGCGACTGGAGCCCGATCAGCAGGATCAGCAGGCTGACCACCGTGGCCAGGACCGGACGCCTGATGAAGATGTCGGTGAAGCGCATGTCTGGCCTATTCCGGAGGTCGCGGCACCTGGGGCTTGGGGAGCGTGCTGTTGTCGATCTTGACCTTGGCGCCTTGCGTCAGCTTCAGCTGGCCGACAATGACCACCAGCTCGCCGAGCTTGACGCCCTCATTGATCGCCACCCGGTCATTGCGGGTCTCGCCGGGTCGCACGAAGCGGCGCTCGATCTCGTAGAGCTCGTCCTTGGGCGCTGCCTGGCCGGCCGGCTTCTTGGCGATATAGACGGAATCACCATACAGGCTGTAGCTCACCGCGGTGCGCGGCACGGTCACGAGGTCGACGGGAGTTCCGGCCAGAACCGCGACATTGGCGAACATGCCGGGCAGCAGCTCCTTGCCGGCATTGTCGAGCAGGCCGCGCACCATGACGCTCCTGGTGTCCTGGCTGACCCGCGCGTCGATCGAGTCGACCTTGCCCTTGAAGAGCCCGTCGGGATAGGCATCGACCTTGATCTCGACATCCTGGCCAAGCCTGAGGCGGGCCAGATCCTGCTCGGGCAGAGGGAAATCGGCATAGATCTGGTCAAGCGCCTGGAGCGGCACGAGCGCCATGCCGGGCGAGATATATTGGCCGACATCGACCTTGCGGATGCCGAGGCGGCCGGAGAAGGCGGCGACGACCCGCTTCTGATCGATTACCGCCCTGGTCTTGTCGACGCTTGCGGCAGCCTCGTCGCGGCGGGCGGTGGCGGTGTCAAGCGAGGACTGTGCCACCGTGCCGCGGCGAAACAGATCGCGCTGCCGGGCGAGCTCGCTTTCGGCATTCTTCAGGGTGGCGAGATTGGACTGCAGATCGGCCTGCTCGACCCGGTCGTCGATCTGGACGAGCAGGTTGCCCTGCTTCACGTCGTCGCCCGAGGCGAAGTTGATGTTGCGGATGATGCCACCGACCTCTGCCGTAACGTCAATACCCGTGACGGCGCGCAGGCTGCCGGTGGCATTGACCCGCGGGGTCCATCGCTCGGTGCGCGCTGCCTCGGCCGACACGGTGACCGGCGGCTGCGGCGCATTGGCGATCGCCTGCTTGATCACTCCCGGCAGGAAAACATAGTGAAACCAGGCGAGACCGCCGAGCAGGGCGGCGATCACGATGAACATCAGTAGAAAAAAGCGCTTGGACATTGCGAACCGGCGTCAAGGCATCAATGGCGGCGGGCGGAAGCTAACCGAGCGGCCCGGGATTGACCAGCATCGCGTGTTCCGCAGCGACGCAACCGCATCCGTAGATTGGAACGACGCCGCCACTCCGTCGCTCCCCTCACAAGGGAGGGTTGCAGCATCCTCGCACCTTCGGCGCCGGGCCAGGCGAGGGAACATTTGCAATCCAACATAGCTTACCACGTCGGACCAAGCCTGATCAGACGTTGGGAAGCGCGCATGGATTCGGCATTCGAGCAGGAGGGTGGCGTCAGGGTCGGCATCGTCGGCGTCGGCAACTGCGCCTCCTCCTTCATCCAGGGCCTGAGCTACTACCGCGAGGCGCGCAACAATGCGCCGGTGGCGGGACTGATGCATAGCGATATCGGCGGCTATCGGGTGGGCGACATCGCAATCACCGCCGCGTTCGACGTCAATGCCAGCAAGGTCGGGCGCGATGTCGCCAAGGCGATCCTGGCGCCTCCGAACAACACCCAGCTGTTCGCCGCCGTGCCGGAGCTCGGAGTGAGGGTCGAGCGCGGGCCGACGCTTGACGGCATCGGGCACTATCTCAGGCAGGCGATCACCGAGTCGCCGCAGCCGGCAGCCGATGTCACCGACGTGCTGCGCGACAGCGGCACCGAGGTGCTGGTGTCATATCTGCCGGTCGGGTCGGAGAAGGCGACCCGCTTCTATGCCGAGCGGGCAATCGAGGCCGGCTGCGCCTTCGTCAATTGCATCCCGGTGTTCATCGCCTCCGACCCGGCGTGGCGGCGGCGCTTCGAGGCGGCGGGACTGCCGCTCATCGGCGACGACATCAAGAGCCAGGTCGGGGCGACCATCGTCCACCGGGTGCTGACGCGGTTGTTCCGCGAGCGCGGCGTGCGGCTCGACCGCACCTACCAGCTCAATTTCGGCGGCAACACCGATTTCCTCAACATGCTCGAAAGGGAGCGGCTCGAGAGCAAGAAGCTTTCCAAGACGCGCTCGGTGACGAGCCAGCTCGACGTGCCGCTGGCGCCGGAAAACATCCATATCGGACCGAGCGACCACGTGCCGTGGCTCAGCGATCGCAAATGGGCCCATATCCGCATGGAGGGCACGGCGTTCGGCGGCGTGCCGCTCAATGTCGAGCTCAAGCTTGAAGTGTGGGACTCGCCGAATTCGGCCGGCGTGGTGATCGATGCGGTGCGTTGCGCCAAGCTGGCACTGGACCGCGGCATCAAAGGGCCGCTGACCGGCCCGTGCGCCGCCTTCATGAAGTCGCCGCCCGAGCAATATTCCGACGAGGAGGCCTCACGCCTCACCGAGGACTTCATCGCGGGTCGAGATTGAGAGCTCATGAAGATCGTGATCTTCGGCCTGACCGTCAGCTCGTCATGGGGGAACGGCCATGCGACGCTCTGGCGCGGGCTCATCAATGCGCTGGCGCGGCTTGGCCATGATGTCACGTTCTTCGAGCGCAATACCGACTTCTACGCGGAGAACCGGGATCTCGAGACGCTGAACGAAGCGCGGCTCATGCTTTACGGCAGCCTTGCCGAGGTGCTCGCCGAGGCCCGACGCGAACTCAAGGAAGCGGATGTGGCGATCACCACCTCCTATTGTCCGGATGCGATCGCAGCGGCACGGTTGATGCACGATTGCGGGCGGCCGCTGTCGGTGTTCTACGATCTCGATACGCCCATGACCCTGGCGCTGACACGGCGGGGCCAGGCGGTGCCGTGGCTCGATCGGTCGCGGCTCGATGCGTTCGACCTGGTGCTCAGCTACACCGGCGGGCGGGCGCTCGAGGAGCTCATGGCGCTGGGAGCCCGCCGGGTGGTGCCGCTCTATGGCCATGCCGATCCGGCGGCGCATGCCCGGGTCAGCGAGGACCAGCGCTTCGTGGCCGACCTGTCATGGCTCGGCACCTGGGCGGCCGACCGGCAGGGGGCGCTCGAGAAGCTGTTCGCCGCGCCGGCACAGGCGCGACCGCACTGCAGGTTCCTGCTCGGCGGCGCGCTCTATCCGCAGAATTTTCCCTGGACGCCGAACATCTGGTTCGTGCGTCACGTCCCGCCCGACCTCCACCCGGCGTTCTATTCGTCATCGCGGCTGACCCTCAATGTCACCCGCGACACCATGGCCGAGATGGGATGGTGCCCGTCGGGGCGGCTGTTCGAGGCGGCGGCCTGTCGCGCGCCGGTGGTCAGCGACTGGTTCGAGGGACTTGATGAATTCTTCGCGCCGGGAAGCGAGATCCTGATCGCCCGCGACACCGAGGAGGCGCTCGGCGCGCTCGACATGTCCGACCATGAGCTTGAGCGGATCGCCGCGGCGGCACATGCGCGGTTTCGCGCTGACCATACTTCGGCACGGCGCGCCGAGGAGATGCTCGCCGCGTTCGAGGCGCCGCGCGTCCCGATCCACGCGCATAGGATGGAGGCAGGAGAATGTGGGGCATAATCCCGGCGGCGGGACGCGGCAGCCGCATCCAGCCGCTTGCCTTCTCGAAGGAGCTCCTGCCGGTCGGCAGCCGGCGCGAAGGCGCCCGCGAGCGGCCCTGCGCGGTCAGCGAATATCTGCTCGAGCGCATGGTCAAGGGCGGTGTCGACAAGGTCTGCTTCGTGATCTCGCCGGGCAAGTCCGACATCATGGAATATTTCGGGGGACGCTACGGACCGGCGACCATCGCCTATGTGGTTCAGCCGGAGCCGCTCGGCCTGTGCGACGCGATCTTTCGGGCGGCGCCGCTGATCGGCCAGGGCGACGGCGCGGTGGTCGGCCTGCCAGACACCATCTGGTTTCCCGACGATGCGCTCAATGCGCTTCCCGAAGGCTTCGCCTTTCTGCTGTTCCCGGTCAAGCAGCCGCAGTTCTTCGATGCGGTGGTGCTCGATGACGCCGGAAGAGTGAAGGAGATCCAGGTGAAGCAGGCCGAGCCGCGCAGCAACTGGATCTGGGGCGCGTTCCGCATGCCGGGCAAGACGCTGCACGATCTCCATCGGCTGTGGCAGCGGCCGGACCGCGGCGATGAATTCATCGGCACGCTGGTCAATGCCTGGATCGCGCAGGGCGGCGAGGCCTTCGGCGCCAAAGCGGGAACGGCTTATGTCGATGTCGGAACCTTCGATGGCTATCGGATGGCGATCAACCTGCTTGGCAGCGACGGAGCTGCAGGGATGCGGGCCGGCGATGCGGTGGCGCGGGGGCGGCGATGAGCGGCAGAGAGCTGAGCCGCGACGAGATCCGTGCCCGTATCCAAAGACTCGGGCCATGGTTCCACAATATCGAGCTCGGCGGCATCGCCACCGCACCCGAGCATTTCCTCGGCGACTATCCGCAGAACAAATGGCGGCAGTTCAGCCATGCGCTGCCGTCCGATCTTTCCGGAGCGAGCGTGCTCGACATCGGCTGCAATGGCGGGTTCTACGCCATCGAAATGAAGCGGCGCGGCGCCAAACGGGTGCTCGGCATCGATTTCGACCAGGACTATCTCGACCAGGCGGCGTTCGCTGCCGAGGTCAACGGTGCCGACATCGAATTCCGCCGGCTGTCGGTCTATGAGGTCGGACGACTCAAGGAGCGGTTCGACATCGTGCTGTTCCTTGGCGTGTTCTACCATCTGCGCCATCCGCTGCTGGCGCTCGATCTCATCCGCGCCCATGTCGTCAAAGACCTGTTCGTGTTCCAGTCGATGCAACGGGGCGACCCGGCAGTCGAGCCGGTGGCGCAGGATTACGGTTTCTTCGAGGAGGCGCCGTTCGATGCGCCGGGCTATCCCAAGCTGCATTTCGTCGAGCACGCCTTTGCCGGCGATCCGACCAATTGGTGGGTGCCCAACCGGGCCTGCGTCGAGGCGCTGCTCAGGGCGAGCGGCTTTTCAATCGTCAGCCATCCGGAAGAAGAAGTTTATGTCTGCCGGGCGGGTGCGATTCCGCCGAGCGGGCTTGCCATTCCGCAAAGCGAGGATTTCCCAGGATGATCGAAGCGGCCATGATCTGGAACGAGCCCAACAACAAATCGCATTGGGACATTGCGATCGATCCCGACTGGGCGCATTTTGCGGCGATGGCGACCGGAGCCGGCAAGGCGATCGCGTCGAGCTGCCCCGCTCTCAAACGGGTGCTCGGCGGCATCTCCCCAATCGACCCGCAATTTATGCGCAACATGGCGGGGCTCGGCGTGCTCGACCATGTCGACATCGTGGCAGTGCACGGCTTCCCGCTCAACTGGAACCTCTGGCAGATCGACGAATGGCCGGCGAAGATCGCCGAGATCGCCGCGGTCACCGACCTGCCGATCTGGGTCAGCGAGGTCGGGGTGTCGTCATTCGGCGCCGAGGAGGTGCAGGCCTGGGGGGTGGACCGCACGGCCGACCTGCTCGGACCGCACAGCGCGCGCATTCATTGGTACAGCCTTTATGATCTGCCTCAGGCCTGGGGTGCCACGACGCGCCACAAGGAGGCGGAGGGCTCGTCCTACTACCGGCATTTCTACATGGGTCTGCTGCGCGAGGACGGCACACCCAAGCCGGCGCTCGAACGGTTCGCCCGGCGGACGCCGACACTCGGCATCTGCCAGTGGTTCCATTACGAGGATCATCGCCTCGCCGATGCGGTGCGCTGGCTCAAGCGGCTCGGCGTCAAGCATCTCAGGACCGGCCTGTCCTGGGCCGACAGCTTTCGGCCCAATGCGCTCGACTGGTTCGACCGGCAGATGGAAGCGCTGGCGCCATTCGATGTCACCGTCACCTTCTGCTTCACGCCCGAGCATCGCGGCATCGCGCCGCATCACACGAGCCCACCGGCCGATGCGAGCGAATATGCCGATTTCTGCGCCGCAATGCTCGAGCGCTATGTCCGGCGCACCGGCTTTCGCGAGGCGGCGGCATGAGCGAAGGGACTGCATCGGCGTTCCTGAAGGCGCTGCTCTACCACCAGGATCAGCCGATCGCGGCCGATGGGCTCGCGGTCGCCATCGCTCATCCCGATGATGAGACGATTGGCGCCGGTGCGCTGTTGATGCGCAGCAGGGGCGCCCATCTCATCGTGGCGACGGACGGTGCGCCGCGCTCGACGGAGGTGGCGCGCGAGCATGGGTTTGCGACGTTTCAGGACTATGCCGCCGCACGGCAGCGAGAGCTTCAGACGGCGATGGCGATTGCCGGCGTGCCGGCTGAGCGGCAGATCATGCTCGGATTTGCCGATCAGGGCGGGACCTTTGCGCTCGCCCAGCTCAGCGCCATGCTGGCAGGCACTTTCATCGCCCGGGACATCGCCATGGTGGTCACCCATGCCTATGAAGGCGGTCATCCCGATCATGATGCGGTGGCCTTTGCGGTGCAGGCGGCCAAGCGGCTGCTCAAAATGCGCGGGCGCGATCTGACGGTGATCGAGATGCCGCTCTACCGGCTCGATGACGAGGACGCCTTCAGCACCTCCTTCGCCGTCGCGACCGAGGACACGATCGACTATGCGGTGGCCGGCTCCGAGCTCGATCGCAAGAAGGCGATGATCGCGGCCCATGCCAGCCAGCAGCAGATGCTGAGCCTGTTCAATCCGGCGCGCGAGCAGTTCCGCCCGGCTCTAGTGCATGATTTCACGGCACTGCCGAATGGCGGCAGGCTGCTCTATGAGCGCATGCCATGGGGCATCGAAAGCGCGATCTTCCAGCGCCGGGTCGGGGAGGCCATGGCGGCATTGGCCCGCGAGGGGCTGAGATGGGATTGACCATCCTGTCGGTCGCCTATCCTTTCGCAGCGGTCAGCAGCAATGCCAGCGGCGGCTCGGAGCAGGTGCTCACCCATCTCGACCGGGCGCTGGTCGAGGCCGGTCATCGATCGCTGGTCATCGCACCGGCTGGCTCGATGGTCATGGGCGAGCTCATCGCGCTCAAAACGACGCCCGGCCCTTTCGACGATCAGGCGATGCGCCACTCGCGCGCGCTCTGCCGCCAGGCACTGACGCGCGCGCTCGAGCAGCAGGCAATCGATCTCGTGCATTTCCACGGGCTCGATTTCTATTTCTACCTGCCGGCGCCGGGGCTGCCGATCCTGACGACACTGCATCTGCCGATCGAATGGTATCCGCGATCGGCGCTCTGGCCGTCGCGGCCGTCGAGCTGGTTCAACTGCGTGTCGGCAACGCAGCACAGCGCTGTCGCGGATAATCCGCATATGCTGCCGCCGATCGGCAATGGCGTCGATGTCGAGCGGCTCGATGCCGTGAGACGTCCGCGCGGCTTCGCCCTGGTGCTCTCCCGGATCTGCCCCGAAAAGGGCATTCATCTCGCGATCGCCGCGGCAAAGCAGGCGAAGATGCCGATGGTCATTGCTGGCGAAATCTTCCCTTATGCGGCGCATCAGGACTATTTCGACCAGGAGATCGCGCCGGCGCTCGGCGCCGAGTGCCGCTTCATCGGACCGGCCGATTTCGCACAGAAGCGGCAATTGCTGGCAGAAGCTCAGTGCCTGCTGGTCCCGAGCCTGGTCGAGGAGACGAGCTCGCTGGTGGCGCGGGAAGCGGCGGCGACGGGCACGCCGGTGATCGCCTTCGCCCGCGGCGCATTGCCGGAGACGGTGGTGCATGGGGTCACCGGCTATCTCGTCGAGACGGTCGAGCAGATGGCGGCGGCAATCCCGCTGGCCAGAAGGATCGATCCTGAGGCGTGCCGCCTCATCGCACGCCAGCGCTTCAGCCACAAGGCGATGGTCCAAGCCTATTTCGATCTTTGGCAGATGCTGGCGGGCGGCAGCCTCGGCCAGCGCCGGGGAGTGGCCTGAGCATGGCGCTCGACACGGCGATCGTCAGCGACATCGCCGGTCTCAAGGCTCTGGAAATGCCGTGGTGGACGCTGTTCGACGGCTGTCCCGAAGCGACGCCGTTCCAGTCGCCGGCCTGGCTCATCGCCTGGTGGCGGGCCTTTCATCCGGGCGATCTTCGCACCATCGCCATTCGGGACGGCGATCGGCTGGTCGGGCTTGCACCCTTCTATATCGAGCGGGCGATCGCCGGCGGTCGCCTCCTGGCGGTGGGGATCGGGCTCAGCGACTATCTCGATGTGCTGGTCGCGCCCGACTGCCGCGCTGCGGTCCTTTCGGCAGTCGCGGCCGCGATCGAAATGCTGCCCGGTTGGCAGGAATGGGAGCTGACCGATCTGGCGCCGTTCGCGGCGGGGCGAGGCTTGCCTCATTTGAGCGGCTGTTCCTGCGAGGAGACGCCGGCGGCGGCGCGCTATGGGCTGAAGCTCGACGACGAGCCGGCGAGTCTCGTGCCGGCCGGCAAGGCGCGCAAGCTCCGCATGGCCGAGAATCGGGTGCATCGCGATGGCGGCTATCGGATCACGCTCGCCGATGCCCGCTCGCTCGACAGGCTGCTGACGCGGCTCGTCGATCTTCATCGCCAATGCTGGACGTCGCGTGGCGAGCCCGGGGTGTTCGCCGACGGACGGGTCGAGCGCTGCCATCGCGAGGCGCTGCCGGCGCTGCTCGAGCGCGGCATGCTGAGGCTCCACGGGCTCGAGCGGCATGGCAGGATCACCGCCGTCCAGCTCGGCTTCCAACATCGCCAACGGGCTTACGCCTATCTCGGCGGCTTCGATCCGGACGACGCGCAGGTCAGCCCGGGCACGCTTCTGACGGCGCATGCAATCAGGGAGGCGCAGCGCGAGGGCTGCCGCTGGTTCGACTTCCTGAAAGGCGACGAGCCTCACAAGCTCAGCTGGGGAGCCACGCGACAGGCAGCGTTCCGGCGCGTGTGGCGGCGGCGCGGCGACGATGTGGTCGCGCTGCTGGCCGGCGGCCAGCTCCCGGCCAATGTGGCGGTGATGCGGCTCGCCTACCGGGCACAGTCGGCGGCGGAGGTCGAGGCGGCGCTGGCAGCCCCGGAGGCCATCACAGATGACGCGGTCGCCGGACAGCGGCTCAAGGCGGCGGGCGCGTTATGGCGGGGAAGCCCGCGGGCATTCTCGCTCGTGCAGGCGGTGCGCAGGGCAGTCGAGGCGCATGGCGAAGGCGATGGCGGCGATGCGGTCATGGCTTGCGCGCAGCTCTTCGACCGAGCTGCCCGCCATGGCGCCGACGGGGCTGCGGCGCTCTATGCGCTCGGCCGCGACGATATTCTGGCGCAGGCGACCAACGAGATCGTCATGCTGCTCGAATCGCGCGGTCTCCTCGACCGGCCCAGCCGGATCCTCGATCTCGGCTGCGGCGCAGGACGGATGGCCGCGGCACTGGCGGGCAGGGCGACTCAGGTGGTCGGCGTCGACAGCTCGCCCGGCATGCTCGCGGCAGCGCGGCGCCGCCTCATCGATCGCGCAAATGTCATGCTGATCCAGGGATCAGGGCGCGATCTCGCCTGGCTCGAGGACGATGCGATGGACCTGGTGCTGGCGGTCGACGTCTTCCCCTATATCGTCGAATCGGGACCGATGCTGATCGGTGCGATGATGGGCGAGGTCAAGCGGGTGCTCCGGCCCGGCGGATCGCTGATCGTGCTCAACTGGTCCTATCGCGGCGACCCATCGGGTGATCGCCGACAGGCGGTCGGCGAGGCGGCGCGCTCAGGCCTCATGCTGCAGGAGGACGGCCCAGCGGGCTTGAGCTTCTGGGATGCGTCGCTGTTTCACTTCGTGAGGCAGTAGGGTTGAAAGACAACACCGCAGTTGGTGATCAGTGGAACTGATTTGCTCGTGACAATTTTTTGCATATACATTATATTCCATGTCCAGGCCGGCCGAAGTCCGAAATTTGGAATTCGACCCAGACAAGGACCAGGCCAATATTCGTAAGCACGGGATTTCGCTCGCCCGCGCCGCCGAATTCGAGATCATGATCCAATTCGAGGACAGGCGGCGGAACCATGGTGAGACTCGTTGGCGGTCCTTCGGCATGATTGACGGTCAACTTCATTTTCTCGCCTTCACCGTCCGCAATGGGCGCTTGCGGCCGATCAGCCTACGGCCATCAAAAGCCAGGGAGCTCCGACGTTATGGCATCTTCTAGAAAGAATGCTCCCCGCCACACCCATGAGGATGAACCGGTCGACGACGAAGACAATCCGGAATGGACCGACGAGGATTTCAAACGCGCCAGACCTGCGAGCAAGCTGCCTAAGGAAGTGCTCGCAGCGTTTCCGAAAATGCGAGGGCGCCCACCAAAAGCGCCCGAAGAGAGGAAGGTTGCGATCTCTATTCGCCTCCACCCCCGTGTGCTGGCGCACTACAAAGCGGCCGGTCGCGGCTGGCAGACCCATATGGAGGAGGTCCTCGTTGAGGCGGCCTTGAAGGAGGAGCGCCGACGACGAACGTCGTCCGACATTCCTCGCCGGAGCCGGAAGGCGCGCAAGGGCTGAGTTGTCTAAGCCGGAACCATTCCCAAGGCCTGGAGATAGAGCGCCAGCACCGCATCCTCCTCCTCGCGCTCGGCGTGGTCCTTCTTGCGGATGGCGATGACCTTGCGCAGGATCTTGGTATCGAAGCCATTGGCCTTGGCCTCGGCATAGACCTCCTTGATGTCGCCGGCAATCGCCTGCTTCTCCTCCTCGAGATGTTCGATGCGCTCGACGAGCGACTTCAGCTGGCCGTTCGCAAAGCTGGTCTTGGCGTCCATGCGTCTCCCCGATGAGATCCCCGTTCAGTCCTTCTGATGGCGTGCCTTCCACTCCTCATAGGACATGCCATAAACATGCCGGCGCGCCGCATCGCGGTCGAAAGCAACGCCGGCATCGGCAGCCGCCTCCTGCATCCAGTTGGACAGGCAATTGCGACAGAAGCCGGCGAGGTTCATCAGATCGATGTTCTGAACGTCGCTGCGCTGGCGCAAATGCTCGATCAGCCGCCGAAACGCCGCGGCCTCCAATTCCGTCCGTGTCCTGTCGTCGAGCTCGGTCATGGTCTTCGACTCCCTAGAGAGGAGAGCTGGCGCGCGCAACTGCCTTGGCAAGGATATGCGCAAGCCGTTCACCCCATTCAACCGCGTCGCTCGCGACGGCGATCAGATCCTGGCGGATCTCGACCAGGGCGTGTCGCAACCCGCGCTTGACCGCATGGGTGTCCATGGTGTCGCCGGGAAGGCCGCCGGCATAAGGTTCGTTGTCGCCGACCACCAGCGCCTGATCGGCGGCGAGCTCGGCGATCACCGCGGCCGGCAACCTGCGGTCGCCCTCCCAGAGGATGCCGACATGCCAGGGGCGGGGGGCGGTCTTCCAGAAAGGGGTGAAGCTGTGAATGGAGATGAGATCGGGCGGGCGGCCGAGCGCCCGGGCGCGATCGATCCGGTCGGCGATCGCCTGATGATAGGGCCGGTAGTAGCGCTCGATCCGCAAGGCGCGCTCGGCGGCATCGATGCTCAGATTCCCCGGGACCACCGCGCCGTCCGACAGTTTCATGATCAGGGTGGGGTCATCGAGGCCGCGATTGGGGTCGATCAGCAGCCGCGAACAGGGTGCCAGAACTGCAGGGGCGCGGAGGGCGCCGGCCAGGGTGCGGGCGACTGTCGCGGCCCCGATGTCATAGGCGATATGGCGCTCGAGCTCGGCTGCGGGTAAGCCGAGGGTGCCGTAGGGCGGTGGGAGGGCGTTGCTGGCGTGATCGCAAAGAATGAGAAATCCTGCGGCCGGATCGCCGTCCACAACGCTGTCGGCGGTCAGTGCAATGGTTGTGGAATGCCCAGTCATCATCGTGCCAGATTCCACAATCCATCTTGCAGTGCGACAGCTACAAGGTGAAAAATCACGCGGTTCACCCCTCGTCGGTGGCGGCGCGGGAAGGTGGAGGAAGATTCATGGTTCATTCCTATCGAAACGGCGGGATGGTGATGCCGGTCAGACATTGGGCCGCCATGGTGCTGGCATTGGCAGTGTTCTCGCTGTGGGGCAGCCTGCCGGCCCATGCGGATCTCAAGCTCTGCAACCAGACGCCGAGCCGGGTGGGGGTGGCGCTGGGATACAAGGATCAGCAGGGGTGGGCCAGCGAGGGATGGTGGAACATCGGTCCGAATTCCTGCGAGACCCTGCTGAAGGGGGCGCTGATCGCCCGCTACTACTACATTTTCGCCGTCGACTATGACAAGGGCGGGTCGTGGGGCGGCAAGTCCATCATGTGCACCCAGAACAAGCTGTTCACGATCCGCGGCATCACCGGCTGCGCCGAGCGCGGCTATCAGAAGACCGGCTTTTTCGAGGTCGATACCGGGGAGGAACTCGATTGGACGATCGAGCTTTCCGGTGCAAAGACCTCGGAGTCGACCAACCAGTGAGGCGCATTCGCAACGTCAAGATCGTCGCGACGCTCGGACCGGCATCGGCCGAGCCGGAGATGGTCGAGGCGTTGTTCGTAGCCGGCGTCGATGTGTTCCGGGTGAATATGAGCCATTCGACCCACGAGACGCTGGCGCGCAATCACGAGATCATCCGCGGCATCGAGGCGCGGCGCGGCCGGCCGATCGGCATTTTGGCGGATCTGCAGGGGCCGAAGCTGCGCATCGGCAATTTCAAGGCGGAGAAGGTCGAGCTCAGGGCCGGCGATCGTTTCGTCCTCGACAATGATTCGCGCCCCGGCGACGCGAGCCGGGTCGAGCTGCCGCATCCCGAGATCTTTGCCGCCGCGATGCCCGGCGAGCATCTCCTGCTCAATGACGGGCGCGTACGGGTCGAGATCGTCGAGGTGCAACCCGAGCGGCTGATCACCAAGGTCATCTTCGGCGGCGCGCTGTCGGCGCGCAAGGGCGTCAACGTTCCCGATGCGGTGCTGCCGCTGGCGCCGCTGACCGAGAAGGATCATGCCGATCTTGAATTCGCCGCAGCGCTCGGCGTCGACTGGATCGCCCAGTCCTTTGTTCAGCGGGCGCAGGATGTGATCGAAGCGCGGCGGCTGATCGCCGGGCGGGCCGGCATCATGGTGAAGGTCGAGAAGCCGGCGGCGCTCAAGGAAATCGATGAGATCATCGAGGCCTGCGACAGCATCATGGTGGCGCGCGGCGATCTCGGCGTCGAGCTGCCGCTGGAAGAGGTTCCGGGGTGGCAGAAGCGGCTGACGCGTGCGGCAAGATTGTCGGGCAAGCCGGTTGTGGTGGCGACCCAGATGCTGGAGTCGATGATCGTCGAGCCGGTGCCGACGCGCGCCGAGGTCTCGGATGTCGCAACGGCGGTGTTCGAAGGTGCCGATGCGGTGATGCTATCGGCGGAATCGGCGACCGGTGCCTGGCCGGTCAAGGCGGTCGAGACGATGGACCGCATCGCCCATGCGGTGGAGAACGATCCGCTTTATCGCGGGCTCAGCCGAGCGCGCCGCACCGAGCCGCAGCCGACCTCGGCCGACGCCATCGCCAATGCCGCCCGCACCGTTGCCGAGACGATCGGCGCCTCGGCGATCGTCTGCTACACGGGGTCGGGATCGACGGGGTTGCGGGTGGCGCGGGAGCGGCCGGAGGTGCCGATCATCGCATTGACGCCGAGCGTCGCGACCGGGCGGCGCCTGTCGGTGGTGTGGGGGCTCCATTGCGTGCTGACCGAGGATGCCGCCAGCCTCGACGACATGGTGTCGCGGGCGACCCGGATCGCCCGGGACGAGGGATTCGCCAAGCCCGAAGAGCGGGTGGTGATCACCGCCGGCGTGCCGCTGCGGACGCCGGGGAAGACCAATCTGCTGAGGGTGGCGCGCATCGGCGTGCCCGGCAGCGAGACGGTGTAGCCGGGGCAGTCGGCATCAGGCAGTCGAGCTCACTGCTTGTCGACAACACCCTGTCGCTTGATAGGTCGGAGCTGGCCGACAATGATGCTGTCCAGCTTCCGATCCATTGACTCGAAGCGCTTTTCGAAGCGCTCATCCATGACATCGAGGCGCTCATCCATGGCATCAAGGCGCTTGTCGATGCTGTCGAAACGCTTGTCCACGGCGTCAAAGCGCATGTCGACACTCCTGAAACGCTCGTCAACGAAATCGAAGCGGCCCTCAACCCGGCCCAGGGCGATCGAAGTCTGGGTGGTTGCGATGAACAAATATCCAATGCAAGCAATCGTCAGAAAGGCCGTGCCAATAAAAACTCGCTGCATGATGTCGAACCGACCATTGATGGCCTGGTGCATCTGGTCGAGGTTCACGCTGATCCCGTGGAGCTCTTTGTCGAGCTCACGACAGGTCGTAGCCGACTCCTTCTCCTCATTGGCCTGCGGAGCACGCAGCAAATCGATGAGACGATCGTAGTCCGACCGCGCCAGCTCGGGACGGTTACTGACCCCGGGGTCGCTCATGATGTAAATCGACGCCTCCAGCCGCTTCGGGGACAACCGCAAGATACATCACTATCGTATAGGTTGAAGCTGGTTTCGCGTCCACGGCGACGGTCAGATCTTTTGCTCGGTCTCGGGCTCGATCTGCTGCAGGGCCTTTCTGGCGCCATCGAGGAAGGGGTGGATCGACAGCGCCCGCCGGAACGCCTTGAGCGCCTCGGCCTTCTTGCCACGATCGTTCAGGATGGTGCCAAGGCCGGTCAGCGCTCCGAAATGGCGCGGCTCGAGCTCGAGGACATGGTCGATATCGGCCAGCGAGCGATCGTAATCACCCATCATGTAAAACAAGGTGGCCCGCTTGTTCCAGGCCTCGGCGAAGTTCGGCTGATCGTCGATGACGGTGTCGAGAATGCGGAGCGCGGTCTGGCGATTGCCGGCCTCCATCGCGCGCACCGCCTGGACGATCAGCGCATCGGCGGTCGGGCTGCCGGAACGGGCCCAGAGCTTCCAGATCGCGTCCTCGATCACCTTGGCCGAGGCTTCGTCCTTGGCGCCATGGAGCTGGCCAAAGAGACGATCGAGCAGATCCTGCGCCACCTGCCGGTCGCTCGGCGGAGCAGCAGCCGGCGGCGGGTCGAGCTTGGTGTCGGCCGGCGCCTCAGGAGCCGGCGGCAGCGGCGCCTGCTGGGCCGAGGCGGCGGTTGCCATCACGATGGTCAACAAAGCAGGCAGAATCGGTCCCAGGCGGTTCACCATGGCGCCAAAATAGGTCGATCGCGCCCACCAGAAAAGGCGACGCCCCCGCCAAGGCGAGGGCGTTCCCATCACGGTCCTGTGAGGGCAAGTTCAGCCCTGGCGCGCCTTGTAGCGCGGATTCTGCTTGTTGATGATGTAGACGCGACCCTTGCGGCGAACCATCCGGTTGGCACGGTGGCGCCCGAGCAGCGATTTCAACGAATTACGGATCTTCATGGCGGTGCCCATTCCAAAGCGAGGCCGCCAGCCGGAATTGCCCGGGGCGGCCCAGTCGGGCGGGAACTTAGTGACGGCGCCGGGGGCTGTCAACCGCTGGCGTGACATCCAAAGCTCGGTCGAACGAAAACTGGGCAAAGGCGATCGAGGCGGATTGATGGCAGAAGCCTTCGCCCCTAAGCTCGATCCGGGGTCAGGGAGTGGACAGAGCAGGGGCGATCGATGGCAACGTCGTCGGGGAATGACGAGGAAGCGCGGGCCGGCGAGCAGGAAATCATCGATACGGCGGTGATGACGCTGCTCACCACCTCGGAGGAGCGGCGCGAGGCGATGATGGAGCTCCTCACCATGACCTTCGCCCGCGAGATGCGGCAGCACTGGCCGGACATGCCAGGCAAGGAAATCTTCACGCGGACGAGCCGCCTGGTGCGCGACGTGCGCAAGCGCATTGCCGACATCCGGGCGGTGGGCGGTGCCTATATGGGCACCGCCTAGTCGCTAGGCATTGGGCAGTCGGGGTGATCTGCGCTCGACGACTGCCTACTATCCATCTGCCTACTGCCTTCATTGCTCGCTGGGCACTTCCCCCATAAGCTCCCGCAATAAACAGCGGAGACAGCGATGAGCAGCATGTCGCTCCGGCGGAACCTCACCGTCGACGATGCCGTGGCAGAGGTGTCGGCCCGGCTGGCCTGCGAAAACCCCGCCAGCGCCCGACGGCAGGAGGCGGCGGAAGCCCATATGCCGGGCGGCAACACGCGCACCCTGCTCTACTACCCACCCTTCCCGATCGCCTTTGCCGGCGGCAAGGGGGCGCGGCTCAAGGATCTCGACGGTCATGAATATATCGATCTGGTGAGCGAGCAGAGCGCTGCGGTCTATGGCCATTCCGAGCCGAGGCTCATCGAGTGCATCGCCAGGGTAGCGCGCGAGGGAATCAATCTCGGCGGGCCGAATCGCCATGAGGCGGGGCTCGCCACGGCAGTGACCCGGCGCTTCCCGATGATCGAGCAGGTGCGCTTCTGCAATTCCGGGACCGAAGCCAACATGTTCGCGCTGTCGACGGCCCGTGCCGCCACCGGCCGCGACAAGGTGCTGGTGTTCGCCGGCGCCTATCATGGCGGCCTGTTGTGGTTTCCTGCCGGGCCTGGACCGCTCAATGCCCCGGTTCCGGTGGTGATCGCGCCGTTCAACGACGGCGAGAAGACCCGGGCGCTGATCGAGGAGAATGCCGACAGCCTGGCGGCGGTGCTGATCGAGCCGATGATGGGTGGCGGCGGCTGCCTGCCGGCGTCGCGCGAATTCCTGACCGAGCTCAGGCGTGCCTGCGACCGCCATGGCATCATCCTGATCTTCGACGAGGTTATGACGTCGCGCCTCGGGCCGCATGGGCTGCAAGAGACGCTTGGCGTGCGATCGGACCTCACGACGCTTGGCAAATATGTGGGCGGCGGCATGAGCATCGGTGCCTTTGGCGGACGGGCGGCGCTGATGGCGCGGTTCGACCCGCGGCGCCCCGATCATTGGAACCATGCCGGCACCTTCAACAACAATGTGCTGACCATGGCGGCGGGTATTGTCGGCCTGACCGAGGTGTTCACGCCAGAGGCAGCGGTGCAGCTCAGCGACAAGGGCGAGCGGCTGCGGCGGCGCCTCAATGCGGCGGCACAGCACCGCGACCTGCCGGTCACCGTCACCGGCGTCGGCTCGCTGATGACCATCCATTTCTCGCGGGGGCCGGTGACGACGCCGGCCGATGTGGCACGCGCCAACCAGGCGCTGAAGCCCCTCCTCCATCTCGACCTGCTTTTGGATCACGTCTATATCGCGCGGCGCGGCTATATCGCGCTGTCGTTGCCGATCAGCGAGGCCGATCTCGATCAGGTGGTGGCGCGGTTCGAGGGATTTCTCGATCGCTGGGGCGCGTTGATCGGGCAGGAATAGAGGCAGTCGGCAGATAGGCAGTAGGGAAAGTGCACCGCTTACCGCCTACTTCCTCGTCTCCTACTGCCTGGAGAACAGCCCGAGGAACTGATCGATGGCGCTCAGTCTCGCCTTGGGCGGCGGAGGCGGACCGGGGTCGGTCAGGTCGCGCTTGCCATCGCGATTGACCTCGAGCATGTCACCTTTGCCGGTGCCGGCCGAGGTCGGGCCGTCGCCGTCGCTCACCAGAGCTCCCGACATGGTGCTGAGCACGCGGGTATGCGCCAGCTGGACCGCCGGCAGCTTCGCTTCGGTGAGCTGCGCCGACGCCGCTGCATCGGGCCTGCCAAAGGGTTGTGGCGAGCCATCGCGCCGCACCAATCGCGAGGCGGACATCAGGCTGGCGTTCCAGGTCACATCGGACGAACCCTCAGCCAAGGGACGAATCATCGGCGCATCCTTGGTGGAGGCGCTGATCAGTTCCATGGCAAAGCTGCCCTTGGCCGCGATGTTGGAGGTCAGGTCGCGTTCGCCTACCAGATTGGCGTCGGCATTCACCGGGCCCAGGCTCTCCTGCATGGTCACCGGCCGCTCGGCGAAATTCGGCTTTTCGACTGTCGCCGAAGCCGGCTCGATCTGCATGTTGGCGGCCGCCAGCATCAGCACCTCGATGGGCTTGGGCCGCGGCCGCGGAATGACCGGCTCAGGCGGGGTGTCGGCCTTGGCGACCGCCTTGGGGGCCGGCGTGTAGCTCTCGAAATCCTCCTCGCGGAGATCGGCAGTGCGCGCACCGTTCTCGTCGTCATCGCCCTCATCCGCAACCGGCGGGCCGGCCGCGGCTGCCGACTTCGGGGCGGTGGTGAATTTCGGCTCGGCGGTGGCGATCTGGAAGCTCGACGGGCCGAGCTTGCCGCGGGCGCCGACGGTGCGGGCATATTCGCCATAGATCTGGGCGAGCTTGGTCGGGCTGATGCGCGGCCAGTGGCGGACGTGACCGGAGTCGACATGGATGAAGCCGCCGCCGCTTGCCGGATAGTAGCCGACGCCGCCGACCTGGCGCACCAAGGCGCTGTTGCGCACGCGCTCGAGCGGCACGTCGGGGAAATACATGTCGATGGCCTTGCCGGTGATGTGCTGGCTCTGGCGGGCGACGTGCCGGCCAATCTTCTTCAGCATGGCATTGGTCTCGGCCGAGCGAAATCCACAGATGATGCGGATCGGCTGCTTGGATCCGAGATCCTCATGAAGCTCCCACATGAGGTCGATGGTCTCGGGCGACATGGTGGTCGGCCGGTTCTTGCGCCAGTCGCGCAGGATGTAGTTGATCTGTGCCATGGCGGAGGGGATATAGCGACCATCCTTCTTGTAGGTGATCGTCAGCGATTCCCGGGTGTGCACATGATACAGGCTGATGGTGCGGACTTCGGCTTTAGCCTGACCGACGGTACTCAAACAGAGCATCGTGCCCGCAAAGAACACGGCGAAAGACCGGATGGCGGTCGTCAGCAGATGCTTCACGCGTAACTTTCCCCGCTGTGGTGACGCAGATAAGCGGCCACATTCACCCCTTGACCAAAACGGACCCGTGGTCAGACCCCGAACCCCAAGTTAACCCCGAGGAAGCCCATGTCATCCAAAGGGTTACACGGTTAGCGAGTTGTCCACAAGAATGCGGCTGCTATTGGGCAGCGCAGGTCGGAGAATCTTTAGAATTTTCCTGTTAATGTGATCTTAATGCCGCGCCATTGGTTTAGCGGGATCACCGCAACGCGACATCGCCCTCGCCCAATGCCTTTTCGAGTTGTGCGTCGCGCCCGTAAACATCGGGATACATGATGATTCGGCCGGACTCGTCCGGCCATGCGGTGAAATAGGCGAGATGCACCGGCAGCTTGCGTGACAGCTTCACCGCCTGGTTCTCGCCGCGGTAAATCGCTTCCTCGACGCGTTCGGGTTCCCAGCCCAGCACCAGCTCGGCCAGCTCGCGCGGGTTCTGCACCCGGACGCAGCCATGGCTGAAGGCGCGGACCTTCTTCTCGAAGAGCGAGCGGGTCGGGGTGTCATGCATGTAGATGGCATGGCTGTTGGGGAACAGGAACTTGACTGCGCCGAGGGCATTTTCGGCGCCCGGCGGCTGGCGCACCGACAACGGCACCTTGTTGCCGTAGCGCCACCAGTCGACATAGCTCGAGCTGATCTCGCGACCGCGGCCATCGCGCACCTCGTAGCCGAGGCGATCGAGATAGCTCGGATCGCGACGCAGCCGCGGCAGCATCTCCTTGATGATGATGGACTGCGGCACGCCCCAATAGGGATTGAACTCCACCGTCTCCATGACGTCGCTGAACACGGCGGTCTGGGTGTTGGGCTTGCCGACGATGACGCGGGTCTGCCAGATCGGCCGGTTACGGTCGACCACCTGGAGCTCGAAGGCGGCCTGGTTGACCAGGACATGACGGGTGCCGAAATCGCGCGGCATCCAGCGCAGCCGCTCCATGCTGTAGAGAATGCGCTGGACCTGCTTCTGCTCGCCGGTGTCGTTGAGCCGGGCGATGGTGGCGTTGCCGAGAATGCCGTCGGCGCGCAGCCCCGACTGCTCCTGGAATCCGCGCAGCGCCTCGGCATCGGCCGCGGAGAAGACGGTTGCATCGGGATCGCTGGCCACGTCGTCGGCGGCAGCGGTCGTGCCGTCGGCGGCGCCGAAGCTCGGGTTGTCGGGATCGGCGGGCTGGTCGGCGGGGCCGGTCGCCGACACTGCGTCGTCCGGCGCGGGTTCGCCGGATGGCGCCTCGCCGGCCACGAGCGGCGACACCTCGACGGCGCCATCGTCAAAGGCGTCGTCGCCAGGAAGAGTGAGGAAGCCAAGCCGGGCAAGACGCTTGCGGATCAGCGGCACGCGATCGTCGCGCTGGCCTTCGCGAATGGTGGGCCCGGAGCCGATCGGCGGCACCTCGGCCTCCTCGATGCCGGCACCCTGCATGGCCAGGGCGCGACGGAAGGCGGCATAGGCCGGATGCACCGGGTGAAGCGAGGCGAGATAACGCTCGGGCGTCGGGCTGGCGGCAAGCGCCGCCAGGGCGGCATCGCCGGCAACGGTCGGCGGATTGAGGTCGTGATAGCCGCTCAGGCGGTTGGGAATGATGCGTCCGCCGGAGGCGTGCTGGGCATAGCGCAGCGCTGCGACGGTCAGCTGGACGTCGTAGCGGGTCAGCGTGCGCACCTTTTCGGAATCGGTGAGCTGATCGAGGTGACCGACATCGGCGGCGACAATGTAGTCCTTGGGATCGAGGCCTTCGCGCCCGGCGGCGGTAAAATAGTGCCGGAGCTTGCCGACCCGCTGCTCGACGCCGTCGCGGTTCACCCAGATCGGGGTGAAGCCGCGGGCCTCGTAAAAGGCGAGCACCGCCTTGCGCTGCGCCGCGGTGGCGCGGGCACCCGAGGAGCCATCGCGCAAGCGCTGCCACAGCGACTGCGCCATGGGGTCGTCGAGCTTCGGCGGATGGGCGGCACCGACCTTGGGATCGGTCACCTGAACCAGCGGCTCGGGCCGATAGGTGTAGATCTCCGCAATCTGGCCTTCGCCATCATCGGGACCGGAGGTGTCCTCCTCCACGACCTCGCGAACCTGCGGCGTCTCGAACCACCACAAGCGGCGCGGCCGCTGCCTCATGCGCTGCGGCTCGTCGCTGCCCCACAGGGTGCCGGCCTGGCGCTCCTGGCGGCGCCAGCCGCGATTTTGATTCTGCAACCAGCCGCCCTGACGGTAGGCCGGCGGCTGGCCGAAGCCGAAGGGCGTGAAGATGGTTCGGCGTTGCTGCTGGGGGCGCTGCTGCTGTTGCGCGCGCTGGCGGCTGCGCCGATTGCCGTCCCAATTGTCGTCGGCAAAGCCGCGACCGAAGAAGTTGAACCGCTGCCCGGTATCCTGGGCCGACGCCGCAGGAATGCCGGCGAGCGAAAATGCCAGCGAGAGAACAAGCCCGATCATAAATGTGACGAGTAATCGACAGCAGCGCGGCATTCTCTTCCTCCCGGCGCGGAAATTATCGAACCACGCCCCCGTTAACAACCCCGAGCGGCCATTAGCGTTCCAAATAGGTCGAGGCTGTCACATCTTCGCCTCAAGTCCAAGGCCGCGCATCTTGCGGTAGAGAGTAGAGCGGCCAATGCCGAGCTTGCGCGCGACCTCCGACATCTGGCCACGATAGCGCTGAAGCGCCATGCGGATCATGTCGGCCTCGACCTCTTCGAGACGTCGAATATGGCCGCCATCCGTCACTGCGGGAATGCCGACGGCAATGCCGTCGCCGACGACGCCGCCGCGCGCAGAGATGATCTGGCCTTCGGCGCCGGTCATGGCAGCGTGGCCGATGGCAAGCGGTTGGCGCGGCGGCAGTGGCGGCACGGCGGGAATCTTGACCTCAAAGCCTTCGACAAGCGAGGCGATCTGCGGAAAATCCTCGATATCGAGGGCGTCGCCTTCGCTCAGGACGATGGCGCGGAACACGGTGTTCTCGAGCTGGCGCACATTGCCGGGCCAGCCATAGGCGAGGAGCATCTCCAGCGCCCGCGGCGCGATGCCGTGGACACGACGGCCCTCCTCCGCCGAGAAGCGAGTGACGAAGTGATCGACCAGCGCTGGAATATCCTGCTTGCGCTCGCGCAATGGCGGCACAAGGATCGGAAAGACGTTGAGCCGGTAATAGAGGTCCTCGCGAAACCGCCCGGCCTTGACCATCTCGATCATGTTGCGGTTCGTGGCGGAAATCAGGCGGATGTTGACTTTGACCGGACGCCTTGCGCCGACCGGATCGACCTCGCCCTCCTGAATGGCGCGCAAGAGCTTGACCTGGATGTCGAGAGGCAGCTCTGCCACCTCGTCGAGAAACAGCGTGCCGCCGTCGGCTTCCTGGAACTTGCCGACATGGCGGCCGGTGGCGCCGGTGAAGGCGCCCTTCTCGTGACCGAACAGGATGCTCTCGACGAGGTTCTCCGGAATGGCGCCACAATTGACGGCGACGAACGGTCGGCCGCGGCGCTCGCTCTCGCCCTGAATGGCGCGCGCAATCATCTCCTTGCCGACTCCCGATTCGCCTTCGATCAGGATCGGGATGCTGGACAGGGCGCCACGCCGCACCAGCCGTGCCACATTCTGCATGGCCGGGGCGGCGGCAATCAGATCTGCGAAGGTCAGTTGGCCGCCGGCCTTCTGGTTCAGCCGCTTCACTTCCTCGGTCAGGGCATTGACCCTCAGCAGATTCTGCATGGAGACCTTGAGGCGCTCGGGGCTAACCGGCTTGACCACGAAATCATCGGCGCCGGCGCGCATCGCCTTGACGACGGTCTCGATCGAACCTTGAGCGGTCTGGACGATGACGGGAATGCGGCCGCTCCTGGTTTCGAGCCGCGACAGCATCTCGAGCCCATCCATGCCCGGCATCACCAGATCGAGCACGATGAGATCGACCGACCGGGTCCGCGGCTGTGCGAGCAGGTCGAGGGCGGCGCCGCCCGAGTCGGCGAGCACGGTGTCATGGCCGCAACGCCTGATCATGCTGTCCAGGAGACGCCGCTGGGCGGGATCGTCGTCAACGATGAGAACGCGATGAGTCATGGGAGTTCGCTTGCCTGTCAGAGCTGCCGTTCCAGTCGATCACGCCATCGAGCGAGGTCATGCGACCTCTGGCCCGCCCCACCGCCGTCCATGGTGGAATCGACACTGGCAGCGATCGGTAAAGAGGCTGTTAATTTCGCGCCGTATTGAAACAGCTCGATGTGCAGGCTAGAGCATCGTTCGCAATCTGACGCTTGAAGGATCCCGGCCGATGCCCCGGCGCGCCGAAAACACCGCTCTCAGCCGTTTCGTGCTGGCGCTTTGCGATGCCGCCGGTCAGGCGATCCTGCCGCATTTCCGCAATCTGCCCGGCATCGACAACAAGCTCGAAGACGGCTTCGACCCGGTCACCGAAGGCGATCGGGCGGCCGAGCGGGCGATTCGGGCGATGATCGAAGCGACCTATCCCGATGACGGGATCCTCGGCGAGGAGTATGGGCCAAAGCCGTCGCGGTCGGGACGGGTGTGGGTGCTCGACCCGATCGACGGCACGCGCGCCTTCGTATGCGGGCTGCCGACCTGGATGACGCTGATTGGATTGATCGAGGACGAGAAGGCGGTGATCGGGGCGGCGCACCAGGCCTTTGTCGGCGAGACCTTTCTCGGCAATGCCGAGGGGGCGTTCGCCTATCGCAGGGGCAAGCGGGTCGCAAAGCTACGGGCGGCCGACGCCGGCTCGCTCGACCAGGCCCGTTGCGGGACCACCGGGCCCGCACGCTACAGTGCCGGCAGCAAGGGGCGGATCTATGCGGCATTGCGCAGCCAGGTGCGCGAGTTCCGCCATGATGCCGATGCCTATTTCTTTGCCATGGTGGCGGCGGGTCAGATGGAGATCGCGATCGATACCGGCCTTCAGACCTATGACATCGCGGCGCTCATTCCGATCATCACCGGCGCCGGCGGCTGCGTCACGAGCTGGAGCGGCGGCAGCGCGCTCGGCGGCGGCGATGTCGTCGCCTCGGCCGGACCGGCGCTGCATGAGACGGTGCTGGCGATGCTGGCCGACTATCGCGAGACCGACGACGACAGCGCGCCGGTGAAGGCGTCGAACGCGGCCCAGAACTGAACGCGGAACTCGTCGCGCTCCTGCAGCAGCTCGTGGCGGGCGTGGTCGATGACCACCGCCGCGACGCCGGGCACGTGGCGGGCAAAGTCGCGCGAAGCCTCGGTCGACACCACGCGGTCGGCGCCGGCGGCAACGATCAGCACCGGGGCGGTCAGCGGCCGCTCGCCCTTCAGCCGGTGAAGCGCGCGCATCGAGGAGAGCGCGGCATTGAGCCATGAGATGGTCGGAGCACCGAGCCCCAAGGCCGGCTCGGCTTCGATGATCCGGTTGGAGAGGGCGAAGCGCCGGCGATCGCTGGTGAGCGGATTGCCCTCGAAGGCGTCGAGAGTCAGCGCCGCCTTGCCGCGACCGGGGACCGAGATCCAGCCAAGGCCGGTCATGATGAAGAACGGCGCGACGAGCCTGACCATCCAGGGCGGCAGCGGCGTCGGCCCGAGACCGAGAAAGGGCGAGGACAGGACCGCAGCGCTGAACCAGTGATGGCGGCGCAGGGCCCTGAGCAGGATCTGCCCGCCGGTAGAGTGACCGATCGCGTAGAAGGGCGGCGGACAGTCAGGCAGCACGATCTCGCGGACGAAGGTCTCGAGATCGATGTCATAGTGGCGGAAGCTGCGGATGTGGCCGCGCCAGGAGTGGCGAAGCAGGCGAGCGGAACCGCCCTGGCCGCGCCAATCCAGCGTGGCGACGGTGTAGCCGCGGGCCCTGAGGTCGCGGACGGTCTCGAAGTAGCGCTCGATGAACTCGCCGCGTCCCTGGAGGATGCAGACGGTGCCTTTGGACAGGCTTGGACCCGGCGCCACCGCGTAGCGCAGCGCCACCCGATCGGGCGTGACCAGACGGCCACAGCTCATGCCGGCGGGGATCTCGTTGCCGGGGACCGAGACCAGCTTGGGGGACAAGGATGCGACAGTGGCATCGCTGACCGGCGAGAGCGCCGGTGCCGAACCCGGCAGGACGGCGCGCAACACACCCTCGAGCGGCGGCATGCTACTGGCGCCTGACCTCCGCCAGCTCGCCATTGGCCGCCACGATCTTGATCGAGAAGCTCTTGCCGTCCCGGGTGGCGCTGAAGCCATAGGTCTTGCCCGAGCAGCTGTCGGCCTTGATGTCCTTGAAACCGAATTCGGCAACGATGCCGCGCGCCTTGTCGCAGCTCACCGCCCCCTGCCCAGGCTCAGCGCCGTCAGTGCTGCCGGTGGTCAAATCATCGCTTTCGGCGCCAAGCGCTGCGGTGCCCGATTTCGGCTTCCTCGGCGACATCGGCTGGGCGGCCGACCGTTTGACGCCGGGGTCGGCCTCGATCGCCGGATCGAGCGTCTGATCGCCCGGCGGCTGGTAGGCGTGGCGTTGGCGCTGAGGACGATTGACGGGCGCCGGCTCGGCGTAGGGATCCTCATAGTGGCGAGCCGCCGGGTAGGCGGGGGGTGGCGGAGGCGGTGGGAAAACGCCCCAGGTCATGCCGTCATAATGGCCATAATTGCCGTAGAACCAATGGCTGTTCTGGGCCGAGCCTTCGGCGGAGAGGAGGCCGAGAAGCAGCCCCGCACCCCCTGCAACCGACAGTGATTTCGAGATCTTTCGCATGACGAAGCTCCAGAATCGCGACATTCGCGGTCAAGGGCCCCGGCCCCGCCGGCCTGGAATCGCTCGCCTTTACAGTTAGTTTCGATTTGAGGCGAGATCGCGGCCTCGGAAGGCAAGGCTTTGCCGCTGCAGCGGTCGGTGCCATCAGCGGGTGCGCCCGACGCTCAGGATCGTTCCGGACCAGGGATCCATGACGACGCGGTAGGGCTTGCCGCGGCGCAGCGCCACGAAGGCATAGGTGTTGCCCTGGCAGTGAATTTGCTGGACGACCATGAAGCCGCGCGCAATCAGCGAGCGTCCGGCGTCGACACAGTTCAGCTTGTACATGTATTTCCACGCGTCCGGATTGTATGAGCGGCTGCGCGGATTGAGGTCGGGCGCCGGATAGGGCCCGAAACCGCCATAGAACCCCCAAGGTCCGCCGCGGTCGATGACATAGGGCTGGGCATCGGCCGGCGGCAGAGCGGCGGTTGCCATGGCAAGGAGGCCAAGGGTGGCGGCGATCAGGGGCTTCAAGGGCATGCGTTTCTCCATAAATGGCCTCTTGAAGGGCCGAGGCGGGCGCCTAAATCAGGGGTGCGGTGCCCATGAGGGCCGCAAGACAACCCGGCCGGATGTCCGGCGGGATAATAGCAACAGAGCTCAAGGAGGTTGTTGCCATGTTGTTTGACTTTACCCCGCTTTATCGCAGTTCCGTCGGTTTCGATCGCTTCGCCAAGATGCTGGACGAGGTGAGCAACGTCGAAGCGCCGACCTATCCGCCCTACAATATCGAGCGCACCGGCGAGAATGCATACCGCATCACCATGGCGGTTGCAGGCTTCAGCCCGACCGATCTCAATATCGAGGTGAAGGAAGGAACGCTGACCATCTCCGGCAAGCGCCAGGAGAAGGAGCCGAAGTCCGAATATCTCCATCAGGGCATTGCCGCCCGGAGCTTCGAGCGGCGTTTCCGGCTCGCCGACCATGTCGAGGTGCAGGGTGCCGAGATCGAGAACGGTCTCCTCCATGTCGCCCTCAAGCGCGAGCTCCCCGAGGCGATGAAGCCGCGCACCATCGCGGTGGCGCAGGCCTCCGACAGGAAGGTCATCGAGGGCCGCAAGGACGCAGCCTGACCTCTAGCGCCTGAGATAACAGCCGAGCAGACAGCCGGTCACGGCCGCTGCTGCTCGGCTGCCGATTGCCGGCCAGCCGACAACGTCCTGACGGCGCCGGCCAGCCGCAGGAGCTTGGCGACATCTTCCTCGGTGGTGCGGAACGAGCAGACGAAACGCACCAGCGCCTCGTCGGGGCCCGGCGAAACGAGGCCCGAGCCCATTCCCGGCCATTCGAAGCAATGTGCTTCGCCCGACAATGCCTGGAACAGGTTCCGCGGCATGATGACGAAGACTTCGTTGGCCGACACGTCGACCGCGAGCCGCATCCCCGCGATGCGCGCGAGCCCATCGCTCAAGAGCTTCGCCATCGCATTGGCGTGGCGGGCGTTGTTCAGCCACAGATCGCCATCGAGATAGGCCAGCATCTGGGCGCCGAGAAAGCGGCCCTTGGAGAGCAGCTGGCCGGCCCGCATACGGCGATAAGTGAACTCATTTGCGAGCTTATCGTCGAAGAAAATCACCGATTCGAGCGCCAAAGCGCCGTTTTTGGTACATCCGAAGGACAGGGCATCGACGCCGGCCCGCCAGGTGATGTCGGCAGGGGCGCAATCAAGCGCCGCCACGGCATTGGCGAAGCGGGCGCCGTCCATATGGAGCCTCATGCCCTTGGCACGGCAGAGCTCGGCGAGCTTGCCGATCTCGGCCGGGGTGTAGATGGTGCCAAGCTCGGTCGCCTGGGCGATCGACACGGCGGCGGGCTTGGGGTCGTGCTCGCCGCGGATGAAGCCGGCTATCACCCGGGCGATGGCATCGGGCGTGATCTTGCCATTGGGCTCGGCGATCCCGATCAGCTTGGCGCCGCCGGTGAAGAGCTCGGGCGCGCCGCATTCGTCGACCATGACATGGGCGTCGGCATGGACGAAGACGGCGCCATAGGGCGGCACGAGCTGCGACAGCGCCAGCGCATTGGCGGCGGTGCCGGTCATGACGAGGAAGCTCGTCACCTGACGCTCGAACAGCTCGGAAAGGCGCTGCTCGGCCTCGCGAGTCCAGGGATCGACGCCGTAGGACGGCGAGGTCCCGGCATTGGCGGCGACCAGCGCATTCATGATGCGCTCATGCACGCCGAAGACATTGTCGCTGGCGAAATCCATCACGCCCCTCCCCTCATAAACCGCCGAAATCCGCGACGATCTCCTTCAGCGCCTGACGGAACGCCGGGCCGAGGTCCTCGCGCGCCAGCCCATAAGCGACATTGGCGGCGAGAAAGCCAACCTTGTCGCCGCAATCATAGGTCTTGCCTTCGAATTTGAGGCCGAAGAAACGGTCCTCGGCCATCAGCTGGATCATCGCATCGGTCAACTGGATCTCGCCGCCGGCGCCGGGATGCTGGGCGGCAATCCGGTCGAAGATCTGCGGCTGGAGAATATAACGACCGGAAATGATGAGATTTGACGGAGCGTCTTCGAGCTTCGGCTTCTCGACCATGCCGTCGATGCGAAACCCGCGGCCGAAGGTGGGCCCGACCTTGACGACGCCATAGCGGCTGACATGGTCGCGCGGCACCTCCTCGACGGCGATGACATTGCCGCCGGTGTCGGCATAGACCTCCATCATCTGCTTCAGGCAGCCCGGCTTGGCATGGATCAGCATATCGGGGAGAAGCAGGGCGAAGGGCTCGTTGCCGACGAGCTCGCGTGCGCACCAGACGGCGTGGCCGAGCCCGAGCGGCTCCTGCTGGCGGGTGAAGCTGGTCTGGCCGGCCGATGGCAGATCCTGCTCGAGCAGCACCAGCTCGGCATGCTTGCCGCGCCGCTTCAGGGTCTCCTCCAGTTCGAACTGCTTGTCGAAATGATCCTCAATGACGCCTTTGTTCCGCCCCGTGACGAAGACGAAATGCTCGCAGCCGGCTTCGCGGGCCTCGTCAACCGCAAGCTGGATCACGGGGCGGTCCACAACGGGAAGCATCTCCTTGGGCACCGCCTTGGTGGCAGGCAAAAACCTGGTGCCGAGGCCGGCGACGGGAAATACGGCCTTCTTGATGGAGCGCTTCATGAATGTGGACCTGTTCGACAATAGGACGGATGGCCGGAGGACTCATGGCCGGTAACCATTTGGGAAGCGTTTTGCAAGAAAGTCTCGCGATAGTGAAGCGTTGCTTATCCTCAACGCGCTGACAGCCGACAGAGCGGGCTCATGGCGATTCTGGTCACCGGCGGGGCAGGTTACATCGGCAGCCATATGGCGCATGCCCTGGTGGAGCGCGGCGAAGAGGTCGTGGTGCTCGACAATCTGGCAACCGGCGTCGAATGGACCGTGCCCCATGCCGCAACCTTCATCCGCGGCGACATTGCCGACCAGGGGCTGGTGGGCGCGCTGATCCGCGACCGGTCGATCGGCGAGATCATCCATTTCGCCGGATCGGTGGTGGTGCCCGATTCGGTCGCCGATCCGCTCGGCTATTATTTCAACAACACGGCCAAATCGCGCGACCTGCTGGAGGCGGCAGTCAAGGGCGGGGTTCGGCGCTTCATCTTCTCCTCCACCGCCGCGGTCTATGGCCAGCCCGCGCAGGTGCCGGTGTTCGAGGAGGCCCCCCTTCAGCCGATGTCGCCCTATGGGCGCTCGAAGCTGATGACCGAATGGATGCTGCGCGACACCGCGGCGGCGACCGGTCTCGCCTATGTGGTGCTACGGTATTTCAACGTGGCGGGAGCCGATCCCAAGGGGCGGACAGGCCAGTCGACGCCGCGCGCCACCCATCTCATCAAGGTGGCCTGCGAGACGGCGGTCGGTTTACGACCCCATCTCGACATATTCGGGCGCAATTATCCGACAGCGGATGGGACCTGCATCAGGGATTATATTCACGTGAGCGACCTCATATCGGCGCATGATGCCGCGCTCGTTCATCTGCGCGGCGGCGGCGACAGCGGCATCTACAATTGCGGCTATGGCCGGGGCTATTCGGTGCTCGACGTCATCGCCGCGGTGGAGCGGGCGAGCGGCCGGCCGCTGCCGGTCAGGGATGCGCCGCGGCGGCCGGGCGATCCGCCGGCGATCGTGGCCGGGGCCGAGCGGGCGCGGAGCGAGCTCAACTGGTCGCCGCGCCATGACGATCTCGATTTCATCGTTGCCTCGGCGCTCGAATGGGAGCAGCGGCTCAGGCGGCGGAATGCGGATGATTAAGCGTCAAAGGGTGAGTCGCGTCAGGTCGAGGGAGGGGCATGAACAGGGGTAGAACCATCAAGCTCGTCGCGGCGGTCATCGCAGCCGCCACCTTGTCGGGCCCGCCGGTCAGGGCGGAGCTTCCGGCGGCCAGCAGCGGGATTCTCGGCCAGCTGATGGGCGACGTCGCGTCCGACCGGTTCGGCCGGTTCGTTCATGATTTCTGGCCGGAGGCGCGCCGCGCCGGGATCTCGCGGCGGATCTATGAGAGGGCGTTCCGCGGGGTCGGCCCCGATCCAAGCGTGCTGCAGCTGGCGCAGGACCAGCCGGAGTTCAAGTCGCCGGTCTCCGATTATCTGTCGAAGCGCGTGACGCCGCAGCGGATCGCCGCCGGACAGGGCATGGCGCAGACCTATGCTGCCACGCTCGACCGGATCGAGCGGCGCTATGGCGTCGACCGCGAGATCCTGCTGGCGATCTGGGGGATGGAGTCGAATTTCGGCAGCCACAAGGGCGAGATGAGCGTCATCCGCTCGCTCGCCACCCTCGCCTATACGGGCAGTCGGCGCAAGTTCGGGCGCTCGCAGCTCATCGCGGCGCTCAAGATCCTGCAGCGCGGCGACATCGACACCGATGGCTTCACCGGCTCGTGGGCCGGCGCCATGGGACACACGCAATTCATCCCGACGACCTACAATGCCTATGCGGTCGACTGGACCGGCGATGGCCGCCGCGACATCTGGAACTCGATCGAGGATGCGCTGGCCTCGACCGCCAACTATCTCGCGCATTCCGGCTGGCAGCGGGGTCTCAGATGGGGCTATGAGGTGCAGCTCCCGGCCCGTCTCGACCGGCGGCTGATCGGCGAGCAGGGCCGGCGCAGCCTCGCGGCATGGTCGCGGATCGGCGTCAAGCCGGCCAATGGCCAAGGATTCGGGGCGGGCGAGGCGAGCGCCTATCTGGTGTTGCCGGCGGGAAGCGGCGGACCGGCGTTCCTGGTTACCCGCAACTTCAATGCCATCTTGAAATATAATGCGGCGGTGTCCTATGCGCTGGCGGTCGGGCATCTCGGCGACCGGATCGGCGGCGCCGGCGGGCTCATCGCATCATGGCCGCGCGATCAGCGGGCGCTTGGCCGGGTCGATCGGCCGCCTGGGTAGTCCGGAGATCGAAATGAGGCTGCACCGCCAGGCTTTGTCGCTCGTCTTCATCCTCGGGATGGCGTTTGGCGCCGCCCAGATCGGACTCGCCCAGACGACGCAAGGAACCAAGCAGGACCAGGCGGCGCCGGCGGGCGAGCCCACGGCGCCGTTCATGGGCAACAGCGAGGCGCTCGAGGGTGGCGGCAAGCAGGACAGCGAGGCAGCGCCGCCGCCTCAACCGGCACAGCAACAGCCGCAGCAGGCGTTGCCGCAGTCGCCGGCCGGCCAGCAGCTGCCATCGATGGGCTCGGCTACCTCGCCGCTGCCGTCACGCGGCTATCTCGGGCAGCCGCGCGAGAGATGGAACGTGTTCGTGGTCGGCGACATGCTGGCGGAGGGGGTGTGGGGCGGCCTCGAACGCGCCGGCGCCGATTCGCCCTTCGATTTCAATGGCCGCTTCAAGGAGGATTCCGGCCTCGCCCGGCCGGAATTCTACAATTGGGAAAAAGCGCTGCCGAAGATCATCGAGAGCAACGAGGTCGACGTCGCGGTGGTGATCATCGGCACCAATGATGGGCGGCCGATGAAGTCTGCCGACAAGTCGGACACCATCCCGTTCGGCACGCCGGAATGGCGCTTCGCCTATGGGGCGGCGGTCGACCGCTTCATGGGGATACTCAAATCGGCCGACATCCCCGTCTACTGGCTCGGCGTGCCGACAATGGGCTCGCCCGAGCATGATGCCGCGGTGAAGATCGTCAATGAGGTGCAGCGCGACAGGGCGGCGGCCAACGGCGTCCGCTTCCTCGATTTCCGCAAGCTGTTCGCCGGCGAAGATGGCGGCTTCATTGCGACCAGCACCGATGAAGACGGTACGGTCGAGCGGATCCGGTCGCGCGACGGGATCAATCTGCTGCGGGCCGGCAACACCAAGGCGGCCACCGCGGTGCTGGCGGCGCTCGATGACGATGCGGCGGTGGCGAATGGCGAGAAGGCGGTGGCCGATGCGCCATTGCCGGCGCAGTCGGGGGGCGTGCCGATCGCCGCCGACACGGCGCCCGCCGGGCCGCAATTCGGCAGCATCACGGCGAGTGGCGATGTGCGGCTGGTGGCACCGGAGGATCTGCCGCAAAAGGGGCTGGCGAGCGTGGCGCGCGGCGATCGCAACAGCGCGCTCGAAGGGGTCAAGTCGAAGCTCGCCCCGGGCACGGCGGCGGCCAATCTCTATAGCGGCGGGGTGTGGCCCGAGACGCGACAGGGGCGGATCGACGATTTCACCTGGCCGGCACGGTAGAATTCCTTATTAAAGGAAACCGGCTTATCCTTTAATAACGAGACTCCGCTATTAAAGGATTAAAGTCTTGGAACACGAGCCGCAGCGGCTGACTGGTCAGTATGTCGAAAGTTCGACTGGTGGCGACCGGGTGAGGGCTTATGTTCCACACCCCCTTCCACCTAACCCTCCTATCGATATCGGATCGCTGCTGCCAGCCTATGGTCGCGCCAGCAGTGCTGTGGGGCGCCTCGACGGGATTGCGACCATCCTGCCTTCGACACCACTTTTTCTCTATATGTATGTGAGGAAAGAGGCTCTGCTTTCGTCACAAATCGAAGGGACACAATCTTCTCTATCTGACTTGCTGCTCTTCGAAAACCACGAAATTCCTCAGGTTCCTCTTGATGATGTGACAGAGGTTTCAAACTATGTCGCTGCCATTGATCACGGCATTGGTCGCCTGCGACAAGGCTTTCCTTTGTCGCTGCGCCTTCTCAAGGAAATGCATCAAGTTCTCCTGAGATCAGGACGTGGAGCGAGCAAGCAACCCGGTGAATTTCGCAGCTCTCAAAACTGGATTGGCGGGACCCGACCGAGTAACGCACTGTTCGTACCACCACCCCCGGATAAGTTGATAGCCTGCCTCGATCCATTCGAGCGCTTTCTTCATGACTCTGGTGTGCCGCCACTTATCAGGGCGGGGCTGGCACATGTTCAATTCGAAACAATACACCCGTTCTTGGATGGCAATGGTCGGCTTGGACGCCTCCTTATCACCCTCATGCTTTGTGAAGCTGGGGTGCTTCGAGAGCCGGTCCTGTACTTGAGCCTGTTCTTGAAGATACGTCGTGACGACTACTACCGACTTCTTCAAGAGGTCCGTTTGCAGGGAAGTTGGGAATCCTGGATGGAGTTCTTTCTCACTGGCGTGGCCGATACGGCCGAACAGGCCACCACTACGGCTAAGGAGTTGATGGTCCTGTTCGATCGGGATCGTCAAAAAATCGGGGAGTTCGGGCGAGCGGCATCATCGATGCTTCGTGTCCACGAACTGCTTCAGCGCCGACCCATGGTCACTATACAGTCCGCTGCCAAAGACTTGAAGCTCTCCATTCCAACTGTTAGCAGCGCAATCGACTCATTGATCGAGGTCGGGATCGTCCACGAGATTACCGGCAAGCGAAGAAATCGGCTCTTTGCGTATCCGAGCTATCTCAGTCAACTCGACAAGGGTACCGAACCACTCCCTGTCTAACGTTCCTTCACCGCGGCAGCTCGGTCTCCCCCATGAGATCG
>JBIOYR010000100.1:0-12202 GCA_044870245.1 Aestuariivirgaceae bacterium | reverse complement strand
AAAGCCGACGTTGCCATCCTGCTTGGGGGCGGTTCCGACAGTTTGGGGCGCGCCCTTTTTGCTTCGCGATTGTTTCGGGCCGGCCAGGTCCGCTTCATCCTGATCTCGGCCGGCAATGTCCCATGGTTCAAGGCGCGTGAGCCCGAAGCGCAATCGATCGCGCGGCTCTTGAAGGAGTGGGGCATCCCAGAGCATTCGCTGATCCTGGAGAACCAAAGCCGCAACACTTTCGAAAATGCTCAGCGATCGAAGCCAATTTGGGATAGCCACGGCTTCAAATCAGGCTTGCTGGTCACTTCCGCCTTTCACATGCCCCGCGCCTTGGCGGTTTTTCGGCATGCTGGCTTTAATATTGAGCCAGCGCCAACGAACTTTTATGACGAACCTTCCTTTGAGGAGGGAGTTCTTGCCATCCTGCCCAATGTTTCAGCGCTTCAGACCTCGAGTGTTGCTCTAAAGGAGTGGCTCGGTTTGCTGGTTTATCGCTTCCGTGGCTGGGCATGAGAACGCCGGTCCATCTGGATGAACGCTGGCTGAACTACCTGTTCAACAACCGTTAAGGTGAAGCCCACGACCTTAAATAGGTGAGAATGACAAGGTTGGGGCGATTTCATGAGCTTGCGGAGCGTGATAGTGCCCATTTGCGTGGGTGTAACTGTTGTATTGCTGTTATTTCTGGGATTGACTACCTATCCGGAGCTGCGTCGAGCACAGCGTTTTGAGACCGCGCGAGCAGCGGTTCAAGAATTGCCGCTTCCCCAGCGCCTACAGGTGTTGGATCGCATGGCTTGGCTGAATGGCACATCGAATATGCCGTCGGTGCAAACCAATGAGACGCTCGGCTCCGATCGGCAGCTGCCTAAGACGTCCGACATTACCAATGCGCGACTGGCGGCAGCCCGGCCGCTGCCCCCGGAGCTTGAAGACTTGGCGCGCGATGCCAATGCGAGGCCGCAATGGCCTGTCATTCAGTGGCGCCTTGGCCTGTTCGCGAGTGCCATTACTGTTCTCTGGGGATTGTACTTTGTTGGCTTCAAGTTCTTATCGACCAAACGCCTAGGCCCTTCAGGACGGCAAGGCTTATTCTAAGAGGGTACCCTCGTAGGTTGAATTTATAATTTATTGTCACTTATAATTGTAGTCAGTGCAAAACGAACCGAGAGCCGCGTTGGGCGAACGTTGCCACTCGTGTGGGTGACAGGTTTTCGGCGGCGAAGTAGAAAGATCCTGCGGGAGAATTGAGGGTCGGGGATGATCGAGGAAACCTCCCATGCTCGCGCAGCTCTCCGATTTCATGACGGTCAGATTGAGGCTCGGTGCCCTGACCGGGGTCGTCCTTCTCACGACGGCATTGGCCGAGGGTGAGGCGCTCTCCGCCCCCTTGGCCGGGGTGTCCCGCCCGCTCGAGCCTGATCACCTGGAGGATTTAGTCCAGGTCGGAGGCTCCAAGCACCGAGATCATCGTGGCGCCGACAGGCGCGGCTATCATCATTACCAGTTTCGCCATGCCGGCGATTTTCCGCACTATCGCTATACTTATCTTGAGGACGAATATGCCGGCTCCGACTACTTCCCGCCGCAGCCGCGTTATTTCTCGCATCGCTATAATTGGTATCCGCCGTTTGCCACTTTTCGAACTCCGGATCCACTCTGGTATGTCTGGTGAAATTTCTCTCTAATTGCAAAAGCTGCTTATTGCCTCATCCTCTGATTGAGAAAATCTTGGTCAAGGGCACGCAATCGGTAGCAGTCGTCGACCTTTGCAATCGAGATGGTGTTCGCTAAGCTGAACTTGTTTGTAAAGGGCGTGGTCCCGACGAGGTTTGAGATGTCCATTCAGATGGTTGCCGTTGCATCGGCTTTGGCTCTTTTTGCAAGCAGCGCATTGGCTGCCGAGAGGGTAGGGCGGACCATTGAAGCCCAGGATACCGTCAGCGGCGAGGGCGCGGTCGGCAAGCGGGTTATCGCGCGAGCCGATCCGATCTATCGAGATGAGCGGCTTCGTTCGAACGTCACGGGCCTTGGCCAATTCGAGCTCGGCGACGGCAGCAAGCTCGTTCTCGGCCGAAACGCGTCTCTGATCGTTGATCGCTACGTCACCAATGGCGGCGGCACGGCCAAGAGTGTGACCCTTCGGCTGGTCTCGGGTTCGGTACGCTTCATGAGCGGCGCCAGCGACAAGAAGGCCTATAGGATCAACACGCCGCAGGGCACGATCGGCGTGCGTGGCACGGCATTTGATCTGACGGTACGAAAAGGCAAAACCTACCTGCTGCTGTTGCCGAGGAACGGGCACTAGGAGCTCGATTCCTGCTGAATCGACCGCCCCGACAAGGGGCGGCCCTGTCTTGCTTCCATCATGTCGGGTTTATCGGAAGAGCCCATGACCGACCCGCTTCTGCTCTTTCGCGTGCTGCTGCTCCTCGGCGTCGCGAATGGCGTACCGGTCCTGGCCACAAGGTTCTGGAAGCAACGGTTCGCAACACCGCTCGATGGTGGCCTTAAATTCCTTGATGGGGAACCGATCCTCGGACCATCGAAGACGATACGTGGTGTCGTTGCCTCGATCGTCGTAACGGCTCTCATTGGCCTCGTTCTCGGGTTCGACGCTGCCCTTGGAGCAACGCTGGCAGGGCTGTCGATGCTGGGTGACCTTCTTTCCAGCTTTGTGAAGCGGCGGTTGGGATTGAACGTGCACGCCCAAGCCCTTGGCCTCGATCAGATACCGGAGGCTCTGCTACCGTTGCTGATCCTGCGAGATAGCCTGGGACTGAACTGGGGCGATATTATCTTCGTAACATTGGTGTTCCTGCTGCTCGGGCTGCTGCTTTCCCGCGTGCTCTACAGAATGGGTATTCGCGAGCATCCCTATTAAGCGGCTTCACGGCGAACCGGCTCTTCCGGTTCGATCAGCCGAAGCCGATGCAGCGTCACCTCGGGGCGGCAGTTCAGTCTTACGTCGACGATACATGTTCCAGCGCCGACCGACGTGTAGCCGATCATTTCATGATGGCGCCAAGCTCCCCGAGCGAACTGACGGGGACTGGTGGCTTCGGTCAGTATAGGAAAGCCACCCGGAAGACAGATCTGACCTCCATGAGTGTGCCCGCAGAGCATGAGATCAAAGCCAGCATCCGCTGCCTGGTGGTAAGCCTCAGGAGTGTGTGAAAGAAGAATCGAAGTTTCATGTCGCGGGATTTGTTGTGCTGCGCGACGATAGTTCTCCAAGCGGTAAAAATGCGCATCGTCGATGCCAGCGACATAGAGGTCCTGGCCATCCTGTTTGATGCTGACATGCTCGTTGATCAGGAAGCCGTACCCCATGGACTCCATCGCCGGAACCATGCGGATCGAGTCGTGATTGCCGAGAACCGCGTAGACAGGAGTGCGGATATGCGGGCGCAGCCGTTTCATGCCGTCAAGCGCTGCAGCATGCGGTCCGAAGGTTCGGGCGCGGTAGTCACCTGTCAAGACGCAGAGGTCGTAGTCGAGCGGCTCGATCGTCTCGATCAGGACGTTCGGGAGATCGCAGGTGATATCGATGTGCAGATCGGAGAGGTGCAAAATCGTGAAGCCATCGAACGCGCGAGGCAAATTTGCGAGCAGGACATCATGACGCCTCATCTCCAGTGAAAGCGCGTTTCGCCTGCCGCGACCATACAAACCCGTCAGTTGGAGACCAGCAGTCAAAACACGTGCCGAGAAGTCATTTTCGAGACTGAAGAAATGCTTTCCCTTGCGAGACATGTCGGTCTCGTGATCGGCTTCGATACGGAGTCGCCGAGCGAGGTATTTGGACCCCAAACGATTCTCGAGGTCTTGAAGACCACTGTCCAATTCAAATGGTCGGTCCGACGAGTTCCGATCGAGGGTGCGGGCTCGATCGAGATGCGACGGTTGGAAGAGGTCCATCTACGCCCCCCTTGAGCGCATATGGTAGCAAATCGCCATCGCGGGCGCCAATACAAGGAAAGGCTGCTCCCCAGGTGCGATACCGGCAAGAATTCGCGCGCGCCGCGGGCCATGGACAGGTGAACGGCAAGTGAACGGGTCGTTCAGCGGGCGTTAATCCGATGCCGCCAAATCTGGCGTGCGAGGGCTTGCGGATTTCGGGGACAAAGGGGGCGGTCGCATGCGGATGCGGCGGAGCTTGGTGCGAATCTGGGTCGGGATCACGGCGCTTCTGCTGGTCTTCCTTGGGCTGACGACTTTTCCGGAAATCAATCGTGCACGACGATTCGAGAACGCGCAGACGACCTTGGCGAATTTGACTCCGGGCGAGCGTCTGCAGGTGCTCGATCGGATCGCGTGGCTGAATGGTGAATCGACGATGCCGTCGGTGCCACCGCTCATGGTATCCGACTCCAGCCAGCAGTTCCGAGCCGGAATCGATATCGCCAAAGCCCGGCTGGCTGCAGCTCGGCCACTGCGCCCCGATCTCGAGGATCTGGCACGCGATGGCAATTTTGCACCGCAATGGGAAGTCGTTCGTTGGCGCACCGGCATGTTCGCGAGCGCGATCGCCGTGCTTTGGACTCTGCTCCTGATCGGTTTCTGGATCAATCCCGAGCGAAATCCTTCGAAAGCGAGATCCTTTGGCAGTATGCCTCCATGACCTCCTCAATCATCTCCTTCTCCTTACCCTCATAACGGGGAGAGAAGTGAAAGGGCTCGACCCGTCGCACCTCGGCTGCACGGGCAATTTCGCCGGCCGCCGCGGTGGTCAAGTGGGCGCGCTCTGCGGCGAGGACGGCGTCGGCGATGGCGAATGGCGCTTCGATGAAGAGCATGTCGGAATGCCTTGCCAGTTCGATGATCAGTGCACGGTTGGATGGCGTATCGTCCACATCGGTGACATAGGCGATCTTCTGGCCGGGGGATAATCGGATCGCGCTACGAAGCAGCCCCAGCGGCAGCGTTCGGCTGTTCGATCCGTCATCAATCCGCACCGCAACCTCGTCATGCCGGTTTTCGAGCACCAGCCGTTTCAATTGGCGAAGCCATGGACCGACCGGCAGTTCGAGCTCGACGAGCCGATTCTTCCAAATATTGACGTGCTGCGATTCCTGAATGGCAAAGGCCAGACAAGGCGTGTGATGCTCCAAAATCGCTGTTCGGACTCGAAATGCAGGCTCATCGTGAATCAATCCCTGATCGATCCGCCGCTCGACGGCCATCTCAGATGCGAAAGCGCGGCTCAGGCGGAATCGCGCCGTTCTGATCTCCTCCGCGGAAACGACCTCCGAGACGATGAAGACGAGATCGCAATCATAGCGGTCGGCCAGATTCCAGCGATAGGCCTGAAGCTTGTGGCCGACCTGATCGATGAATTCCTTCGGCCCGTAAAGGTTGAGGGTTTTCTCCCGACCCACCAAGATTCTCAAGAGACGATCGAACCCATAGAAGTGATCGATATGTGCATGGGATACGAAAATGTGCTCGAGTCGGTGGATCTTGCGGGTCGGCAAGAAGGAAATGTCACCGAGGTCGAAAAGAATTGCCTGTGCTTCGAATTGCATCTCGACATAAAGGGCCGGATCGCCAAAGCGTCCATTGACGAGCTTCGGGTGCAGGATTGGCCGCACCTCTAGGCGCTCACCTTGCCGATATAGGTCGCGAAGTCGCCCAGCTTGCGAAATTCCTCATCGAAGCGCCGCAGCTTGTCCTCGTCAACCTCGACACCGAGCCCCGGTTCCTCGATCAGTCCCCATTTGGGGCCTTCAGTGATCGGAATGGGCTTCGACAATATGTCATCCTCCATCAATTGCGCGGTCTGCTGGCTGCCCATCGCGGCGTTGGGTGCCGCCAGCATCACATGCTGGCCCGCCGCCGCGGTCAGGCCATGTTCGCCATGGGTGTGCTTGACGACCTGCCAGCCTTCGAGATGGCTCAGCCGGTTGAAAAGGTGAAAGCGGGCGAGCGAGCCAACCCAATATTGGCTATAGCACAGATAATCGCCGCAACGGCTCTTGATCAGCCGGTAGGCATCGGCCTCGCGCCACAAGCCTTCATTGATGCAGAAGGGAACATCGATCAACTTGCGCAGGTCAAACATGTTCTCGACCGGATCGATCGGTACCGGCGCTTCGACAAAGTCGATGTCGAACCTGTCGTGCCAGCGTTTGAGAAGCCTGGCGGCTTGCGGGATGCTCCAGGACTGGTTCACGTCGATCCTGATCTTGCGGGCTCGCCCGATCTGATCGCGGAGCGCCTCGAGCATCGCTTCTTCGCGATCCGCATCCACCCCGACCTTGAGGTAATAGACCTGGTAATCGCGGCTTACCCCATCCTTCGCCTGGGCTGCGATGCTGTCCGGCGTTCCCCACTCCATATAATAGAAATAATCGACCTCGTCGCGCATGGCGCCGCCCAGCAGGCGATGGATCGGCTGGCCGCACTGTTTGCCGCAGAGATCCATCAGGGCCATGTCGATTCCGGCATAGGCGAAATTGCCGGTCATCGGCTGGAACGCCCACACAGCATGGATGGCAAGATCGCGCTGGATCACCTCGGTATCCCAGATGCTGCGGCCGATGACGAGCGGCGCCATGGCTTTCACCGCGCTTTCGATGCCGCGCGTGTCGGCCGCGCGCGTGCATTCGCCCCAGCCGACCATGCCGTCCTGCGTCGTCAGCTTGACGATCACGTCGCTCACGCCGCCTCGATTGATGAGAGAACTCGTCTCGGCATGCCTGTATGGGATGCGGGCGATGAAGGTGTCGAGCTTCGCGATCTTCATGATCCTGAACTCCTATAGGCCTCAGCCGTGACGTGCCAGCCGATGTTCCATGTAGCGAACGGCGAGCGAGAGCGGGTAGCTCATGGCGAAATAGAACAGGGCCGCAAGGCAGAACACCGCCATCGGCTCGAAGCTCGACGATGCCAGGTCCTTGGCTCTGAGCATCAGCTCGGGGGCAGCGATCAGGGCGCAGACCGAGGTGTCCTTGAGAAGGCCGATCGCATAATTGCCGACGGGCGGCAGCACAACCCGGATGGCCTGCGGCAAGAGAATGTAGCGCATGGTCTTCGCGGGGGTCATGCCGAGCGCCAAGGCAGCTTCTCTCTGTCCGGAATGCAGAGCCTCGATCCCCGACCGGAAGACTTCGGCGAGAATGGCGCCACCCTGCAGCGCAAGACCGCAGACCGCTGCGGCGAAGGAGGAGAGGGTCAGCCAAGTCAGGCCAACTTGCGGAGGAACGAAATAGACGATGTAGAGAATGACCAGAGCGGGCGTTCCACGCATCACCTCGATGAAACTGATGGCGATCCAGCGGGGGTAAGCGCGCGGCGAGATCCGCATGAGGGCAACGAAGAGGCCGATCACCGCTGCCACGATGAAGGCAAGGAGCGAAAGCTTCAAAGTTCCGACGCAGGCGGCGAGCATCTCCGGAAACCAGTCGCCGATGTTATCCTCATAGACCTCGATCAGTCGCGGCATGGCTCTACCTCGTCACTGCCAGGCGCGTCGGGTGCGCTCGAGACGGGCCACAAGTCGCGACATCGGGATGGTCATCGCCAGGTAGATCGCTGCGGCAAGCAGATAGACATGCATGCTCTGGAAGGTCTCGGTAACGAGGTTGCGGGCGTAGAACATGATCTCCGGCACCGCAACGACCGAGACCAGAGCAGTGTCCTTGAGCAGCGTTATCGAGAAGTTGGTGATAGGCGGCAGCATCATCCGCACAGCCTGGGGGAGGACGATATACCGCATGCTGCCGATGGGGGTCATGCCAAGCGAGAAGGCGGCTTCGAACTGGCCTCGGTGAATGGCCTGAATTCCTGCGCGATAGACCTCCGACAGATAGGCCGAGCCATTGATGCCAAGACCGACAATGGCTGCTTCAACAGGCTTCAGCTCGATGCCGATATCGGGCAGCCCGAAATAGATGACGAAGAGCTGCGCGAGGGCAGGGGTGCCTCGCAGGAACTCGGTATAGACATAGGCGAAGCCGTTGAGCAGCCGCGACCGAGACATCCTGAGCAGGGCAATGACGAGGCCGAGCACGAGAGCGAGTGCGAGCGCGCCGGCGGCCACGGCGACGGTCATGACCGCGCCCTTGAGCAGCAGGCTCATGAAATAGGGAAATCTATCGATCATGACTGTCCAGAAGTTCATGCGCGCCTCTGCTCTCTATCGGTCTGCAAGTTTCTTCAAAAAGGCGCGAGTGCGCGTTTGTGTGGCGTTGCCAAGGATCTGCGCGGGCGGACCCTGCTCAATGATCCGGCCATGATCCATGAAGATGATGCGGTCCGAGACCTCGCCGGCAAACTGGACCTCATGGGTGACGACAACCATGGTATGGCCTTCCTCGGCCAGCTCGCGCATGACCTTGAGCACTTCGCCGATGAGCTCGGGATCGAGGGCGGAGGTCGCTTCGTCGAACAGCATGAGCTTGGGCTGCATCGCGAGCACGCGGGCGATGGCGACCCGCTGCTGCTGGCCCCCTGACAATCGCTCGGGATATTCGGCAAGCTTGTGCCCGAGCCCGACCTTCTCGAGCAGCCGGCGGCCACGTTCATTGGCCTCCTCGGTGCTCTGCCCCAGAACCTTTCGCGGCGCGATGGTGACATTCTCGAGCGCCGTCAGATGCGGGAAAAGATTGAACCGCTGGAAGACAAAACCGATCTCGCGACGTTCCTTGGCGAGCTCACGGTCGCTCAGATGCACGGTTCTGCCATTGACCAGCTTCTCACCGATCAGAACGTCGTCAATGTAGATCCGCCCCGAGCTTGGCTTCTCGAGGTAGTTGATGCAGCGCAGCAGCGTCGTTTTGCCGGATCCGCTCGGCCCGAGGATCGAAACCTTCTCGCCGCGCGCGACGTCGAGATCGATGCCGATGAGAACCTCGAGCTCCCCGAAGCGCTTGTACAGTTCGACGATGCGGAGCAGGGGTCGCTGGCCTGCCGCTCCAGGCAGTTCCGCAATCATGGCATCACGCGCTTGAGACGAGCGCGCCACCCGGTCAGGTCGCGCGCTCTGCGGGGATCAGAAGCAATGGTCGGCGGTGGGCGCCTTGTAATTGGCGTCGCGGTCGACCTCGATCCGGGGGTTCTTCTCGGGCGGAACGAACCATGCCTTGTCGGACAGGCCGTATTTGGCCATCGTCTTGACGTTCAGGCACTCCTTCCAGATGTCCTTGATGGCGGCGTTGACCGCCTCGGCGAGCTCCGGCTCATTCTTGTTGATGCCGAAGATCACGCTGTATTTGGTCGACATTACCGGATATTTGGCCGGCTCCGGATCGACGGGAATCTGCTTCAGCTTCCATTCGGGGTGCTGCGAGATGGCATATTGCATGAGCGGCGGATCGAGGATCGCCATGTCGATGCGCCCGGCCAGCAGATCCTGCATGACGCCGTCGGAGGTGTCGTAAAGCTTAACCTCGCCGATGCCATCGACCGTCTTGAGCTCCGGCACGAGGGTGAAGCCGTTGACGGTGCCGACCTTGCGTCCCTTCATATCGGCGAAGCTGTGATAGTTGGTGTCCTCCTTCTGGGCCAGCAGCGTGCCGAAATAATAGATCGGCTCGGAGAGGATCATGATCTTGGTGCGCGACTCGAGCCAGCCCATGGCGCCATGCATGATGTCGAGCTTGCCCTGCTTGGTCGATTCGATCTCGGCGGCCCAGTCCATCTGCTTGGGATTGGGTTCCAGCCCGATTTTCTTGGCAACATAGACCATCAGCTCGCCATCGGTGCCGCCAAGCTGACCGTCCTTGATTTGGGTCATCGGCATATCGCCATTCATGCCGATGGTCAGCTTGCCCGGTTCGATCGTCTTGACCTCGGCCGCCATGGCACCGGAGCCGGCCAGCAATCCGACCGTCGCCAGGCCAATCAATGCCGAAATTTTCCTGCGCATTGTTGATGATTGGACTTCCCATCGATCCTTCACGGCGATTTCTCCCTGTTATTGTTGTGGGGAGCGTATCACCCCGCCCTGGTTTGACAAGGTTCACGCTCGCACCGGCAAGCCCGAATGGCGCTGAAGCAATAATCGCGAAGAGAGGGAGGAGACCGCGCCGAAGCTGGCGGATGGCGATGCATTTAGCCGCATGGCCTTGCGCGATTTGATCCAAGAACATAAAGTGAACAAATGATGACGGCGATAAATGCTAAGACGCTAAAAAGACTGCAAATTCTGGCTGACGCGGCCAAATATGATGCGTCCTGCGCATCCTCCGGTGCGCCGAAACGGGCAGCCGGTCCGCAAGGGCTTGGCTCGACGTCAAATGGGATCTGCCATGCCTATACGCCGGATGGGCGGTGCGTTTCGCTGCTGAAAATCCTTCTCACGAACTACTGCCTGTTCGATTGCGCCTATTGCGTCAACCGCCGCTCGTCGAATGTGAAGCGTGCCCGCTTCAGCATCGATGAGGTGGTGGCGCTGACGATCGCCTTCTACCAGCGCAACTATATCGAAGGATTGTTCCTGTCCTCGGGCATCATTCAATCGTCCGATCATACCATGGAGCAGATGATGCTGGTGGCGAAGCGGCTTCGCCAGGATCATGGTTTCGCGGGCTACATTCATCTCAAGGCGATTCCGGAAGCCAATCCATGGCTTGTCGAGCAGGCAGGTCTGTGGGCAGACCGGCTGTCGATCAATCTCGAGCTGCCGTCGGAGCAAAGCCTCAGGAAGCTGGCGCCGGAGAAGGATGCCAAATCGATCACCGGCACGATGGCGCAGGTGCGCGAGCGCATCGACGAGGCCAAAGCCGAACGCCGGCGCTTTTCACCGGCGGGGCAGAGCACACAGCTGATCGTCGGCGCCGATACGGCGAATGACGCTGCAGTGCTCGCGACCAGCGCCGGACTCTATGACCGCTATGGTCTGAGGCGCGTCTACTACTCGGCGTTCAGCCCGATCCCCGAAGCGAGTGCAGCACTGCCGATCAGACCGCCGCCGCTCCAGCGGGAGAACCGGCTTTATCAGGCCGACTGGCTGCTGCGCCATTACGGCTTCTCGGCCGATGAGATCACTGAGGGCAGTGCGGATGGAATGCTCGAACTCGATATCGACCCGAAGCTTGCCTGGGCGCTCAAGAATCGCGATTGCTTCCCGGTCGACGTCAACAAGGCGGAGCGGGAGATGCTGCTGCGGGTGCCCGGGCTCGGCAAGCGGGCGGTCGACAAGATCGTCACCGCGCGACGGCACAGCACGCTTCGGTTGGACGATCTGGCTCGGCTGACCAGCGGGCTCAAGCGGGCGAAACCTTTCCTGATCGCCGCTGACCACAGCCCGGCAAGGTTGATCGATCATGCGGACTTGCGGGAACGACTGGTCGAGGCACCGCAGCAGCTGGCGCTGTTTCGATGACACTGCGGTCAATCGCACTCAGACCCGGCGCCGATCTCGACGGATTCCGTCAAGCGGTGCGGCGTCTGATCGCTGCCGATGTCCCGCCCGATGAGGTGGTTTGGGACGAGGGCGAGACACTGCTGCTCCCTGAGGAAGAAAGAGGGGACGCAGCAAATCCCATTCCGCTGCCGCGTGCCGTTGGCGCGCTTGTCGGATGCGTCATTCTGCACCGGCAATCCGACCGTTTCGGACTGCTCTACGCGCTGATCTGGACCTGTTTGCATGGGCACCGCTCAATCCTGGAAGAGCACAATGATCCCTTGGTTCACCGGCTCAGGCGGATGGAAAGTTCGGTGCGACGGGACATTCACAAGATGCAGGCCTTTCTTCGGTTCAGACATGCCGGCGAGCGAGGCGGCCGGGAGCGCTTCGTCGCCTGGTTCGAACCCGAGCATCATATCCTGGAAGCTGTCGGTCCGTTCTTTCGCGACCGCTTTCCTGGTCAGGACTGGTCGATCCTGACGCCGCGCCGCTCCCTTCATTGGAACGGAAAATCACTGACCGTCGGGCCGCCGGCCAGCCGCAGCGAAGCGCCTCAGGATGATCCGCTCGAGGCCGGCTGGAGCGCCTATTACCAAAGCGTGTTCAATCCGGCACGGGTCAATCCCAAAGCGATGCGGAGCGAGATGCCTGAGAAATACTGGTCCAACATGCCGGAGACGCGAGCAATTCCACGCATGATCCGAACTGCTTCCGGAAGGACCGAGGAAATGCTCGACAAGGAGCCGGCGCCGCCGCTGAAGCGGCCGCCATTGAGATCGCTGGCGGCGATGGACCGCGACGTGACGACGCTCGAGGAGCTCAACCGGATCATCACCACGACGGAGCCGCTGGTAAAGG
>JBIOYR010000099.1:0-16230 GCA_044870245.1 Aestuariivirgaceae bacterium | reverse complement strand
TCGCCCCGCCAGTCTCCGCCAAAATCTTGGTAATCGCCGCCGTCAACGACGTCTTCCCATGGTCAACATGACCAATCGTCCCAATATTGCAGTGCGGCTTCGATCGCTCAAACTTCTCTTTGGCCATCAGTCAATCTCCATGGGCCCTGGCGGGGCAGTGATCAGGCGTATTTGGCAACCACTTCATCGGCCACATTGCGGGGGACTTCCGCATAATGGTCGAACTGCATCGTATAGGCGGCACGTCCCTGGCTCATCGAGCGCAGATTGTTGACATAGCCGAACATGTTGGCGAGCGGCACCATGGCCGACACCACCTGGGCGTTGCCACGGCTGTCGGTGCCGGCGATCTGGCCGCGCCGCGAGTTCAGGTCGCCGATGACGCTGCCGAGATACTCCTCCGGCGTCACCACCTCGACCTTCATGATCGGCTCGAGCAGGACCGGCGCCGACTTCTGCAGCGCCTCCCGCATGGCCGTGCGCGCCGCAATCTCGAAGGCGATGGTCGAGGAATCGACCTCGTGATAGGCGCCGTCGACCAGCGCCACCTTCACATCCACCACCGGGAAGCCGATGATCGTGCCGGAGGTCATCACCGAATTGAGCCCCTTCTCGACACCCGGGATGAACTCCTTCGGGACCACGCCGCCGACGATCTCATTGTCGAACTCGAAGCCCTTGCCCTTCTCATTGGGCTCGACCACCAGCTTCACTCGCGCATATTGGCCGGTGCCGCCGGTCTGCTTCTTGTGGGTGTAGTCCACCTCGGTGCGCCGGGTGATGGTCTCGCGATAAGCGACCTGCGGTGCGCCGACATTGACCTCGACCTTGTGGGTCCGCTTCAGGATGTCGACCTTGATGTCGAGATGGAGCTCGCCCATCCCCTTGATGATGGTCTGGCCCGACTCTTGGTCGGTCGAGACATAGAAGGACGGATCCTCGGTCGCCAGCTTGTTGAGCGCCAGCGCCATCTTCTCCTGGTCGCCCTTGGTCTTGGGCTCGATCGCCATCTCGATGACGGGGTCCGGGAACTCCATGCGCTCGAGGATCACCGGCTTGGCGACATCGCACAGCGTGTCGCCGGTGCGGGTGTCCTTGAGGCCGACCAGCGCCACGATATCCCCGGCATAGGCCTCCGAGATCTCCTCGCGCGAATTGGCATGCATCAACACCATGCGGCCGATGCGATCGGTCTTTCCCCTGGTCGAATTGAGAACCGTCGAGCCCTTGTTGAGGCGGCCGGAATAGATGCGCGCGAAGGTCAGGACGCCATAGGGATCATCCATGATCTTGAAGGCAAGCATCGACATCGGCTCGTCGTCCGTCGAGCGCCGCACCACCTCGCCATCGGTCCTGGGATCGATGCCCTTGATCGGCGGAACGTCGACCGGCGACGGCAGATAGTCCACCACCGCGTCGAGCAGCGGCTGAACCCCCTTGTTCTTGAAGGCCGACCCGCAAAGGACCGGGAAGAAGGCGCCGGTGATCACCGCCTTGCGCAACAGTCTCTTGATCGTGTCGTTGCCGATGTCCTCGCCCGAGAGATAGGCTTCCATCGCTGTCTCGTCGAGATCGACGCAGGCCTCGATCATCTCGAGACGGGCCGCCGCCGCCCGCTCGGCGAGCTCGGCCGGAATCTCCTCGTCATGGAACTTGGCGCCGAGGCCCTCGTCCTCCCACACCACCGCCTTCATGCGCACGAGATCGACGATGCCCCTGAACGCCGCCTCCGCTCCGTAAGGCAGCTGAATGGGCACCGGCTTCGCACCGAGCCTCGTCCGGATATCCGAAAGGCAGCGCTCGAAATCAGCGCCGGTCTTGTCCATCTTGTTGCAGAACACGATGCGGGGGACGCGGTACTTGTCGCCCTGGCGCCATACGGTCTCGGTCTGCGGCTCGACACCTTGATTGGAGTCGAGAACGCAAACCGCCCCGTCGAGCACCCGGAGGCTGCGCTCCACCTCGATGGTGAAGTCGACATGGCCCGGCGTGTCGATGATGTTCAGCCGCTTGTCCTGCCAGAAGGTGGTGGTCGCAGCCGAGGTGATGGTGATCCCACGCTCCTGCTCCTGCTCCATCCAATCCATCGTGGCGGCGCCGTCATGGACCTCGCCGATCTTATGGCTCTTGCCCGAATAATAGAGGATGCGCTCGGTCGTGGTGGTCTTGCCGGCATCGATATGGGCCATGATGCCGAAATTGCGATAATCCTCGATTTTGTGTTTGCGCGGCATGGCGTTAAATTCCTCGAGCCTTCGTCACCAGCGATAGTGCGAGAAGGCACGGTTTGCCTCAGCCATCCGGTGCGTGTCTTCCCGCTTCTTGACTGCCGTGCCACGATTGTTGGCGGCATCCAGCAGCTCGCCCGACAGCCGCTCGACCATCGTGTTCTCGTTGCGGCCGCGGGCGGCGGTGATCAGCCAGCGGATCGCCAGCGCTTGCCGACGCTCGGTGCGCACCTCCACCGGCACCTGGTAGGTCGCGCCACCGACGCGGCGGGAACGCACCTCGATTGCCGGGCTGACATTGTCGAGCGCCTGGTGGAACACCGCGAGCGGATCCTGCTTGGTGCGGTCCTGAATCCGGTCGAAGGCGCCATAGACGATCGATTCGGCGACCGACTTCTTGCCCTGCAGCATCAGGTTGTTCATGAATTTCGACAGCACGACATCGCCGAACTTCGGATCCGGATTGATGTCGCGGCGAACGGCACGGTGGCGTCGGGACATGTCTATCTTCCTCTCGTCCGCTGCTACTTCGGACGCTTGGCGCCGTATTTCGAGCGCCGCTGCCGGCGCTTGCCGACCCCCTGGGTATCGAGCACGCCGCGAATGATGTGATAGCGCACACCCGGCAGGTCCTTGACCCGGCCGCCCCGGATCATCACCACCGAATGCTCCTGCAGATTGTGGCCCTCGCCCGGAATGTAGCTCACCACCTCGAAACCGTTGGTGAGGCGCACCTTGGCAACTTTCCGCAGCGCCGAGTTCGGCTTTTTCGGCGTCGTCGTATAGACGCGCGTGCACACTCCCCGCTTCTGCGGGCAAGCCTGCATGGCCGGGACCTTGTTGCGCGTCCGCGGTGAAATGCGCGGCTTGCGGATAAGCTGGTTGATCGTCGGCATCGGTTCGCGTGCACTCTCGAAAGGTTCATCCTGGCGTCGCCGGACATTCTCGGGTGTCAAACACCCAAAACAGCACCGCAGCATCCCGGCTTCCCGATGCTGAATGCCGCTCATCAGAGGACCGCGCGGCATCTGCCACGAGGTCATGTCCCGCGATGATAAGCTGTTTCCGGCAGCGTTTAGACAAATGACAACGCGTCTACGGCCTGCCACCCGAAAACGCGCGGAACATACTGACGCCTCCCAGCTGCGTCAAGCAACAAATAAGCCAGATTCTGCCTATTGGGGCTTGTGCCGGTTCCATGTCTACCCTCCCGCCCCGATTCGATGCGATTCCGGTCATATCCTCGCCTGAGCACGGCGCCAATCTGGCCAATGGACGGCTGCCGTACCGCTGGATGAGGAGGATCCCGACACATGACAAAGCCGCTGCGTACCTGGTGGCACGAGCTCAATACCTGGGAGCCCGACGCCGCCCGTGCCTTTTACGGGCGGACGCTCGGCTGGGAGTTCGAGAAAGTCGCGCTCCCCGATGCCGCCGAGTACTGGATCGCGCGCAAGGAAGGCAAGCCCGTGGGCGGCGTTTTCGCCCTCAGCGAACCGGACTATGCGGGCATCCCTTCACATTGGATGACCTATATGGCGGTCGCCGATATCGGCCAGGCCGAGCGGGCGACTGCTTTTGCGGGCGGCGAGATCATGCGGCCTGCAACCCACATCCCTGGCGTTGGCAAGCTCGCCGTCGTGACCGATGCGGCGGGTGCGATGATCGGGCTGATCGAGCCCGATCCCTACCACGCCCTCTCCGAAACCGCGGCGTGAGGTCTTGAACACGGCAGCTTGCAAGGTACGGCGTCGGCTGCTCGAGACAATGCTCACCAGGTTTCGTAACGGTTTGTTCGGTTAGTCACCTCTCATCTGTAGAAAAACGGCCCGGTCACATTTGCCGGGCCGTTTGTCCTTGTAAGAGTGACAGAAGCCTGCCTTCTGCTACTCCGCTGCCGGCAGGGCCTCGCCCGACTGCTTCGCCTGTTCCTCGAGGATCAGGTTGTCGCGCTTCTCGGCGATCTGCTTGAACCGGGCGAGCGTGCCGCCGGTGCCGGCCGGGATCAGCCGCCCGACGATGACGTTCTCCTTCAGGCCCTCGAGCGTGTCGACCTTGCCGGACACCGCTGCCTCGGTCAGCACCCGGGTGGTCTCCTGGAACGATGCCGCGGAGATGAACGACCGGGTCTGCAGCGACGCCTTGGTGATGCCGAGCAGCACCGGATTGGCCGTCGCCGGCTTGCCGCCTTCCGCCTCGATCTTGGCATTGATCTCGTCGAACTCGATGCGGTCGAGCTGCTCGCCTGGCAGGAGCGTGGTATCGCCGGAAGAGACAATCTCGACCTTCTGCAGCATCTGGCGAACGATCACCTCGATATGCTTGTCGTTGATCGACACGCCCTGCAGCCGATAGACCTCCTGGATCTCGTTGACCAGGAACGAGGCAAGATCCTCCACGCCCTTGATCGCCAGGATGTCGTGCGGCGCCGGGTTGCCGTCGAGAATGTATTCGCCCTTCTCGATGAAATCTCCTTCCTGAACCGGCAAATGCTTGCCCTTCGGGATGAGATATTCGATCGGCTCGAGCGACTCGTCGGTCGGCACGATGCGGATCCGCCGCTTGTTCTTGTAGTCGCGGCCGAACTCCACCCGTCCCGACACCTCGGCGATGATCGCATGGTCCTTCGGCCGGCGCGCCTCGAACAGCTCCGCCACCCTCGGCAGGCCGCCGGTGATGTCGCGGGTCTTGGCGCTTTCCAGCGGAATGCGGGCGAGCACGTCGCCAGCCTTGACGCTGGCATTTGGATCGACCGACAGAATGGCGTTGGCCGGCAGCATGTAGCGTGCATCCGTGCCGCGGGTGAGCTTGATCAGCTTGCCCTTGCCATCCTTGATCACGATCGCCGGCTTGAGGTGCTCGCCACGGACATTGCCCTTGGTGTCGACCACCACGCGATTGGTGATGCCGGTCGACTCGTCGGTCTGTTCCGCCACCGACAGACCCTCGACCAGATCTTCATATTCGACATGGCCGTTCGCCTCGGTCATGATCGGCCGGGTGTAGGGATCCCACTCCGCCAGCCGCATGCCGCGCTTGACCTTGTCGCCCTCGTCGGCAAACAGGCGGGTGCCATAGGTGATCTTGTGGACCGCCCGCTCGGTGCCATTGGCATCCTCGATGACCAGCGACATGTTGCGGCCCATCACGATGAGCTTGCCGGAAGAGTCGCGCACGACATTCCGGTTGCGCATCCTGACGATGCCGTCATGGTTCGACTCGATGAATGATTCATCGAGCACCTGCGCGGTGCCGCCGATATGGAAGGTGCGCATGGTGAGCTGGGTTCCCGGCTCGCCGATCGACTGTGCCGCGATCACCCCCACCGCCTCGCCCATGTTCACCGACGTGCCGCGCGCCAGGTCGCGCCCGTAGCACTTGGCACAGACGCCGAACTTGGTGGCACAGGTCAGCACCGAGCGGATCCGGACGTTCTGGATTCCCGACTTCTCGATGGCCTCGACATGGCTTTCGAGGATCTCGTCGTTGCGCGCGACCAGCACATCGCCGCTCACCGGGTCCTTCACATCCTCGGCCGCCGTTCGCCCGAGCACCCTGCTGCCCAGCGATGCGATGACCTCGCCGGCATCGATCAACGGCCGCGCCGTGATCGACTCCTCGGTCCCGCAATCATCCTCGGTGATGATGCAGTCCTGGGCAACGTCGACCAGCCGGCGCGTCAGGTAACCGGAATTGGCCGTCTTCAGCGCGGTGTCGGCGAGACCCTTGCGGGCGCCATGAGTCGAGTTGAAGTACTCGAGCACCGACAGACCCTCCTTGAAGTTGGAGATGATCGGCGTCTCGATGATCTCGCCCGACGGCTTGGCCATGAGCCCGCGCATGCCGGCCAGCTGCTTCATCTGTGCCGGCGACCCGCGGGCGCCCGAATGGGCCATCATGTAGATCGAGTTGACCGGCTTCTCGCGGCCGCTCTCGGGCTCGACCTGCACCGCCGAGATACGCGACATCATCTCGTCGGCCACCCGGTCGGTGCACTTCGCCCAGGCATCGACCACCTTGTTGTACTTCTCGCCCTGGGTGATCAGCCCGTCGATATATTGCTGCTCATACTCCTTGGCGAGCTCGCGCGTCTCCTCGACCAGCCGCTCCTTCGAATCCGGAATGACCATGTCATCCTTTCCGAAGGAGATGCCCGCCTTGAACGCATGATAGAAGCCAAGCCCCATGATCTTGTCGCAGAAGATCACCGACTCCTTCTGCCCGCAATGGCGGTAGACCGCATCGATCATCTTCGAGATTTCGCGCTTGGTCAGGAGCTTGTTGCACAGCTCCAGGCTGATGCCCGGCTCGCGTGGCAGCAACTCGCCGATCTTCATCCGACCCGGCGTGGTCTCGAAGACCTTCGACACCTCCTTGCCGTCGAGCCCGATATATTTGAACCGCGCCTTGATCTTGGCATGCAGCGTCACCACCCCGCTCGCCAGCGCATGGTCGATCTCGGCCATGTTGGCAAACAGCTTGCCCTCGCCCGGCTCGCCGCCGCGGACCAGCGAGAGATAGTAGAGACCGAGCACGATATCCTGCGATGGCACGATGATCGGGGCGCCATTGGCCGGATGCAGGATGTTGTTGGTCGACATCATCAGCACCCGCGCCTCGAGCTGCGCCTCGAGCGACAGCGGCACATGCACCGCCATCTGGTCGCCGTCGAAATCGGCGTTGAACGCGGCGCAGACCAGAGGATGGAGCTGGATCGCCTTGCCCTCGATCAGCGTCGGCTCGAACGCCTGGATTCCGAGACGGTGCAGCGTCGGCGCCCGGTTCAGCAGAACCGGATGCTCGCGGATGACCTCGTCGAGAATGTCCCAGACCTCGGGCTTTTCCTTCTCGACCAGCTTCTTCGCCTGCTTGACGGTGGCCGACAGGCCCTTGGCATCGAGCCGCGAATAGATGAACGGCTTGAACAGCTCGAGCGCCATCTTCTTCGGTAGCCCGCACTGATGCAGCTTGAGCTCGGGGCCGACCACGATGACCGAGCGGCCGGAATAGTCGACGCGCTTGCCGAGCAGATTCTGGCGGAACCGGCCCTGCTTGCCCTTCAGCATGTCGGCGAGGGACTTCAGCGGCCGCTTGTTGGCGCCGGTGATAACACGACCGCGCCGACCATTGTCGAACAGGGCATCCACCGCCTCCTGAAGCATGCGCTTCTCGTTGCGGATGATGATGTCAGGTGCTCTGAGCTCGATCAGCCGCTTCAGCCGGTTGTTGCGATTGATGACGCGCCGGTACAGGTCGTTGAGGTCGGAAGTGGCGAACCGTCCCCCATCCAGCGGCACCAGCGGCCGGAGCTCCGGCGGAATCACCGGCACGACGGTGAGGATCATCCATTCCGGACGATTGCCGGACTCGATGAACGCCTCGACGATCTTCAGCCGCTTGGCAAGCTTCTTGGGCTTGAGGTCGGAGGTCGACTCGGCAATCTCCTTGCGCAGATCGTCGCGAAGTTTTTCCAGATTGATTCCGGTGAGGAGCTCGCGCACCGCCTCGGCACCGATCGAGGCCGTGAAGCCATCCTCGCCATAGCTGTCGATGGCGGTGAGATACTCCTCCTCGGACAGGAGCTGGTGCAGCTTGAGCGGCGTCAGGCCGGGCTCGAGCACGATGTAGTTCTCGAAATAGAGGACCCGCTCGATATCCTTGAGCGTCATGTCGAGCAGGAGCCCGATGCGCGACGGCAGCGACTTCAGGAACCAGATATGGGCTACCGGAGCGGCGAGCTCGATGTGACCCATCCGCTCCCGCCGGACCTTGGCGAGGGTGACCTCGACGCCGCATTTTTCGCAGATGATGCCCTTGTACTTCATCCGCTTGTATTTGCCGCACAGGCACTCGTAGTCCTTGATCGGCCCGAAAATCCGGGCGCAGAACAGCCCGTCGCGCTCCGGCTTGAACGTGCGGTAGTTGATGGTCTCCGGCTTCTTGATTTCGCCGAAGGACCAGGAATTGATCTTCTCGGGAGACGCAATGGAGATCCGGATCTGGTCGAAAGTCTGAGGCTGACCAGCCGGGGCAAAGACGTTCATGACCTCTTGTTTCATCGGTCGATCGGCTCCTTGAAAAATCTGCAATTGTTCATGCCCTCACCCTTCTCCCCGCGACCGGGGAGAAGGGGGGCGGCGCAGCCCTTGCGGGGTCCTTGCCTTTTCAACTCAACCCTGACCCTGGAGATCGACATTCAACCCGAGCGAGCGCATCTCCTTCACGAGCACGTTGAAGCTCTCCGGAATGCCCGCCTCGAACGTGTCGTCCCCTCTGACGATCGCCTCATAGACCTTGGTACGCCCCGCCACGTCGTCCGATTTCACGGTCAGCATCTCCTGCAATGTGAAGGCGGCACCATAGGCTTCGAGCGCCCACACCTCCATCTCGCCGAAGCGCTGCCCGCCGAACTGCGCCTTGCCGCCGAGCGGTTGCTGGGTGACCAGCGAATAGGGTCCGATCGAGCGGGCATGGATCTTGTCGTCGACGAGGTGATGAAGCTTCAGGATATATATGTATCCGACCGTCACTTTGCGATCGAACGGCTCGCCGGTTCGTCCGTCGAAAAGAGTGACCTGGCCGGAGCGGTTGAGCCCCGCCGCCTCCAGCATCTCGCCAATGTCCTCCTCGCGAGCGCCGTCGAACACCGGCGTTGCGATCGGGACGCCGTTCTTGAGGTTGCCGGCGAGCTCGAGCGTCTCGTCCTCGTCGAGACCGGCCACCGCCTCGTCCTTGCCGTAGATCCTGTGAAGCTCGTCCTTGAGCGGCTTGATCTTGCCGCCGGCCCGATAGACCTCGAGCATCTCGCCGATCTTGCGGCCAAGTCCGGCACAGGCCCATCCGAGATGGGTTTCGAGGATCTGGCCGACATTCATCCGGCTCGGCACGCCGAGCGGATTGAGCACCACGTCGACCGGTGTTCCGTCCTCGAGATACGGCATGTCCTCGTCCGGAACGATCCGCGACACCACACCCTTGTTGCCATGCCGCCCGGCCATCTTGTCGCCCGGCTGGATCTTGCGCTTCACCGCCACGAAGACCTTGACCATCTTCATGACGCCCGGCGGCAGCTCGTCGCCCCGCTGCAGCTTCTCGACCTTGTCGAGAAAGCGGTCCTCGAGGCGCTTCTTCGACTCCTCATATTGCTGGCGCATCGCCTCGAGCTCGGACAGGGCCCGCTCGTTCTGGAGCGCAATGTTCCACCACTGCGAGCGCGGCATGTCCTCGAGCACCGACTTGCCGATCTTGCCCTCGATCTTGTGACCCTTGGGGCCGCCCGAGGCGATCTTGCCGACCAGGAAGTCGGAAAGGCGCCCATAGGCGTTGCGGTCGAGAATGGCGAGCTCGTCGTCGCGGTCCTTGGCCAGACGCTCGATCTCTTCCCGCTCGATGGCGAGCGCGCGCTCGTCCTTGTCGACGCCATGGCGGTTGAACACCCTGACCTCGACCACGGTGCCCGACACGCCCGGCGGCAGCCTGAGCGACGTGTCGCGGACATCCGACGCCTTCTCGCCGAAGATGGCGCGAAGCAGCTTTTCCTCGGGCGTCATCGGGCTCTCGCCCTTGGGCGTGATCTTGCCGACCAGAATGTCGCCCGGCTTCACCTCGGCACCGATATAGACGATGCCGGCCTCGTCGAGGTTCTTCAGCGCCTCCTCGCCGACATTCGGGATGTCGCGGGTGATCTCCTCCGGCCCGAGCTTGGTGTCGCGCGCCATCACGTCGAACTCCTCGATATGGATCGAGGTGAAGACGTCATCGCGGACCATCCGCTCGGACAGCAGGATCGAGTCCTCGAAATTGTAGCCGTTCCACGGCATGAAGGCGACGAGCACATTCTGCCCGAGCGCCAGGTCGCCGAGATCGGTCGAGGGACCGTCGGCAATGATGTCGCCGGCGCCGACCTGATCGCCGACCCTGACCAGCGGCCGCTGGTTGATGCAGGTGTTCTGGTTCGACCGCTGGAATTTCGCCAGAGTATAGATGTCGACGCCGGACTTGGTCGGATCGGTCTCCTCCGTCGCGCGGATGACGATGCGCTTGGCATCGACCTGATCGACAATGCCGGTCCGCCGGGCGGTGATTGCCGCCCCGCTGTCACGCGCCACCACCGACTCCATGCCGGTGCCGACCAGCGGCGCATTGGTGCGCACCAGCGGCACCGCCTGGCGCTGCATGTTGGAGCCCATCAGCGCCCGGTTGGCGTCGTCATTCTCCAGGAATGGAATGAGCGCCGCCGCCACCGACACCAGCTGCTTCGGCGAAACGTCGGCGAAGTCGACGCGGTCCGCCGGCACCAGCAGCACGTCGCCATGATGGCGCACCGTCACCATCTCCTCGGCGAACTTGCCATCCTTGGTCAGCGGCACATTGGCCTGGGCGATATAGTGCTTGGTCTCCTCCGTCGCCGACAGATAGCGCACCTCGTTGGTCACCTTGCCGTTGACCACCCGCCGATACGGCGTCTCGATGAAGCCGTATTTGTTGACTCGCGCATAGGTCGCCAGCGAGTTGATGAGGCCGATATTCGGCCCCTCCGGCGTCTCGATCGGACAGATGCGGCCATAATGCGTCGGGTGCACGTCGCGCACCTCGAAGCCGGCACGCTCGCGCGTCAGGCCACCCGGCCCGAGCGCCGACAGACGGCGCTTGTGGGTGATCTCGGACAGCGGATTGGTCTGGTCCATGAACTGCGACAGCTGCGAGGAGCCGAAGAACTCCCGGACCGCGGCCGCCGCCGGCTTGGCGTTGATCAGGTCATGCGGCATGACCGTATCGATGTCGACCGACGACATCCGCTCCTTGATGGCACGCTCCATCCTGACCAACCCGAGCCGGTACTGGTTCTCCATCAGCTCGCCGACCGAGCGGACGCGCCGGTTGCCCAGATGGTCGATATCGTCGATCTCGCCCTTCCCGTCGCGCAGATCGGCAAGCGTCTTGACCACCGCCAGGATGTCCTCCTTGCGGAGCGTGCGCACGGTATCGGGGCAGTCCAGCTCGAGGCGCATGTTCATCTTCACCCGGCCGACCGCCGACAGGTCGTAGCGCTCCTCGTCGAACAGAAGGCCGTGGAACAGCGCCTGCGCCGTCTCCCGGGTCGGCGGCTCGCCAGGGCGCATCACCCGGTAGATCTCGAGCAGCGCCTGATCGTAGCTCTCGACCTTGTCGGCCTTCAGCGTGTTGCGGATATAGCCGCCGGTACTGATATGATCGATATCGAGCAGGCCGAGCTTGGCATAGCCGGCATCCTTGAGCGCCGTCAGCAACTTCTCGTCGAGCTCGTCGCCTGCCTCGGCATGGATCAGGCCGGTCTTGGGGTCGACCAGCTCGTCTGCCAGATACTGCCCATGGAGATCCTCGTCGCGAACCAGGAGCTCCTTGAGGCCGTCCTCGGCGAGCTTCCTGGCAAGGCGGGGCGTAATCTTCTTGCCGGCCTCGACCACCACCTGCCCGGTCTTGGCATCGATCAGGTCGGCGGTCGGCTTCATGCCGCGATAGCGCTGCGGATCGAAGGCGGTGCGCCAGCCGCCCTCTTTCGCCATCGTATAGGTCACGCGGTTGTAGAACTGGTGCAGGATCTGCTCGCCGTCGAGCCCCAGGGCATAAAGCAGGGTGGTGACGGGCAGCTTGCGCCGCCGATCGATGCGGACATAGATCAGGTCCTTGGCATCGAACTCGAAATCGAGCCAGGAGCCGCGATACGGGATTATGCGGGCGGCGAACAGGAGCTTGCCCGAAGAGTGGGTCTTGCCCTTGTCGTGGTCGAAGAACACCCCCGGCGAGCGGTGCATCTGCGACACGATCACCCGTTCGGTGCCGTTGACGACGAACGTGCCGTTCTTCGTCATCAGCGGCATGTCGCCCATATAGACGTCCTGCTCCTTGATATCCTTGACAGATTTGGCGCCGGTCTCCTGGTCGATCTCGAATACGATCAGGCGCAGCGTCACCTTCAGCGGCGCGGCATAGGTCATCCCCCGCTGCTGGCACTCGTCTACGTCGTATTTCGGCGGCTCGAACTCGTATCGGACGAACTCCAGCATCGCCTGGCCGGTAAAATCGCTGATCGGGAACACCGACTTGAACACGGCTTGCAGTCCCTCATTGGCGCGGCCGCCGGTCGGCTCGGTCATCTGCAGAAACTGGTCATAGGACTCCTTCTGAACCTCGATCAAATTCGGCATTTCAGCGACTTCGGCGATGTGCCCGAAGAATTTGCGAACCCGCTTGCGGCCGATGAACGTCTGCGTCATCACGTTTCCTTCGTATGGGGTAGTAGTCAAACCATGGCGACGGCTTGCCACGAGCCCCTTTGGGGCCCGGGGAAAACCGTCTGAAAGAAGTTCGTAGTCAGTGACGCTCCGGGGCGGCAGGGGAAACCCCTGATTGCCCCGGAACGCAAATCACGTTTACTTGAGCTCGACAGTGGCGCCCACCGCCTCGAGCTTCTTCTTGATCTCCTCGGCATCCTTTTTGGCGATGGCTTCCTTGACCGGCTTGGGAGCTCCTTCGACCAGATCCTTCGCCTCCTTGAGGCCGAGGCCGGTGATCGCCCGGACTTCCTTGATCACCTCGATCTTCTTTTCGCCCGTCTTGGCCAGAATCACGTCGAACTCGGTCTTCTCCTCGACCGGCGCCGCCGCCGCCGCTGCCGGCCCGGCAGCCGCCACCGCCACCGGTGCCGCCGCCGACACGCCCCACTTCTCCTCCAGCAGCTTGGACAGCTCGGCCGCCTCGAGGACGGTCAGGCTCGACAGCTCATCGACAATCTTGCTCAGATCAGCCATTTCTCACTCTTTCGATTGGGTTTGAACCAGGTTTCACTTCTTGACCGTCACGCGGCCGGAGCATTGGCCGAAGCCTCGTTCTTGTCGGCATAGGCCTTGAGCACCCTTGCGATCTGGCTGCCAGGCGCCTGCAGCACCACCGCGAGGCGGGTTGCCGGGGTCTGGATCATGCCAATCAGCCGCGCCCGCAATTCATCGAGCGACGGCAGGTCTGCCAAGGCCTTGACACCCTGCGCGTCGAGGCGCGATCCACCGAGGGTGCCGCCCAGAACGACGAATTTCTCGTTCTGCCTGGCAAACTCCGTGGCCACCTTCGGCGCCGCGACCGGATCGGCGGCATAGGCCACCATGGTCGGACCCGTGAACAGGTCCGCCATCTCCCTCGCGGGTGTCCCGTCAAGAGCAAGCTTCGCCAGGCGGTTCTTGGCCACCTTCACGGTCGCGCCAGCCTTGGCCATCCGCCCGCGCAGGTCGTTCACCTGGGCGACCGTCAAGCCGAGATTGTGGCTCACCACGACCGAGCCGGTGGTCTTGAAAACCGCGTTGAGCGACGCGACGAGCTCTACTTTTTCAGCTCTCTCCACTTGCTCTCTCCAATTTGGGCCCTCTCGAAAGAGGACCCGCTGGACCAACCGCCGGACCCGCAAACCGCGCCTCGCCATCAGGCAGGGGCGGCGCCATTTCCAGCGGCACTCGACTGCCTGTCCCCGGGGCAACCGGCACTGCCGGAACCCAGGTCTTCTGAGGTTCAAACCGCATCCCGAAAGGCGACCGCAATCGCCATCCGAGACTCGTTCTGACACCCATCTCATGCAGGCTGGCGTTTTAAGCGGTGCCCGAGGGCGCCGCGCCTGCAATCTCGGACAGGAGTTTCACCTGCCGCCCGGCTCAACCGCACCGCGCGGGCAGGCGACCGGCCCCGGCGATGACCGCCGCGACCGGAATTCCACTTCAGCTCTGACTTCCCGGGACGACCGTCGCGAGATCGAGCTTGATGCCGGGGCCCATGGTCGAGCTCAACGACACCCTTTTCAGATAGGTCCCTTTCGCACCCGTGGGCTTGGCCTTGACCACGGCATCGACAAAGGCGCGGATATTGCCGGCCAGAGCATCCTCGGTGAAGCTCGCCTTGCCGACCCCGGCATGGACGATCCCGGCCTTCTCCACCTTGAACTCGACCGCGCCGCCCTTGGCGGCCTTCACGGCTCCTGCGACATCGGGCGTCACCGTGCCGACCTTGGGATTGGGCATCAACCCGCGCGGTCCGAGCACCTTTCCAAGCCGGCCGACCAGCGGCATCATGTCGGGCGTGGCAATCGCCCGATCGAACTCGATCGTGCCCTTCTGGACGGTTTCGACCAGGTCCTCCGCCCCGACAATATCCGCCCCGGCCTTCTTGGCCTCCTCCGCCTTGCCGCCCTTGGCGAAGACCGCGACCCGCACCTTGCGGCCGGTGCCGTTCGGCAGGTTGCACACGCCGCGCACCATCTGGTCGGCATGGCGCGGATCAACCCCGAGATTGAGCGCAACCTCGATCGTCTCGTCGAACTTGGCTACGGCGCGCTGCTTGATCATCTTCAGCGCCTCGGCCAGCTCGTAGGACTTTGCCGGATCAAGGCCTTCGCGAGTCTTTGCCAACCTTTTCGAAATCTTCGACATGACTCACTCCACCACTTCGAGGCCCATGGCGCGGGCCGACCCGGCAATGATCCTGGACGCCGCATCGAGGTCCCGGGCGTTCAGGTCCACCATCTTCTTCTCGGCGATTTCGCGCACCTGCGCCTTGGTGACCTTGCCGATGAAGCCGCCGCGCCCCGGCTCCTTGGAGCCCTTCTCGACGCCTGCCGCCTTACGTAGCAGGTAAGACGCCGGCGGCGTCTTGATCTGGAAGCTGAAGGATTTGTCCCCGTAGACCGTGATCAGCACGGTCACCGGCGCGCCCGGCTCCATGCTCTGGGTCGCCGCATTGAACTCCTTGCAGAACATCATGATGTTGAGGCCGCGCTGCCCGAGCGCCGGCCCGATCGGCGGCGACGGATTGGCCTGACCGGCCTTGACCTGCAACGTGATGTAACCCGTTATCTTCTTTGCCATGCTTCCCTCCCTGCTAAGCGCAGGCGTTTGAGGTTAGTGGTCCGGCCGGGTCGCGGCCTCCCACCCGACTTCCAGAACTAAACCTTCTCGACCTGGCCGAACTCCAGCTCGACCGGAGTCGGCCGGCCGAAGATCGAGACCGCCACCTTGAGACGCGAACGCTCCTCATCGACCTCCTCGACGAGACCGTTGAAGGAGGCAAAGGGCCCGTCAGCCACCCTGACCTGCTCGCCGATCTCGAAGGAGATCGACGGGCGCGGCCGCTCCACGCCCTCCTGAACCTGGTGGAGAATGCGCGTTGCCTCGGCCTCGGTGATCGGAATTGGTTTGTTGTCCGATCCGAGAAAGCCGGTGACCTTTGGGGTGTTCTTGATCAGATGGTATGCCTCATCGGTCATTTCCATCTTTACCAGGACATATCCGGGAAAAAATCGTCGCTCGCTGGTCACTTTGCGGCCGCGACGCATCTCGACCACCTCTTCGGTGGGGACGAGAACCTGCTCGAACAGCTCGCTCAGCCCCTTGGCGGTCGCCTGCTCCTTGATCGAGTCCGCCACCTTGTTCTCGAAATTCGAGTAGGCGTGAACGATATACCACCTTTTGGTCATGCCGCCCGCCCTCAGAAGTTCAACACGAGCAGGCGCTCGACAAGCCAGTGAAGGCCGGCGTCGACCACCAGAAAGAAGACGGAGGACACCGCCACCATGATCATCACCATGGTGGTGGTGATCATGGTTTCGCGGCGGGTCGGCCACGTCACCTTGGCGGCCTCCTGGCGAACCTGCTGCATGAACTCTAATGGGTTGGTCCGAGCCATCATTCCATTCCGTCCGGCCTGCCCCACGGGCAGCGGCCGCATTCACATTGACCTGGCAGGGGCAGAGGGGCTCGAACCCCCGACCTGCGGTTTTGGAGACCGCCGCTCTACCAACTGAGCTATACCCCTGTACCGGCCGGGCAAGGCCAAGTGCCTCCCCGACCAATATTTTTCCTATTCGATGATCGAGGCGACGACGCCGGCGCCGACGGTTCGGCCGCCTTCGCGGATGGCGAAGCGCAGCTTCTCCTCCATGGCAATCGGCGTGATCAGCTCGACCGTCATCGTCACATTGTCACCC